>NZ_CAMKRR010000066.1 GCF_946415235.1 uncultured Ruminococcus sp. | reverse complement strand
TCGTGAATTTGTCGCTTGTTGAGTTGACCGAGGATGCAGTTTGCTTCTCTAATGGTGAGATGCTATATATCAGCAGAAGGAAAATACCATCCGTCCGAACAGCATATCTAAAATATATAAAGAAGGTGCTGATATGATTTATAATATTGCAGAATTTGTAGCAACAGTCTCCGATTGCACTATTCTATTTTGGTTTCTGATATTTTCATTATCTTTCAAAAAAATCTCTACATTACTGAAAATAGTGTATACATCTTTATTCTCAGCAGTTATGATACTGAATATTGTTATTCTGAACTACCAATTTACGTTGGAGGGCGTGTTTACTGTCCTTTATCTTATTACACTGTTTAGTTTTTCAGTGATAGCACTACAAGGAAAATGGTGGCATCAACTTGTTTTATCATTGATAGGATTATTAGCCATTTTCTTGACAAATGCTATTCTTTTGGTTACATCCTCATTCATATTGAGAGAAGAATATGATAGCATCCTTATTATGAGAAATCCGGCGAGAATATTTCTGCTTTTTCTATCAAAACTTATTTTAATCTGCTTGCTGATACCAGTTGCAAATTTGATACGAAAGAAAAGAATAACCTTGCATCTGCTACAAAGTGTAATCGCCATTATTGCCCTTATGATTTCTGTAGTAGCAGGAATTACTGTCGAGAAGATGATTCTGGAGCATCTTCTCCCACCTTTGTATGCTACAATCATTATGGTTTCACTTGCAACAATTAATATTCTGCTTATTTTCATACTTTTTCAGTTTACGATGCAAAATCAATCTCAGCTTAATCAGGTTGCCTTACAGACACGCTTGAATGATGATGAAAAGAAATTGCAGGAATCTGTGCAATGGAGTAATGCAGTACGAGCTTTGCGACACGATCTCAGTAATCACCTCATCTCTATTTCTCAGTTCATAAAAAGCGGCGAGGACAATAAGGCGCTTGCCTACATCGAGAAAATTTCTGGTAATCTCCCTGATGCTCCTGCTTTCACAGACACCAATAATTCTACTCTTAACGCTATTCTTGACTTAAAGCGAATGATCTGTCAAAAAGAAAATATAAATCTAAAGTGTTATATACAAAAAGACTTAGCTCCTTTTGATGACACTGCATTCAGTACAGTATTTGGCAATATCATGGACAATGCCATTGAAGCTGAAAAAAATGAACCACAAAAGGAGATTCGACTCTCACTGGAATCTAAAGGAGTATATCTGCACATTACTGTACAAAACCGCATACAATTCCCTGTACTCGTTAATGGGGAACTACCAGACACAACTAAGCGTGATAAACGTAATCATGGATTAGGTATGTATAGTGTAATGGAAACTGTCACTCAAAACAATGGGGCAATAAATATCTATGAGAAGGACGGCTGGCTTATCGTAGATGTGTTGATGCTTAGCCAATAATTCAAAAAAAGCGTATATCGCAGAGCTTATTGCCTGTGATATACGCTTTTTCTTATATGCATTCGAGCTATTCTCTCAAGAGGAAATAGCTGTTTTTATTGATATATATTATCGAAATGGTACTGCTATCGGATATTGTTGCTATTTTAATAACTGCGTTTACAGAAGGCTTTGGAATACAAAAAAGAAACTGCTGACGGACATCATCCTGTCCATGTAAGATGATACAACAACAGGTGCTCCTGACATTTCAAGAGCACCTGTAATCGTTTATTCAGTACCATTATGATCGAACAGTTCTGTGAAACAACTGGTAATGTAGTCCATCTCGGTCTTTTTAGCTGAATCATCAGCGTGACTGTAGACATTGAATGTTGTAAGAAAGTCCCCATGTCCTGCATAATCCTGTATCTGTTTCATCGAGAAACTGTTATTGTTTGCAAGAAGACTTATACAGGAATGGCGAAGTGCATGGAACTTTATGTGCGGAAGACCATTTGCATTGAGCAGCTTGTTGAAGTGAGATGTTATGCTGTCAGGAGTAATAAGAGTACCAACAGCATTCACACAAACGAAATCCATATACGCTTTTGTTTCTCTCGGCATGGTATCATGAGTAGCTTTAAGAGCTTTCAGATAGTTATACAGGTCATCGTTCATGGTGAAGCTGCGCTCACTGCTGTCTGTCTTGAGGAAAAACTTCAGTATGATATCCCTTGGTTTCTTGCTGCCTGTATGTCCTATGACTTTATATGTGCCTGCTGTAAGGATACTTGAATCTCCAACTATTACAGCCTGTCGTATATGTATAAGCCTATTTTCAAAATCTACGTTATCCCACGTCAGACCAACTATCTCTGAACGTCTGAGTCCGAGTATCATCGCAAGGATAACAGGCGTTTCGATATATGAACCCTTCGCAGCCTTTGCGAGTGCGTTAAGCTGCTCAGCATTGTAATAACTAGTAACTGATTTACTCTTTAATGGCTTATCTACGACATTCATGGGATTCTTTATGATAAAGTCGTTCTTTTCTGCATATCTGAACGCTGGGCCTATAAGGCTCAGCAGCTTATGTACCGTTTTTGGACTCTTCCCCTCACTCAGCTTATAACTGCAGAACGATTCGATATCCTTTGGTTTCAGATCTCGTATAGGCTTTCTGTTGGCAAAGTAAGGCTTCAGATGTGTTTCCAATGCGTTAAGATAATCGTTATATGTAGTCGGCGACAGCTTTGTTTTCTTCAGTTCAAGACAGTAAGCTGCACACTTGTCGAGAGTCCAGCCACCATATTCACTATCAACGACGCCTTCAAACTTAGCGATTATCTCTTTAGCCTTGTCCTCGCCCTTACGCTTGTTGATTTGCTCTCCCCTGTTATTCATTCCCTTGATTCCGGTTGATAGTTGTTTTAACTTTCGCTTTCCTGTTGCATCCTTGATGTAAAAGCTAACGTGCCATATGCCTTTGTTAATATGAACACTATACTTCATGTCTATCCCTCCTAAGTTTTCTGCCGCAAGTTCAAAACCAGCGGCAGTCTCGTCGTTTTTGTCAGTTTCCGATAGAATTGCGATTGAGGAACTCAATCACATTCACCTTCGGTATCTTGAAGGTATATCCTATCTTGATATATGGGATCTCGTTGCTGCGGAGAAGTTCCCTCGCCCTGTTCTTTCCGATATGAAGCATTTCCTGAAGCTGCTTCACTGAGATGATATCAGGGTAATCCTTGAAGGCATTATCTGTTGTCATCATGTGTTGCTCCTTTCTGGCAGAGTGCTCTCCGCCTACTTGATTAACAGCAGCGATGCCCCTCGCAGGAGCATCGCTATCATGCTTATGCACTACAATAGTATATAAGTTTAGTCTGGTAAGATTACATCATATGTCTCGCGCTTATGTCCTAAACGTTCAGGTATCTCAAAGAACTTGAGTACGGTGTTGATTGTATCAACTTTGATAGTTCCTTCGAGCTTTTTCGTGTATGCACCAGTTTCGTTGCAGGCAGCTGCTACCTTGCTCCTTAAAAGAGACATATCTTCGACTTGCTTATATTCTTCAAGAGCAGCTATCAAACGATTTTTGCACTTAACTTTGTTGTCATAGTCGATACGCAGCGTATCATCGTAGCTACCCATTCCATAATATGGGAATATGTGATTGATGAATGAATGCGGGTGCTCCTGCTCCTCAGCCTTGAGCTTCTGGATGAACTTAAGCTTCATATCAAGAGTCTTGATAGCAAGATCATTAGGAATAAGTTTTTGGGGGATGGGTGAAGGAACTGAATACGGTTCCTTAATGTAACGGTAAGTGTATGGATTATCATTAGCTGCCTTGAAGTCCTTGAGCTGCTCAATCAGCATATGTTCCATTCTTCCGAGGTCACCACTGGAATAGTCAGGAAGAAGAACAGTGACAGGTCGTGGGTTACGTCTGTCCACTCTTACTCTACCGATTATCTGGATAATCTCCTCGGGCTCGAAGGACTCGGCAACGATAACTTCGATCGCACTGTCATGAAGTGAAAGTCCGATGTTAGCTACTTTTGTGGTTATCAGTCCAGATCCTTCAAACATTGAGTTCTCTGTTATCTTACTGATCTCCTCGTTTAGCGCATCATCAACAGAATCTGAATAGATCTGCTGTGCTGGGGGATCAAGATGCTGGTTGAAATTTCTGCCCTTGTCGATATCGTTGAGAAGCATCAATGTCTTCTTGCCTGATTTCGAGATGGCGTTTATATACTCTGCAAGCTTCTGCGGATCGCTTGGATCGTAGATCTTGAAGTTGAGGTAATCCCAGTTCGCTTTCATTAGTACAAGTTGCTGTATACGAGTGTACTTTGTGAAATCGAACATGGCGATTTCTTCTGGCGATGCATCGAGAATTACGTTGGATGGATAGCGGTTGTCATACTCAATATACTCCTTACTCCATATCAACGGCAGTACATTGTCGATAGTAGCTGTGATATAAATTCTCTTTGTAGTATCGAGGTTGTTCTCAAGCCACTGCAGCATCTGTTGTGGATACATAGCAAAAGTTGCATCAGAGCTGAGACAATGACATTCATCAAGAAAGACTGTAAGAAACTTACCTTTAAATAGATTCTGTCGGTTGATAAAGCTTTGATATGTCAGTATGTAGACATTCATCCGCCCTAGGAACTCTTCAGCCTTATCGGGCGGTATGCAAAGCTTTCTAGCCACCTCTCTACGCAGTTGTCGCTTGGTGCAGCGTCTCGGAGTGTATACTATAACTGTTTCATCTGGCGGCTTTTCTTCTATGTAATCTGCGATCATTTGGCTCTTTCCACAGCCCGTCGGGCCGTTTATCACCATTGAGTTGCCGATTTGAAGTTTTTTTATCATATCCGAATCAATTACCTCAGATAGATACTTGTTCGGGGGACCAATAACTGTAGGGATGAACCCGCTCATGCTAATGATGGACGGGTTCAATGTAGCTTCAGCTGTCGCAGTTTCGAGGCCTTTGATGCTTTGAACCTTATTTTTAAAGTCACTGCATATTCCTCTCCAGAAACATTGAGAGCAGTCGTTGCAATAGGGGTTTAGTTCACACCGCTTTTCTTCACCAAACAAGACCTCTATATTCTTGCCTATGTGTTTCTCAACAAGCTGGGACTTTACTATCATTTATTGTCCTCCTTTGATTCGATTCCGCCGGGCTCATCTTGGTTGCTGTTTTCCGTGGGCTCCTTTGAACGGATGATGATAGGCTTGTTAAAATCTATAGACTCCTGTGATTCGAGTCCATAGAAGAAGTCATACGGGTCATCAATTGAGGGCTCGTCTTTGTTGTTTGCCGCGGACTCTTCTGATTCAACTCCGACGGACTCGTCTTTGTTGTTTGCCGTGGACTCCTCTGATTCGACTCCGATGGACTCGTCTTTGTTGTTTTCCGTGGGCTCCTCTGATTCGACTCCGATGGACTCATCTTGGTTGCCGTTTGCCATGGGCTCCTCTGATTCGACTGTGAATTTGGATCTCATAGTTGTTCCTCCTTGATTTAAGATTAGTATTGAGGTATAATAACAGTGATACCAATCACCGTTATTGATACATATTTTGTAATGCCTAAATTGTATCACAGTTCATTTGATTTGAGAATGGCTAATCCTGCATTACGAAAATTGTAGTTTGCAGGATTATGAAACGATAGAAGAAGTGACTATATATCGCTGTTTGCGTGAGTAATCTCTCTAACGGACCGCTATAGATTAGGAGGAGCGAGTATGAATAACAACTTGGATTACGACCTGGATGCTGTTATGGAAGAGTGGCGAGAAGAAAACAAGTACAGAGACGAAGCTGACAGGGATCACATTCCTGAAGATAAAGATAATCGGACCATCAAGAATGTCATTAAAGCTATGGAAGAAAGATACTTCGACGGTAAGCACATCTTCCGTAATGGCGGAAAGAACTCAGACTTTTTGTTCAGATATGAAATCAAAGAGCTGTTAGTAGCTATTCTGAAACTGGAACTCAGTGATCCTTTCAAGGATGCAAGAGCATCAAAGACCGGAGTAAGCTCCGTAAATATCAATACTATTGAAAGAACTTACTCCAATCTTGAAGAAATTGACAAACTTAGATCTTATGAAAGGAGAGTGTTAAGTCTTTCCTTCGACTCAGAGGTTGCAGCTAAACACATAGAAACGTTAAGAAGGCTGAGCGCAAGTATGAGCAGATTCTTTCTCATGGATGCCATGTTCTACAACAATAGTGCAAGCGCTCCGTTTGTTGATATAATTAATCAGATTGACGTGTGGACTGCGAATCTATGTATGCGTCAGTACGAAATTGCAAAGTATAAGGATTCGCGCCCAATCTTCAACTTGGATCTCTTCAAGATGCGAGTGGAACGTCACGATAATTTTGACTTTGTGGCTGACATGAGGCTTGCTATCGTAAAGGCTATAAAGCGAATCTCTTCAATCATATATGAATTCGACGAGAATAATGTTTGCAAGAGGAGAAAGATAACCGATGTCATAGCTGAACTTGAGACAGTAAGAAGTGACAGTTTTGCTTTGCTTAGAAAACAAGCTGAAGAGGTCGACAACATTACTGCTGTCGTTGAGAGCGGAGATGATGAGAGCCGAAGAACCATGGATAGTTTTTACGAAGTACTGTTTGAAGGATTGTATCCATATTCAAAAGATTATGCCGGTACTCCTTTGCCGCTTCGTTGGTCAGATTCTTATATATATAACATGCTTCCTAAGTACTTCTATAAGTATCTCAAGTTTATGACTGATCCATCTCCAAGCTTTGAAGATAGAAGAAAAGTTCTGAAAATGAGGCAGTTCCTATCAACCCAGTATATAGGCTCATTCTCGTTCTTCCAAACCCTTGTGCGAACGGAAAATGAACTTCTTACAATAACAGAAGGAAAGAGCTATGGCAGCTTCAAGGAATTTGATGCGGATACAGATATCAGGAAAGTTATTGACGAGCACTTCTGTTACTTTATAACAGGCGTGCAAGACAACGCAAAACTTAGAAGCATGTCTTTAGATAGTATGAAGGAAGCTCTCCGTAGTACAACACTTGGGAAAAGCATCGCTGACAATTATGATAAGCTCTACCACCAATGTGAGGAAATCGTGTCAAACGTATTCGCAATGGTGCTTAAGCTGGAAGCAGAGAGGCAGAAGATGTCAAACGATACGATGAGCGATGATATTGAGAAGCTATTTGCAAGTATAGGCTTTAGAAGGACGTTTGATTCCATTCCAGATTACACAATGAACCATTATTCCTATCAAGATGATCAGTCATCTAATCTCTCAGATGAGATGAAGCAAAATATCGAAAGCCAATCTTCTCCACCTGAACTAGATGATTATATAGGTTGCGAAGGAATACTGAAAGCAATGGGACTTAGAGCTGTAAGAAAGCCTATCGATAATGATGATGCTGAAAACGAGGAGAAAACAAAGGAATGAAGCCACCTGCACAGGCATAGTTGGTACTTCGTGATACTGCGAGAAGCGATTCTGAACTGTATTAGTATGATTTGTCCACAGATGGCTACAGAATGCATCGTAGAGGCAATTTGCTACGATCTGACTACTAGAAGAGAAATGATGGACGTGTCTATCGCCACGTCCTTGCGTAACTGCTGTCGCAGTTACTGAATGCGGAGGGATCATCCCTCCGCGCCACCTGCAGGGGCCATGCCCCTCACATTTCGCTCTGACTTCGTCATCGCAAAATGCACACCCCGCTTCTTAGAGCCGTAATACCACGCTAATCTTATGATCTTTAGCCCTTCGTGGAGGTTCAGGTTTCGCTTGTAGCTCTGTAACCTCTATGTCTCATGGACAGCTGTGACGAACTGCTAGAAGTAGATGGTGGAGTGGTGAAAAATGCAGAAAGCTTATATTATATATATAAGGTTTTCGCAAATATCACCATCATTCTCTTGGAGGGTGGTTCATCACATCACCACACACACTTCCAGCAATTCGTTATCGCACATTACATCACTTCTGCCTGATCCACCGGAAATCTTGCAAAGACCTTGACAGTACAATCTTCCCTGAGAAGCCTTGCTCTTCCGATAGCCTGTTCGAGTGCAGAACTAATCATCCAGAGCTGAACTTTTCTGAGCCTGATGTCAGAGAACGTATTAAGATAGAATTCGCACCCGTTATAAGCAACCTTGGTGTTCCGCATCTTCTGCTTATAAGGATCAACTCCCATGAGCATACCGTAGAGCTTGTACACGTCCTCGTGTGAGTTTGGCAGCCCGATTACAGAGATATTCTTCCCTTTGAGACAGTTCAGCCCCTCTATGTTTCCATAGTGATACGCTGTACCGAACTCTTCCTCTGAGCACTTGAAAGTTATAACTTCATCATCGCCTACTATAGAATGCACAAACTTCAGCAGCTTAGACGAATCTTTGTTCGTAAGAGCGCTACGGCTGTACGAACTGTTGGTGTACTGAAGAATCTTTCCCTTGTAACGAGCTTGTTTACAGCTATATTCCGTAACTTCCGTGTTCATCAGGTACTTGTACAAGTCGGCAGAAGCTGTAGCAGACATAATAACTGCTGAATCACACGGCAACGACTGCCTTTTGATGAATGTGACCTTTCCTGCCTCCTTAACAAGCACCCGAGCATCCAGAAGTTCAATGATATTGGAGCTGATATTGCTTAGCTCTGTTATCACGTCAGCATCTACCGTTATTCCTGCTGATGCTCTATATCGCTGGTATATCTCACCAGACAGAATGTTTTTGAGTCTGTTTTGAGAGCCAGGACCGAAAGAATCGCTTTCTAAAGCCTTCTCTATGTCCTCGCTGTCAACGGTAACAGTAGCACACACAGAGCGCAGGATATCTTCGTCTATGATCACCTTGTGGGTTTTGAATATATCTGAGTTTCTGTTGAAGCACAGCAATCGCTCATGCGTCATGATGATGTGCCCATCGTAGTTGAGTGCAGCATCAAGTTCACTGAAGAAATTCTCAACGTTCTCACGATCATTGCTCCCGTACGGAAGCTGATCGCTTATGTCCCTCAACATCTCAAGAGCTATCTCTCCGGCCCCTATGTTGTAGATATGATCAATTTCTTCCTGTAAGTTGTCAGAGAGGATCGGCTGTGGTACGATGCGTACATTATGTATATCCATCCTGTTGGCCTTCTGATAAATTTCTTTTGCGAGTTCGTGAGTTGGGACAGCCAGTATGTAGCTATCTTTCGTTTGTTCCAGAAATTTGAGAAACGTGCTCGTTTTTCCCAGACCTGTCTGAGCTTTCAGCAGCTTCACCCCAGGCAGATTTGAATTGACAGCTGCGTAAAAGTTCTCCTCAAGGCTTTTCTCAGCCTCCTCAACCGAACAGTAGTCTTTACGCTCTATCGGCTTTATACCACAGAATCCCGGCTTCACGGTTCGTATCATGTTCTTATAATGCAGACATTCCGCGCAATGGAGACATTTGTCACAGGACTGAGGGTTGTACTGCATATCTATAAAAGTATCGAGGATTGCTGCCCAATCTCGTTCATGATAAGCAGGCTTGTCTTCGTTCTGAGGAGAGTCTATTATCCTCAGGAACTCCTTCTTGCCTTTCTCCACATTCACTAAGTTTGTAGCTAAGAGGAACATAAGGGGATAGAAATAGTATGCTTCGCCGCTCTTGAAATCTCTGAACAACCTGCAGCTTTTCTCAAGCACGTCGAAGTCAATCTTTTCGGTCTGTCTGCGTTTGCCCTTTTTCTTGACCTGATAGTCCGTCTTCTTGATACTGGCAGTTCTAGGAACTGTCTTTATCACCGGCGAGCCTTCGCTGTCGTGCTCGATAACAGGTACCTTCCCGTTGAGCTGTACGA
Organism: uncultured Ruminococcus sp.; assembly: GCF_946415235.1. Taxonomy (GTDB): domain Bacteria; phylum Bacillota; class Clostridia; order Oscillospirales; family Ruminococcaceae; genus Ruminococcus. The sequence continues at coordinate 5,719 of NZ_CAMKRR010000066.1, read as the reverse complement.
CAAAGTTTTCATCGATACTCGTGTAGAACTTATCGATCTCTCGGGTGTAATGAGCATGACCATATTGTCTGTGCATATAACTATTAAATGACAGGATCAGTTGCGTGAGACTTATCTCATTAGCTTCAGGTGCCATATCATACAGCCCGTGGTTGCTGCCGAAGAACATTCTGGCAAGATCTTTACAGCTCTTATCGCATTCGTTGAAGATACGCATGAATAGAGCTGTTATTATCTTCGCTGTATTGGGATCATAAATCTTTTTGTCAAGAGCGAACACCATTCTGAACTTGTCAGATTCAGGAGCCCATGAGAAAGTCTTATAAGAAAAAAGAACCGACAGTTGGTAGCTGTCGGCTCTTTCTTTCATTTGTGTGTATGTGGCGTCGTGGTCGATATCGACAACAAACAGCTGCTGTTCTACAAAGTTCTCGTTCTTGCGCGAACCATCATAGACAGCGGGACAAAATGTGCAGCCCTTTTTGGCCAGTCGTTCTGCTAGAAAGTCATAAGTAAGCGTAGCAGGAGAGAGATTGCGGCTTATGCGACCTTTCTCCTTTCCTTCCGGTTTCTTCTTGTAGCGGTGTCCATCGAAGGACACCGTGTATTCTTTATGCATTTTATACTTCCTCCTTTAAAAGGCGTTACAATATAGTTATAAAAGAGTACAAGATAATACAAGAAGATACAAGAATGACACAACATTATAGTAGTGCTTTTGCAGATGATGCCTGAAATCTGCCTTCAAATCAAGACAACGACACCTGGTTGGCGACAACAGAAAGTTTTAAGTATATAGATATAACAAACTCGGCTGTATACGCGGAAGAGAGCCCTACGCAGAGCAGTGTATACAGCAGCGGCTCAGGGACATTGCATCATTCTCTGAGTCAGCCAGTCCGAGCGTTAGCTCCTTACTCTTCTGAGACGCCCCGAAGCGCAATGCTTCGGGGGACATATTGTGCTTCGCTATGAGGCCCTTCAAATGGCTATATATGGGAAAAGAATTTTTGGTATAAAAAACTTTTTGGTTCTCATCTATATATAGTGCGAGACGAAAAGATTTTTTAGTGATGACAGAGAGTGTGCGTTCCATGTTCCGAGTGCCAAGGAAGTTTGAAGCATGAACTGCGGCTGAGAAGCATACGGTCACCCCTCATACTCAGAACAAAAAATAACCACGGTGCTCACGCCGTGGTTATCTTTGTATCTGCTCAGAATGCTTCAAGCAGGCTGTATTCCTCTTCGCCCTTGATAGCACAGAGCGTTTCGTGGAGCAGGCTGCGGTCTGCGAGCATATCCTCGATCTCGTCACAGGTATAGCCGAACTCCAGCAGAAGCTCCACATCAGCGGTATCAACTCCGTAACAGCCACAATAGGCAAGCAGGAGTTCTTCATGCACGTTATAATAAGGCTCGTCGTCGTACCAGCTCAGATACTTCGAGCGATATTTCTTGGGCTGAAACTGAGATCTCGATATCCTTCCAGTCTTGTCGATGCACAGGATATCACCCTCGTCTGTATCGATGCGCTTGCTCTCGAACTTATGCAGGCCCAGCTGCTTCAGAGCCTTCTTCATGATCGACTCCGTTGAAGCGTATACAAAAAGGCCGATTGTCTCGAAGTGGAGCAGGCACATCGGGTTGCTCCCTTTTATAATGTATAAGCTGTTGGTCTGATCGAGAACGGTAAAAGTGAAGTTTCCCTCGACTGTTTCTGCCATATACTGCAAGCTGTCGAAGTCAAGTTTTCCCTGCTTCTCGATAAGCTGAACGCCGATATAGCTGTCAGTATCGATATATGTATCGGGGATAACCTTGTCACGGCGGAGCTCCTTGTCATTCCAGAGGACGCCGTTATGGGCAAAAGCGAACTCCTTGTCAGCGTGGCCAGCAAACGGGTGATTGTTGTAATTCTTCTTCTTATCGCCCTGTGTTGCAAATCTTGTGTGTCCCATAACCGCTTTTGTACCGTCGGGAGCGTGGAAGTGCAGCTTGTGCGCTGCTTTCGGTCGTTTGAATATCGTTACTCTGCCGCCGTTGATGTAACTGATACCGGCTGCGTCTGTCCCTCTCTCCTCAGCTGCGTTTGCCAGAGCCTGAGTGAGCTTTCTGAGCACCCTGTATGGGGCAATTCCTCTATAATCGAGCCATCCGAATAATGCACACATATCACATATCCTCCTCTTCGTTGATATCATCGTTGACGTAAAGTTTGCGTTCTTTCAGGTACTGTATCAGCTCAGGCTCCCTGATATCGCCTACAAAGTCCAGCCATGACAGCTTGGACAGAGTATCGTCGGTGTTGTTGATCGCAGCATCAATAAAAGCGTTGACAAGCTCAAGAACAGCGATGAAAGTGTTGTATTTCAGCGTTCCTCTGAACATCCTGAACTCGATAGTTGCGTAATTCATAAGATTTACAGCGGCATATCGACCATTGTTGCCTTTCTTCGCCTTATCAAGGATCTCACGGCCTGTCTTCTCAAAGCCATAGCGAGCTGCCCATCTGTTCATGGCGTACTCGGAGCGGCGTGAGAATTTCAGCAGTTCGTTCCAGTGATTCTCCACAAAGTACAGTATCCTGCTTATCGTTTCATCCTGCTCCTCACGGTTATCACCGAGACAGTCACGGTTCACATGAATATGAAGTCCGCAAGTTGAAGTCTGATGTGAACGATAGCCCAGATAGATCGCTTTCTTCATTATCTCGTCCAAGTGAAACTGCTTGTGGAAAGCAAGGGACATGGGATGCGTTACCAGCTCCATTCCGTCGTCAAGAGAGCCGTCACCCTTGATGTAGATGTACTCCTCGTTTCTGTTGGCGATAGCAAGAAGCTCGTCAGCGTTGTCCGAGTCTTTGCCTGCTCCGTCAATTTCAAGCTCTACACCGAAATATCGGTGAGAATCGCCATAGAATATCGGCTCGGGTTTGTATCCGTAGTCATGGATGCTTCTGTTTTTGTCAACTTCGTCGTGGTAACAGTCGCTGCAGTAATCGTAACCGTCAAGGTGATAGGCATCGTCCTCATGGAGCAGAGCATCACAGCAGCTGCAGCGAGTATAGTGATTGTGATAGCAGTTGGAGCAGAGCGTGGTGTATTCATCGCCGTAGCTGTCATCGGTCCAGATAACAGAGCCGCAGCGGTCACAGGTGGTCGTATGGTTTTCGTAGCAGTCGGTGCAGACGATCTCGCCGTTAACTTCCTCGTAGTCCTCGTCGTCTGCGATAAGTGCTCCGCAGTGTGAGCAGTAGATTTTGTTTTCTTCCATTGTATTATCCTCCTCAGGGCATAAAAATACCCTCCCGAACCGAATCGGGAGGGTTTCTTTGTATCAGTATTCTTCTGCAAGCAGCATTGTTGAGTGATCGCCATCGTCTATGATGTAGACTTTGGCTGTGATCGGAGTATCTGAGGGTATCAGATATTCCATGTGGTATTCGGGTTCTTCTGAAGTGTGAGAAATGCTCTGCATCGGGCCTGATGCCGTAAGCTCAAAGACTTGAATGTAGTCCTTCGCCCCCTGCATCCTTTCCACGCATTCCCACATGAACAGCTGAAGTTCCAGCGGTATCGTGCTGTCAACTCCACAGGTCAGATAACGTTCATTTGTAAACATCGTGTCCTCCTTCCGTTTGCTATGCTCCTATGTTCCGCCGAAGCGGTCTTCTATGCGGTCAGCCATTATCGTATAATCAGTACCTGACATAGAGGCATATCAATGATATATAGCTAAGAACGGGAAGAATTCCATCGCTTTTGAAATCTTGTCAAAAGATGATACAAGAACACAACATATATGTAATGCTGAACTCGAATAGTCAGGAAAAGCATGAAGGAGGACTGAGTTATGTCAGAATGTTACAACGAACCCAAAATACTCACTTGTAAGGAGGTCATGGATGTACTTAGGATAAGCAGATGTTTGTTTTACCGTTATATTAAAGAGGGGAAGATCAAAGGCTACAAAGAGGGCAACAAAATCAAGGTACCCTACAGTTCAATAGAAAGCTACATTACTGCCCGTATGAAAGAGGGAGCGTGATTATCACGCTCTTCTTTCACAGCACAAGATCGTACAAGATAGTTAAAAATATCACTTAGAGAGGAGGGAATGTACGTGAAGTACATAGTTAACATAGAAAGAAGACTGTATTCGATACCGGAAGCAGCGTGTTACTATGGAATGTATGAGGAAAAACTCTACAGTCTTGTGAAATCAGGAGCAATACGCTCCAAGCAGATGGGAAGACGATTGATGATATACGGAAGAGAGATCGAGAGGTACCTGATGGAGGAGAACAAGCGATTATCCGGTGAAAGTTGATTGCACTTGTTTTGAGTTTGCTTGTTTACATAATATTATTCATTCGATGATACGGCTCTCTTTTAGTACTTATAGTAAGCTGTACTGAGTACTTATTATCCATTGATAAAAGCCTATATCAGGGGTATCATAGAACCAAAAGGTATCGAAGGAGGCGTTCAATGGATAACAACGTAGGACAAAGAATCAGGTATTATCGCTTACAGCGTGGAATGAGCCAGGAGCAGCTTGCGCTACAGGCCGAAATCAATCCAGCGTTTCTTGGGCACTTGGAAAGAGGATTGAAAAGCCCTACAATGACTACTCTTGATAAGATAGTAAACGCTCTTGGACTAAGCTATAGCGAGTTTTTCAGCGATTCTACCGATACTGCTGACACTGAAGGCAAACGCTTCTATATGGATATGATCTTGAACAGTGTGAAGAGACTGCCTGATGATAAGTTGAAAATAGCTGCTGACATTATACTCAAACTTACTGAACTGACTGATTGAAATGAACCGCTTGGCTGAGGTCAAGCGGTTAAAACTTTCTGTGAAATAATACTGAAAAGTATTGACAACGATTTGCTATAGGTGTATAATATTATTATGGAAAAAGATACATAATTATAAAGAAGGTGGATATTATGTATTGCAAACACTGTGGAAAAGAGTTGTCCGACACCGCATTATTCTGCATTGAATGTGGAAAACCGACTCGAGACGTACATGGATTGGGCAACGCCATTCAACGCCAAAAGCCAAACAAGTTACATACATTAGCCATAATAGCTGTTATATTTATTATCATATGTGTAATCTTTTATAAGATATGTTCAAATGACAGTCAGGAAAAAGAAAACAGCAGTCTTTCAAGTGCTTCAATTAGTATTGAAGTACCTTTAAATATAACAGATATGCGCTTTGATACAAATGAACGTTATATTGATATGACCATAAAGAATATTTCTGTTCAGACTATTGCATATGTTTACTTTGATACATTTTTTTATGACAGACTTGGTTCAAGACTTGATACAACGTTCTGGGAAGAATCAAAGACTTTAAAGTATACAGGGCCATTAAAAAGCGGTGAAGAAACCTCTATTCGCTTTGACGGCACAGGGTATATGCCATTCGATACCAGTGCTGTTTTTCCCAAAAGCATAAAAGTAGTATTTCTTGACGATTCTGAAATATCTTTTGAAAACGATCTGTATTGTGCATCAGATGATTTCTGCGGCAAAAAATTTAAGGATTAATGTTGAGTGGGGGAACGAAAATATGTATTGTCCAAACTGTGGTAAAGAATTGCCTGAGGGTGCAAAATTCTGTGACAAATGCGGTTCATCTGCCGATGGTACATCTACAACGCCGCAAACAGATCCGGCATCTGAAAAAAATAAGCC
>NZ_CAMKRR010000065.1 GCF_946415235.1 uncultured Ruminococcus sp. | reverse complement strand
AGGGACGTTTCCGTCAGAACCTTCTCGGTAAGCGTGTTGACTACTCAGGACGTTCGGTTATCGTTGTAGGACCTGAGCTGAAAATGTACCAGTGCGGTCTCCCTAAGGAAATGGCTCTGGAGCTCTTCAAGCCCTTCGTACTCAAGAGACTCGTTGACAAGAAGGCTATTGCCAATATAAAGAGCGCAAGAAAGCTCATCGACCGTGCCGACAATAAGGTATGGGACGCTCTCGAGGACGTTATCAAGGATCATCCCGTTATGCTGAACCGTGCTCCTACGCTTCACAGACTGGGTATCCAGGCATTCGAGCCTATCCTCGTTGAGGGCCGTGCCATCAAGCTCCACCCGCTCGTATGCTCTGCGTTCAACGCTGACTTCGACGGCGACCAGATGGCTGTACACCTTCCTCTTTCCGCAGAAGCTCAGGCAGAGGCAAGATTCCTCATGCTTGCGGCAAACAACCTGCTGAAGCCGTCAGACGGTAAGCCTGTTGCCGTTCCTTCACAGGATATGGTACTCGGTTCCTACTACCTGACAATGGATAAGCCCGGCGAACCCGGCGAGGGCAAGGTATTCCGCGATGTGAACGAAGCTCTCATGGCTTACAACGAGCATGATGTATCGCTCCACGCTAATATCAAGGTAAAGATAACAAAGGATATCGGCGACAAGAAGGTATCCAAGATCATAGATGCTACAGTCGGCAGACTTATCTTCAATGAGAATATCCCTCAGAATCTGGGCTATGTTGACAGAACCAACTCCGACAAGCAGTTCGACCTCGAAGTTGCTTTCCTCGTAGGAAAGAAGCAGCTCTCAGATATCATTGAGCGCTGCATAAAGATACACGGAACAACTACCACATCCGAGGTGCTTGACCGTATCAAGGCTCTCGGATACAAGTACTCCACAAGAGCAGCTCTTACAGTTGCTGTCTGCGATGCTACCATACCACCTCAGAAGAAGGATATACTTGCAAAGGCAGATGCAGAGGTAGAGCAGATCACAAGCGAATACGAGTACGGATATATCTCCGCACAGGAAAAGACTAAGAAGATCATCGCTCTCTGGACAAATACCACAGACGATGTTACAAAGGCTCTTAAGTCCAATTTCGACAGATACAATCCTATCTGGATGATGGCTGACTCGGGTGCACGTGGTTCTATCTCACAGATCCGTCAGCTGGCAGGTATGCGTGGACTTATCGCCAATACATCAGGTACCGTTATCGAGATCCCGATCAGAGCTAACTACCGTGAAGGTCTTAACATCTTGGAGTACTTCATCGCTTCAAGAGGTGCGAGAAAGGGACTTGCCGATACGGCTCTCCGTACCGCTGACTCGGGTTACCTTACACGTCGTCTCGTTGACGTTTCTCAGGACGTTATCATCCGTGAGGAGGACTGCGGAACTACAGAGGGTATTGAGGTATTCGAGATCAAGAACGGCAACGAGATCGTTGAGCCTTTCGCAGAGCGTCTCGTAGGCAGATACCTTGCCGAGGATCTCCGCGACGAATCTGGCGAGCTCGTTGTATCGCGCAACAAGATCATCAACGACGCAGACGCAAAGAAGATAATCGACTCAGGCATCGAGAGGATAAAGATCCGTTCGGTACTTACCTGTAAGTCGAGAACAGGTGTGTGCGCTAAGTGCTACGGCGCTAACCTTGCAAACAACAATATGGTATCTGTCGGTGAAGCTGTTGGTATCATCGCTGCTCAGTCTATCGGTGAGCCGGGTACACAGCTTACCATGAGAACCTTCCATACGGGCGGTGTTGCTTCTGCCGACGCAGAAGATATCACACAGGGTCTTCCCCGTGTTGAGGAGCTCTTTGAGAGCAGACGTCCGAAGGGTGCTGCTATCCTTTCGAGAATTTCGGGTAAGGTACACATCGAAGAGATCAAGACCACAAGAAATATCATCGTTTCCAATGATGAGACAGGCGAATCCGAAAGCTATATGATACCTTACAACCTTAAGATCAGAGTTCAGGAGAACGACGACATCGAAAAGGGAACACGTCTTACGGAAGGTAACATCTATCCTGCTGATATACTTAATATCCTCGGTACACAGGCAGTTCAGAACTACATCATCAATGAAGTTCAGAAGGTTTACCGTTTACAGGGTGTTGATATCAACGATAAGCATATCGAAGTAATCGTTCGTCAGATGCTCAGAAAGATAAAGGTCGAGGAAACAGGCAGCAGCTATCTGCTCCCCGGTACTCTTGTTGACAGCAAGGAGATCGACGCTATCAATGAAGAGCTTCAGGCACGTATCGACGCAGGCGAGTACAATGTACAGCTTGTTCAGACAAGTCCTGTTCTTCAGGGTATCACAAAGGCTTCATCGAACTCAGACAGCTTCATGTCAGCAGCTTCGTTCCAGGAGACTACAAAGGCTCTTACAGACGCTGCTATCAGAGGCAAGAGCGACAGACTCCTCGGACTTAAGGAGAACGTCATCATCGGTAAGCTCATACCCGCAGGTACAGGTATGGAGTGTTACAGAAACGTTGAGGTCGTTAAGAACGAAGGCTATGGCGAGCACAATGCAGCTGCTCCCATTGCAAATCAGATATAAGCACAAAGCTCCCGAGGAGTTGATTCTTCGGGAGCTTTCCTTATCATGCAGGGGCGGATATTATCCGCCCGATAATCATTTGTTTTGGGACGCCGAGGACGTCGTCAACTAATCAACTTTTTAAAGCAGGAGCAGATACTATGAGTATTACGCTGAAACGTATTGATATGCAGGACTGTGAAAAGCTCTGGAAAATGCAGGCGGAAGCCTTTTCGGAGCTTCTTGCGAAGTATCATGATTACGATATAAGCCCCGCAAACGAGCCTATGAGCCGAGTTGAAGAAAGGCTTTGTCAGCCGTTTACATATTACTACTTCATCATGGAGGGCGAAACTGCTGTGGGAGCTATCCGCATTGTCGATAATAAAGACGGCAGTCCAAAGCGTATCTCACCTGTATTTATTATGAAAGAGTTCCGCAGCAAAGGCTATGCTCAGAAGGCGATAATAGCTGTTGAGAAGCTTCACGGAGCCGATAACTGGTGCCTCGATACGATATTGCAGGAAGCAGGGAACTGTTATCTTTACGAGAAAATGGGCTATCATCAGACAGGAAAAACAGAAGTGATAAACGACAGAATGACTATGGTGTTTTATGAGAAAAAATGAGCATATCATGTCCGCCCACCGCATATAATGCAGTGAGGTGAGAGCTATGAAAAGATTTATTGCAGCCGCCTGTACGGCTGCTTTTTTTATATCGGCGGGCTGCTCGGCAGTTCTTCCGACAGAGGGCGTGAAAAATGCAGGATACAGCGAAAGTACGACTGCGGCGGAAGAAAGCGGGGGATATGTTCCGATGAATTATCCGCGGCAGGTTGGAATGTGGCTTCCATATGTGAAGTTCCCCGAGTATATGCAGGGGAAAAGCGAGGAGGACTTCCGCAAGGGCGCTGCGGAGATACTGGAAGATGCTGCGGCAGACGGCGTGAATACGGTGTATTTTCATGTGCATCCAAGCGGCGACGCTTACTATACTTCAAGCATATATCCAAAGGGTGAATTCCTTGACGGGAATTACGATCCGCTGGCAATAATTATTGAAGAAGCACATAACCGCGGCATATCAGTCCATGCGTGGATAAATCCTCTCAGACTACAGACAGCAGAACAAATGGAAAGGGTTCCTGACAGCTTTATAGTAAAGAAATGGGTCAATGCTGGTATGCCCTATGTAAAAAATGTAAACGGCAGATGGTATCTTGATCCTGCCTATCCCGAAACAGTGGAGTTCCTCGGTGATACGGTCAGGGAAATAACAGATAACTACAACGTGGACGGAGTACATATCGACGATTATTTCTATCCGACAACGTCTGCCGATTTTGACAGTGAAGCCTTTGTACAGAGCGGAGCTTCCGACCTCGCGGCATGGCGCACCGAGAACGTGAGCCGCTTTGTGAAGAAGCTGTACGATACAGTAAAGGAAAAAGATGATAGGCTGCTTTTCGGGATAAGTCCGCAGGGAAATATCAGGGCAGACTATGAGACTCAGTATGCCGATGTGAAAAAATGGGGGAGTGAAAGCGGCTTCTGCGACTATATAGTTCCGCAGATATATTATGGCTTTGAGAATGAGACAATGCCGTTCCTGCCAACGCTGGAGCAATGGACAGAACTTGTAAGAGGAAGTGATGTTTCGCTTATCATAGGACTTGCAGCTTACAAGCTCGGAAGGGAGGATAAATGGGCAGGAAGCTCCGCTGAGCTTGAATGGATAAACGATCCCGATATTATAAATAAGCAGATAGCAGCCGTAACAGCTTCGGAAGCTGACGGATATGCACTTTATTATTAAAAAAACACTTGACAGATTTGCAATAATGTGCTATACTTTTAACAGTTTGGGGCATTAGCGCAGCTGGGAGCGCATCACACTGGCAGTGTGGGGGTCAGGGGTTCGAATCCCCTATGCTCCACCATTTTAAAGGCTCGGGAATGGCTATATATAGCCATTCCCGAGTTTCGCTTTTTTTAGAAAAAGTCGTTTGTTCTTTATTTGTTCTTTATTAAATGATATATCTATTACGAGCCGAGCAGATCAAGCGCCTCTTGGCTCTGTTTTTTTATTTGTAAAGTCAAGAGCTGCACTGACTGCATCAGCAACTTTAGCTCTTGCTTCATCAAGCATATGACAGTAAATATTGCTTGTTGTAGAAACCTCGGAGTGTCCTAAAGCTCCCGATACAGTCACGATATCAACGCCCTGGTTGACGAGGAGCGAAGCGAAGGTGTGTCTGAAGCAATGGATCCCACGGAATGGAATATCATTCTTTTCGCAGAAACCTTCAAACCATGAATAAGGCTGACCGTTATACATAGGCTCACCGTTCCATTTTGTAAATAGACGATCATTCTCTATCCATTTATCTCCGCATTTGAATGCGTGTTCAGCTTGTTCGCTCTTGTACTTTTTCAGAAGTGACATTATATGCTCCGGAAACTTCAATGTTCTTTGTGAGCGCCTTGTTTTGGTGGTATCAGTATAAGTGCCTTTCATTGAAGTATAGTTGCTTGTTCTGCGGATACTGATAATGCTGCTTTCAAAGTTCACATCTTTCCACTCAAGTCCAAGCATTTCCCCACGGCGAAAACCACTGTATATCATAAGAGTAAAGAACACCTGATACTTTATCGGTTCGTTTTCGAGAAGATTGAGAATCTTCTGTATTTCAGCGGGAGAATAGATCTCCTTTTCTTTATACTGTCCTTTGGGAATAGAGACTTTTTTGCATGGGTTCTGACTGACAACATCCATTTTCTCAGCAAAGGTAAAAACTTCTGATATTAAACTGTAATAATGCTTTATTGTTTTTGGCGAAAGGGGATTACCATTACGCTGATTTGCACCTTTGGACGCAAGCGAGTTAATAAACGCCTGTATCTGTCTTGGGTTCATCTTGTCGATTCTGATATGACCGAGAGCAGAGTAAACCCTTGGACGCAGTCTGAGCATACGCTCATAAGTCGTGTTACGAAGATTGTTTTTTGCATAACTCTCAAACCATTCTTCGCAAAAGGTTTCAAACTTCACTGCTACACTCTGATATCCCTGATTGCAGGCTTCTTCAAATAATACAGCCTGCCTGTTGACCTCCTTTTCTATTTGTTTAGCTGACATTCCTGGTTCAGGTTTCCAAGTAATAGTCTGAACCATCTGCTTGCCTTTGCAATTATAGCCGCAGCTTACCTTGATAAGATAACTGCCGCCTCGTTTTGTGATACTGGCCATAATAATTACCTCCTCAATAATATTACAGCGTACCTTTCCACGCTGATTATATCACTTTCTTACTTTAAAGTCAATACTTGAAGTTGGTGAATTACATGGAAAAGACAACTGCCAGTTTTTGTCGATCAATAATGTCTGCTTGCTCAGAGAAGCTTTGAAAGTATCTTTTTCAATAACTTCCATATCTCCTCCTGAGTCTGTTCTATCTGCTGCATATCCTCTGCATAAATGTTATCGGTAGCGTTGATACGTTTTGCTATCTGATTGATATTTCTCGCTACTCCGGAAATGGAACTTGCGATATCATTGAAAACGGAATAGTCCACTTTTATGATACGACCTTCAAGAGCCATTTTTCTCATATACAGCGATTGATTGGTCATATTCATTTTGCTCATTTTCAGCCTGATAGCTGCAAGTTCATCGTCATCAACATAGAAATTAATCATGTGTTTCCTTACACGGTTTGCCATATCTTCCCTCCTTGAAAAATATCATAAACATCATCGAAAAGGGTCTGGGAATCTCCCAGTAATGTCTGCTGCCTTTGATGAGATTTTTCTTGAAAAATCGAAAGTGTAATGACACAGGCGTTGCTTGCTCCCCTTCAAAAGAGCAAGTACAGTTTCTTCAGAAACTGCCGAAGTGTCTTTACAAAGGCTATGCTTGCTCCCTTCCAAACTGCACTTCAGTGCCTGATTACTTTTTCGGAAATTTCTGAAAAGCATAGAATGTTTTTTCAATGAAAACTACCATTTCTGTTTCGGCACAAGAGCACAGCTTCTGAAGAATTATTCTCCTTCTGAAAAACTGAAATGGATTTCAAAATCGGTGTATTTGATGTATTTGGTGTCTATTTGCCTGTATTCCGACGTTTCAAAATACATCTGATACAGCGTCGGTGTATTCAAGGTGTATTCGCGGTGTATTTTGATGTATTAAAAAACAGCCTGAAAATGGCTTAACACCGTATATGAATACACCGAATACACCAAATACATCATTTTTTAAATTCAGCTGAGATTATTTCTGTAGGTGGTATCAAGTCCGCGATATCCTCTGGCTTTCTTCACATTCCCGTGACTCTGAATATTGTTACCGTATTCGATATTGTACTTGTTGTGATTCTGCTTAAGCCAGAAGTTGAACATTTCCTTTTTCATAGGATCGGTACTGTTAATAGCACACCAGTGACAATAACCGCTGTAAAGATCAGCCGTGGAGCATTCCAGTGAAGGATCAAATTTTACAAACTGTTCGTCCTCTAAGAAGCCGATAATGTTGCTGCTGTCCTTCATGCTGTTCCTGAGATTTTCTGCTGTCCTTTCGCTGATAGTAAAGCTGAAATTATTATCCATAAGTCTCCGCAGACCTTCAAGTGACCACAGAAGTATTCCTTCCTTTTCGGAAATAAATTTCTCAACGAGGAAAGGATCATCAATTCTGTTTTCGGGTTTGGGCTTCGTGGTAATAATTATCTGCCTGCGGAAGAAGCCGTCGGATTTATCCGTGAGAGATTTCAGCGAACCGTTTCCGAACGACATAAGCTTCGCATAGATATTTGCTGAATAAGGTTGTATGCCTTTCTTCTCGATAAGCATTTTACCTTCATTTGTGATAATTGTTTTCAGCACGTTTGTCTCGGAGAGCTTGTCCATTATCATGTCATCGTCAAGGAAAAGATATGCGTTTTCAAGAGCTGCACGGGCGAAACGGTTTGTTTCAAGAGTGTGGAGATTTCCCGTGGACATTGTTCGTCCGTAAATGTTTTTCAGCAGAACTCCGATACGGCTCTTTCCCTCTCCACCGTTTCCTATCATGGTCAGCATCTTCTGCGCCTTTGTACTCGGTATAAGAAGATATCCGAACCATTCCTGCAAGGTGAGGATATCCTCAGGTATCAGAAGCTCCGACAAAAACGACAGGAACTTCTCGGGCGGAGCTGCATTAGGATTATATCTGTTATTGATACGTCCGAAGCAGAACTTTTTCTCCTGTGAGAACTCGCCTGTCTTAGCATTCAGTGTACCATTTAAAAGGTGTATCTCGTTCATGTCGGGAACTATTTCCTCGGAATGTGCGTCCAGTTTCAGCGCCTGACACAGCTGTTTAACCTTACCTGCGACGCCTTTCTGGATATACGGTTTCAGCTTCTCGTAGATGAGCTTTTCAATGCAGATATCTTCTATAACTCCATCGAAACCGATGAATTGATTATTGATACAGATTATCCTGTGCTCGGATAAAAATTCCTCGCAGAAGATTATCTCATTTACGCTCTTATCATCGAGCCATACGGGAGTTGAATCTGTGGTGGAAGCGCTGCATACTTCGGGAGCAGTATATGAGCTGTTAGAATCACCGTCCGAAGTAAGCTCCTCAGGTTCGACATCTATTATCGTCGACTCTTCATCAGGAAATGACATATTCGCTGCTTCGTCCTGTGATACTATTTCCATAATATTCTCTGACTCTTTTTCCTGCACGTTCCAATACCTCCTTCCTGTTCTCGATAAAATCTTTTCTCTCTTCCTGAGTTCCGCTGATGAAAATATTACAGTAATTCTCATATTCGTCCTGATTGTTCAGGCTCTCTACAAACAGCGGACTGGGCTCTTCTCCCTGCGTTTGCGGAGCATATTCTTCGCGGAATCTGCACAGCAAATGATAATAATCCGACAGTACGCGAAAGGCTTTGCCCTCTTTCTCACGCTGAGTTTCCCTCTGTATCACGGGTTTTATGAATGGTTCATTGCTGCTGTGTACAATACCGAAGGCGGAGCAAAGCTGCTTTGCAGCTTCGTACTGTGACAGTCCCGTTACCTGAGCCGCAAAAGCTACTGCATCACCGTGAGCTCCGCAGCCGAAGCAGTAATAATGGTCGTCGTATAGTTTCATTGACGGAGTTTTGTCGTCATGGAAGATACAGTTTATCATTCCTCTGCGAGCGTCGATACTATACAGTTCCGCCACCTGCTGCATGGTAACGCTTTCACGAACCTTTTCAAATATGTTCATGCAGCATCACCGCCCTCGGGTTCATAATGTCCGAAAACAGCTTTCATAAGAGCTTCTTCGGAAATGAGGTACTTCTTGCCAGCCTTGAAACAGGGCAGGTCTCCCGAAATACACATCTGCCTGATGCGGTATTCCGTCAGTCCCTCGATAAGCTTCGCCGCCTCTTTGATTGTAAGCACTTTTCTTTTTGGTGTAGTCATTTTCATGACCTCCTTTTAAATAAGATCAGCATTGCTGCTGACATACGCTTTAAGCTGTATGTATTACAAGACGGCGAAAAAAGCTATCATTTGTTAGCCCATTGTGATTTATTATGTTTTCAGGTTACTTCTGCAACGCTGCAATCCCATTATAGCTAACCAAAACAGCAAAGTCAATAGATGTGATACACATACTCTATTTACAACTATTTCACATCTATTCTGGCATATACTCTACTTTTTCAGATGTAACATCTATTTTTGAAAATATGCAGTATAAACGGCTTGATTACGCTGATCTTTATTTTTCTATCGTGAAATCCAGCGTCTAAAAAAAGTCCCTACTAACAAAAACTAACAGAAAATATTTTTTCAATGTGATTCTCCTGAGTTGACTATAGATAGTAGATGTGATAGCTTAATGACATTACGCAGCTGCGGGGACTTATTATATTAGAAAACAACGAAAAAAGCACTTCCGATTTCTCGGAAGTGCCTATTTCATGACAACTGTGTTATAATATAGATACAAACTTTTCTAAAAACATATTTTAAGCTTATAAGAAACTATTTACATTTCAAGGTTAGTCTCAAGTCACGCATAGGTACACTGGAAAGCAATCTGACTTCCGAGGAAACCGTCGCCGATCATCATTTTTCTCATGCTTTTATTTCTTATGAGCTTAATATATGCTATTATATCATAAATAGTTTTTATTGCCATTATAAAGAACTGCTGCAGCGGCAGACTAACTGAAGCAGACGGATACTTGGTTACATAAAAAAGCGGCTAAGAAAAACTCAGCCGCTTTTATTGATACTATACCCTGTACTCAGAACATTTTGATAGATATATATTTGCTGATTATGTCCTTTGCAGCAGAAATGACGTCTTTGACTACGGGATTGTCGATACAATCATAGAGATAATTTATCGCATCCATTGTTTCTTCGGGAATGTATATAATGATAGTATTGCTGGTGTTGTTTTCCACTGCTGTAAGGTAGCCGGGATCTTTCTTTCCGCCGTCAACGTGAGCGTATTCTATACCGATATGGTTGTTATCATATACTGTTCCTGCACCGCCTGTAAGAGATATACAGCCATAGAACATAGATTCGCCTTCAGATGATTCTGTTGACCAGTTCGGACCAACAGTAATTGTCTGAAGATCATAGCAGCTGTTGAACATGCCGTTCATATCAGTAACATTTGAAGTGTCAAAGCTGCTGAGATCGAGAGATTCAAGATTATAGGATTCATAAAACATCTCTGACATATCAGCAACATTTGATGTATCAAAGCTGCTGAGATCGAGAGATTCAAGATTATAACAGCCGCTAAACATCCCTGACATATCGGTAACACTTGATGTGCCAAAGCTGCTCAGATCGAGAGCTGTAAGTGTATAACAGTTTCCAAACATCCATGACATATCAGTAACATTTGAATTGTCCAAGCAGCTGAGATCAAGAGATTCAAGTAAAAAGCTTCCTCTGAACATCTCCGACATATCGGTAACATTTGATGTGTCAAATCCGCTCAGGTCAAGTTTATCAAAGCGTGAGCTTAAAAACATACAGGACATATCTGTTACATTGCTTGTATCAAAAGTGCTGAAATCCACAGAATTAATAAACGGTGTATCGGGGATATAATCAGAAAGCAGTGTATTTCTGAACATTCCTGACATATCGGTAACGCTTGATGTATTAAAATCGCCGAGGTCAAGGTCGCTTAACCAGAAAGAGTATGCAAACATTTCTGACATATCGGTTACATTTGATGTATCAAAGCTGCTCAGATCGAGTGATGAAAGGCCAAACTTCCTGAACATTCCCGACATATCGGTTACCTTGCTCGTATCAAAGCTGCTTAAATCAATAGTTTTCATGTAATTGAGCTCGTCATGGTAACTGTCAATAGGATTTGAATAAGTTTCCATTGCCCAGCCGCAGCCTTCAAACATTTCAGACATATTTGTAACATTAGAGGTGTCAAAGCTGCTGACATCATAAGTAATAGCATCACAGTTCTTGAACATTCCCTGCATATTTGTTACTTTTGATGTGTCAAAATTGCTCAGAATAACGCTGCCGCGTACAAAAGATTCATTCGGGGCGAAGTTGAACATATAAGACATATCTGTAACACGTGATGTGTCCGCATTCTGGAGCTCTATTATCTCAAGGCCATCCATACCTTCACAGAAATGGCTGCAATTTGCAGGAAAAATTGTTCCTTCGTCTGCAGTCATGATTCTTATTTCCTTTTTATCAACGTCTTCGGGAACTATAATACCCGAGCCGTCTGCGCTGTTTCTGATATATCCCTTGAGGTGAAGGGTATTTGTCTCTGCGTCATAGTATGACTCGTCCTTTCCCAGCACTTCTGAAACCGATTCAGCTGCTTTTGCAGTCAATGCGTTGTTGTTTGGAAGAAAATTTACTGCATTGCAAGCAATGATCGCAAGCGAGAGAGTAAATGCAGTGATTTTCTTATACGATTTTTCCATTGATTAGTCCTCCTTTTAATAATACTAATAGTTTACATTCGCCTTTATAAAGCGTACAGTAATATTATATCATTTAGCACAATAATTGAAAAGATGAAAATGCAAAATTAACAATTTGTTCATAATTTTCCTTTCAGGCACATAATGCTGATCGGGTATCTGAAAGAAAAGTACCCGAATAAATGATGATAATAGTTGCGTTTAGTTTAATGACAGGGGATAAATCCTGTAAAAAATAAAGAATGATACAGAAAGTCCCGCAAATAACGAAAAAGCACTTCCGATTTCTCGGAAGTGCCTGTTTCATGAGGGTGGGAGATGGGATTCAATCCCACGGTTTTCGGGACCACAAGCCTGTCTGAGTGGATATTCCACGTTTTCGCTAATGTCGATAAAGTATCATTTTTCTTCGGTTTTAAGTTCTGATTCGACTAACGCCTTTGGAGAAAAATTTTCAGTACTATAGGGGAAAATGATCCTTTGCGGTTTTGACATTAAGTAGCTTCTTATTAATTCTCAATATAAAGTGATTATCTTCCTTACATTGAACATCTTTCGACAGCAGTATTTTTACGTCCCGTCATTACATGGTAATGCTTCTTTACAGAAGCAAGTGGTTTGAACGATGCGTTTTTATCATTATTGTGCATATGCTGAATCAAAGTCAAAATGTACAGAGCTCCAGTCGAATTTCTTGAAGGAATCGACCTTCTTGTAGTAAGCCGAGGTAACAGTACCGTCGGGCTCGGTAGACTGGACCAGTATTCTTCCATCGTCAGTCATTTGCAGTAACATTTGTTTCGGAGGAGGTCCCTGCACTTTGGCAGTTTCACTTGCTCCGTTAGCCGCCTGTACGCTCTTGGGAGGCCCTACGGGGATAGTCACCAGGGCGTTCAGGGCTCCGTTTTCAAAGGTATACGTCATCGGAAGCTCTGTCTCATCAGCTTCGGAACTGCCCTGATCTGATGCGTCCGCACTCTGCGGCGGTCCTCCCTGTACGGCAGCTTCCGGAGCACCGCCCTGTGATTCACTGCTTATGACAACAGGATCGATGTTTATGAACTTGCCGGTACCTTCTGCGTCTATCGCAAGATGTCCTGTTGCGGACACAGGAACACCGCAAATGCTATCATAAGCGATGTAGTCCTTGGCCATTACATCAGCTTCCCATAAGCCCCTGAACTCCTCTGCATCTGCGGCTGTGGGCTTGCAGGCAGGCATATCCACATAATGCAGATATTTTGATTCGTCATATTCCGCATTAAGGTCGAACTCCACCTGCGGAGGACCTCCCTGCTGAGGACCGTTATTTTCCGTGATATTTTCAACAGCCTCTGTCACAGGAGGCACATTTTTCGTGGGTACGTCATTCTCTTTGGTATCCGAGCAGCCGTAAGCGCAAATTGTTATCAGTAATGCTGCAAGACCGATACAGATTCTTTTCTTCATAATTCTTACCTCCTTATTCAGCATTTGCAGTTATTGCCTGCTGAGCATCAGCCGCGGTTTCAGGATTTGAGGCTGACGGAGGGCCGCCCTGTACACCCTCGGGAGGACCGCCCTGTACACCTTCGGGAGGACCGCCCTGTACGGTAAACATACTTGCGGTTCCGTACTTGCGGTGCATGATCTTCACTGCGTCCTTACGGCATGTGGGATACTGTATCAGTATCGGTACCTTATCGAACATGGAAACGGGGTTTTTGAAATAGTTAAGGAGAAGCTTTGCAAAATGTTCGGCGCTTCTGTCGGAGTCTTTGCCGAGATAAGCATTTACCAGCGGAGCGATCACCTGTGCCGGCGGAATATTTATGATCCTTTTCGCAGAAGCCATTTTATAAAGCTCAAGTCCCTCGGGCTCTATGAGCGTATCAGGCTTTTCTTTCTGACCTTCCCATGTTGACGGAGTCCTGCCGCTTACCTGATTTCTGTATGACTCAAAACGGTACTTCATATAAAGCTCCATGTTCTTCATGGCGTCGTCAAACTGCTCCCCGGTATAGAAAGTAAGTTCCTTATTCACATAAGGTTTTATGATACTCTCAGTCTGCGATGTCAATTTCTTATATTTTTCCTCAAGACCGGTAAGCTCCCTGCATATTTCATGGTACTTGTCCAGATATTCTTCACTGCTTATCCATTTATGCAGCATGGGCAGCAACTCTGTACCTCCGATACGGTTCGGGTTGTCGATAGGCATATTGATAAGGTCTTTTTCAGCAGACATGACATTGTCAAGACCTGTAGGCGTTGTATCGAGAGGAATATCTCCCAGAACGTCTCTTATAACCACTCTCGCGTCCATTCCGCCGAAGGATTCATTGTAATCCCACGGAATATAGGAAAGTACGCCGTTATTCTCACACAGATAGAAGTTCCATGCACGTGCCTTGCCCACGAGGCTGTCATAGTTGTTCATAAAGCCGTGAACAGCCCAGTACCTCATAAGCTGATCAGTGTCAAGAACAGAGAGAGCCTCCTCCTCTGTGCCGTTGTTCAGCTTGTCCAGGCAGTCTATCATGACCTTCTTGTCTTCATCTGTGCATTTTAGTTCATCGGAATCCCATATATTCTGATAGGAAGCCGGATCATCATTTATCCAGCGGCAGCATGCAGCGTCTTTCAGGGCCTCGGGATGCATCTTTGCAGAGATTTCGTTCCACGGTTCCACACGGTCGGTCTTGTCGAGATCTGCATATTTGTTTCCCGAGAATATCTGTAAAACAGCTTCCAGGTCAGACTGCTTTGCTGCTGATTCGGATTCAGGCTTGTAAAGGTCTACCTCTGCGTTGCCGTAATTTCTGACTGCAAAGCTCTTGTCAACGTCCTCCACTGCAAGAAACAGTGCAAAATCCTCGCCGTTTTTCTTTACAACGGTATAGCTCGAAAGGGGCGAATGAACGCCCATATCGTCCATCAAATGATAAGAGATATAGTCCTTCATGCAGGTGATATCAGCCGCAAAATTGTTCAATGAAAGCTTATTGAGTCCGTGATAGGTGGTATTATCATCGTACTTGCTGAAATTGATGCGCAGTCCGACGCGTTCGTTGGTACTGTCTGTCCTGCCCCTTGCAAAACTCAGCGAAGAATGTCCCTTGGCTTTCAATGCAACATTTTTGAAAAGCTCTCCGTCGATCTCGACATTGCATTTCGCATACTCCTTGTCCTCGGATGTGGCTTCGTTGATCTTCTCCCATTCCTCGTCCGTAATTATGATATTAATGGTATGCACCCTGGTATCGTCAAACAGGGACGCATTTGCGTAATCGCCGGATATGGCAGAATTATCCTCAGCAGCCGCAGTGACCGAAGGACTGCCGTATTTCCTCGTTCCCGAGAGCGAACCGCCCCCGTTAACGAAGCAAATAATTAAAGCAGCCGTAAAAGCAATGACCTTTTTCCTCATAAACCTTGTCCTTTCTGGAAATGAAAATACAAGTTAAAAACGATTGACCTCTATCTTTCACAAAATAGAGGCTGAATTCCTGATGTTGTTTTAAATCGTTCTGTGGTGTTATCATTGTCTTTTAAGTGCTGCTTGTCATCAGCTTTCTTGTACGTTTTCCGTATTTTCAAGAAATTAGATGTTTTATTTTCTAAAATATATCATAATGACATTATATCACAAAGAAAAATAAAATGCAATAGTGTGTTTGACGAACTGAATAACATCAGCAAATGTTTTTACAAATGTTTCGCTGATGGCAAATTCTGCATCGGCCATGTTCAAAAAATATCATGGTGATATGATGAATATATTTATGGGTACCTCGGCCGTTTCTCGTGATTCTATACGCATAGACATACACAAGTATCTCATCTCCAAACGCTGATCGGAATATACATTCCGATATTGGTATATCACATATAACGGGAATAGTCAGGACAAAAGTAAAACCGCCCGTGAAGGGCGGCAATGAGTTGAAATTTTAAGACATGGTATTTCTGATGTAAAGCCGGTAGCACTTTGGCGTTTCTATTGACAGATCCGGAAACTGAATGTTATAATATCTACAACGATAAATCGGAGTTGTGCGCCCAGCCAAGGGCGAATGATCGAGCAGGTGGGAAGCC
>NZ_CAMKRR010000064.1 GCF_946415235.1 uncultured Ruminococcus sp. | reverse complement strand
TTCTTTTCTTCCATATATCTTCCGAGGAAGCCGATATCGTACTTTCCTGCCTTGAAATCGGCGTTCCTGATTATTTCCAGCTGGAAGTCTATATTTGTGTCAACTCCCTCTACGATGAACTCCGAAAGTGCCCATCTCATCTTGTTTATGGCGTCCTCTCGGTCAGAGCCGTGTGCGATGAGCTTGCTTATCATGGAGTCATAGTACGGAGTTATAGTGTAGCCCTGATATACGGCTCCGTCTATCCTTATTCCGGGGCCGCCGGGCATATAAAGTGCCGTTATGGTGCCCGGTGAGGGTCTGAAGCCCTTGTCGGGATTTTCCGCATTTATCCTGCACTCGATAGCGTGACCGCGCATCTTTATATCTTCCTGCTTTACCTCAAGAGGCTTGCCGTCAGCTATCTCTATCTGTGCCTTTACAAGGTCAAAGCCCGTTACTTCCTCTGTTATGGGGTGCTCGACCTGTATCCTCGTGTTCATTTCCATGAAGTAGAAGTCGCGGTTCTCGTCAACGAGGAACTCGATTGTACCTGCGTTGTAGTATCCGCACTGCTTTGCGGCCGTTACCGCAGCAGCTCCCATTTTCTTCCTGAGCTCGTCGTCAACGATAGGACTGGGACACTCCTCCAGCATCTTCTGATTGCGGCGCTGCATGGAGCAGTCGCGCTCGCAGAGATGTATATAGTTTCCGTGCTTGTCGGCGATCATCTGTATCTCAACATGGTGGGGATTTATGAGGAACTTCTCGATATATACGGCGTCGTCGCCGAAGAAGTTCTTCGCCTCCTGCTGTGCTGCCGTCATCTGAGCCTCAAGCTCGTCGGGACTGTCAACACGGCGTATGCCGCGTCCGCCGCCGCCTGCGGAAGCCTTTACAAGTACGGGATAGCCTGCCTTTTCGGCTATCTTCTTTGCTTCCTTAAGGTTCTTGACTGCGCCCTTTGAGCCCGGGATAACAGGAACTCCCGCAGCTGCCATGGTCTCCTTTGCGGCAGCCTTGTCGCCAAGCATCTCTATAGACTTATATGACGGGCCGATGAAAACTATTCCGTTAGCCTCGCAGAGCTTTGCGAACTCGGCATTCTCGGAAAGAAAGCCGAAGCCGGGATGTATAGCCTCTGCTCCCGTATTTTTCGCAGCCTGTATTATGGCGTTCATGTTAAGGTAGCTGTCCTTTGTGGCAGCAGGACCTATGCAGACCGATTCGTCCGCTATCTGTGCGTGGAGAGAGGTCCTGTCGGCTGTGGAATACACAGCCACACAGCGTATGCTGAGCTCTCGGCACGCTCTTATTATTCGTACAGCTATCTCGCCTCTGTTGGCGATAAGTACTTTCTTGAACATTTATATTTATCCCCCGTACAGTATTATTTATTGTCCGTGATAACAAAGGTTATCTCGCAGGATACAGCCTTTTCGCCGCCTACGGACGCAAGCGCCTGTCCCGTGCCCACAGGTCCGCGCTGACGGACTATCTCCACCTCAAGGTCGAGTACGTCCCCGGGGACTACCTGTCTGCGGAACTTTGCCTTGTCGATGCCGCCGAAAAGTCCAATCTTACCCTTGAACTCAGGCTTTGAGAGCATACATACAGCTCCTGCCTGTGCAAGCATCTCCACCATGAGAACACCAGGAGTTACGGGATATCCCGGGAAGTGTCCCCTGAACCAGAAGTCGTCCTCTTTGATGTACTTTCTTGCGTGTACCTTTACTCCCACTTCCATATCCACAATCTCGTCAATGAGCAGAAAGGGATCGCGGTGGGGGATTATTTCCATTATCTGTTCTTTATTCATAAGTATATCAGCCATTGTTATTCTCCTTTTCTTTGCCTCGGCATATCACTTCAGCAGCTCGTCATCGGGATGCTCTCTCCTTGCCTTGTCGCGTATGCTGTCAAAGGTAAGCTCCTCAATGGTATCGCTGTCGCTGTAGGAAGTCGTTACCGTCAGCCTTGCGAATTTCGGATAGTCTGATTTGGTCTTAAGTTCGTTCTCCACCTTTTCGTGGAGCCAGCCCACAAGGAAGTTGAAAGCCACTATGCCGATGAACTTCCAGTCTGCTATGAGTATGGGCATAGTACTGAGAGCCATGACATGAGGCCTCGGATCCCTGCGGTATATGACGAAATATGCGAATGCTCCCATATACGCAAGAAAACCGAACAGTCTCAGCAATATCCTCCATGTGGGAGTAGTCGTAGAATGGAACATCTGCTCCAGCTGATTATCCACTACGAGAAATATACCGATAACAAGGCTCAGTGCAAGCTGCCCTACAGCCCATACGGCTATGAACCAGTGGTTTCGCCGCTTCTTATTGTAATTTCTGACGGCTTCGATATTGTATTCTCTTGCCTCTGCAAACATTTCTGCACTGCTGACGTTTATGCCGCCCGCGTCTATTACGTCCTGAGTTATATATTTCCAAGCCATGATAGCAAGCCCTCGTATTATCCGAGGAAATCTCCTCTGTCGGGATGATCCCTCTGCGCTTTTTCACGTATGCTGTCATAGGACAGGTCCCTGAGATTGTCCGCTTCGCTGAACACAGCATTGGTAACTATCCTCGGGAAAGAGGGATAGCCAAGCTGCTTCGAGAAATGCTCCTCCGACCTTTCATAAAGATATCCTATTATGAAATTGCCTAAGGGGATGCCTGCAAAGTACAGCGAAAAGGCTATTACAGGCAGCGAAGCGAGGAAAAGTGTTTTCTTGTCGCGGCTTCCGTTATGAAATGCGAACCAGAACATCAGCCCTAAATATGCCAGCACTCCAACTGTCGCAAGAGCTGCCCGCCATACGGGGACCTTCGTGTCTGTGGCTCTGTCATAGCCTGTCTGCATCTCGATACTGTTCACGGCGCAGAATAACACATATATTACCTGCGCGGCTATCCACAGGCCGAAAGCGATCTTTATAAGGTAGCGGTTCTTGTAGTTCCTGACAGCTTCTATATTATACTGTCTGGCTTCCTCAAACATCTCGGGAGAAGTGATATTCACATTGCCCTTTTCGACAAGCTCCTGAGTGAGATACCTGTATTCCATTACTTTATGACCATGATTGGCTGGTCGAACTCTACCGCCTGTCCGTCGGATACCAGTATCTGCTCAACTGTTCCGTCAAACTCGGACTGTATCTCGTTCATGAGCTTCATTGACTCGATTATCATGATAACGTCGCCCTTCTTGACCTCGTCGCCTGTCTTTACAAAAGGCGGCTTGTCAGGTGAGGGAGCTGAATAGAATGTGCCTACGATAGGCGATCTTACTATCTTTCCGCTTACCTCCTCAGCCATGGAAGCCTCGCTCGCTGCAAGAGTGCTCTCAACAGGCACGGAAGCCTGTGAGGGTGCTGCCGCAGCAACGGCAACAGGCATAGCAGGGATACATTTCCTGCCCTTTATGGTTATGCTCTTCTCACCGTTAGCTATAGTCAGCTCGGAAAGCTCTTTCCTGTTGATTATGTCAGCGAGCTTCTCGATAGTCTCAAGGTCTATCTGACCGTAAATCTTCTCCATTGAATATCCTCCTCAGTCATTTACCTTTTTGAAGCAGAGCGTTGCATTATGTCCGCCGAATCCAAGGGAATTGGAAAGCACGGCTCTGACTTCCTGTCTGATATTGCCGTTTCCGCAGTAATCGAGGTCACATTCCTCGTCCTTTACCTTATATCCCAGTGTAGGGTGTATCAGCCCTTCTTCTATGGTCTTGGCGCATACCACGGCTTCGACAGCACCTGCCGCGCCGAGAAGATGTCCTATCATGGACTTTGTCGAGCTTATCTTCACGCGCCTTGCCTCATCTTCGCCGAAAGCAAGCTTTATTGCAGCTGTCTCGTACTTGTCGTTGAGCCCCGTCGATGTACCGTGAGCGTTGATATAGTCAATATCGGAAGGTCTGAGCCCTGCCTCCTGCATTGCGAGCTCCATGCCCTTTGCGGCAGCCTCGCCGCTGGGCATAGGCGATGTCATGTGGTATCCGTCGCAGGTAGCGCCGTAGCCTGCAAGCTCTGCGTATATCTTTGCGCCTCTTGCCTTTGCGTGTTCATACTCCTCAAGAACGAGCACTGCGCTGCCCTCGCCCAGTACAAAGCCGCTGCGCTCCTTGTCGAAGGGGATCGACGCTCTTGTGAGGTCATCGCACTTTGTAAGAGCTTTCATATTTGAAAATCCGCCGAATGTGAATTCTACTCTCGTTGATTCGGTACCGCCTGCGAGACAGGCGTCAAGGTATCCGTCCTTGATCTTGCGGAAAGCCTCGCCTATGGAATGTGTGCTGGAAGCACAGGCGGTGGTTATATCGAAATTGGCTCCCCTGAAGCCTGTTTTCATTGAAATGGTTCCCGCAGCCATATTGCTTATCATCATCGGGATATAGAATGCGGATACTCTGCTCGGACCTTTCTCAAGGTACTTGCTGTACTCCGAGAGAGTAAGGTCAACGCCGCCGATTCCTGAACCCACAAGCACGCCTACTCTGTAGGGATCAATGTCCTTAAGGTCTGTGCCTGCGTCCGTGAGTGCCTCGTGAGCGGCTATGACTGCATACTTCGTAAAGGTGTCCATATGTCTTGCTTCCTTTTTCTCGAAGCAGCCTTCAACGCCGTAATAGTCCTCTTCATTGAAATCGCGGACGATACCCGCTATCTTTACGCCCGTGCGCTCTGTATCGAACATATCTATATACGATATGCCAAGCTTATTTGCCTTTATTCCTTCCCAGAATTTCTCAACACCTGTTCCGAGTGGAGTTACCGCACCCAGTCCTGTGATAACAACTCTTCTGCTCATATTATACCCTTTCTTACCTTTTATTAAAATTTTTGGTGTGTCCGAGGCTCCTGCCCCATGCTGCGTCTGTTGATAATGTTACATTGAAAGTCCGCCCGAGATCTCTATCACCTGTCCCGTAACGTATGAAGCATTGTCGGAAACAAGGAAAGATACAACGGAAGCGATCTCCTCGGGCTCGCCGTAGCGTCTGAGAGCTACTGCCGAGATCATCTTCTCCTTAAGCTCATCTGAAAGTACATCCGTCATGGGAGTCCTTATAAGTCCGGGAGCTACTGCATTGCAGGTAATATTCCTCGAACCGAACTCCTTTGCGGTAGTCTTTGTCATACCGATGATAGCAGCCTTTGATGCGGAATAGTTCATCTGTCCGGGGTTGCCGTAAAGTCCCGCAACGGAAGCTACATTGACTATCCTGCCGCTTCTTTGCTTCATCATGACAGCTGTGACGTGCTTTGTCATATTGTATACGCTCTTCTGGTTCACAGCGATAACAGCATCGTAGTCCTCTTCGGACATTCTTGCAAGGAGCTTATCCTTTGTGATGCCTGCGTTGTTCACAAGAGCGTCGATAGTGCCGAAGTCAGCCTTTACCTGCTTTACCATGGCCTCGCACTGGTCGAACTTCGATACGTCCGCCGCATAGCACTCTGCCTTTACGCCGAAGCTGCGGCACTCCTCTGCGACTGCGAGAGCCTTTTCCTTGTCTCCGTCGCTGGGATAATGATTGATAACTACGTCAAAACCGTCCTGTGCAAGTCTTTTTGCGATGCAGGCGCCTATTCCCTGAGAAGCGCCCGTGATTATTGCTGTTGCCATCCTGTTACCTCCGTTTTGATTTTTTTCTTATTCTATCATGTATCCGTTCAGTTTTGAACGTGAAAAATGTCATTTACTCAGTTACAAATGTCACTTTTTATCTGTCAGGCTCTTCAAATATCATATCGTATTCGGCTAAAGAACCATAATAGCCCGTTTTCACGGGAACATTCCCGACGTATCTCAACCCCTGTACTGCCATTTCCTTTATGACATCGCGGGGAGTCTGCTTTTTGCCGTCTTTTTTACAGTAATATATCCCGCCAAGGCTCTTTACGAACCTGAAATACCTGTATCTCACAGCTTAAGCAGCTTCTCTGCACCGTCGTTTATTTCCTTTACTATGTCAGCGCAGGGCTTTATGTCGTTTACCATACCCGAGATAGCTCCGCAGAGGAATGAACCGCTCTCAACGTCGCCGTCAACTACGGCTCTGCGGAGGGCTCCCACTGTAAGCTGCTCGAACTCCTCGGGTGAGAGAGTTCCTTCCTTTTCGCCTGTTGCCAGCTTCTTTGCGAACTTTGTCTTGATATTTCTGCACGGGTGGCCCGTATAGCGTCCCGTTACGATATTGTCTGTATCCTTTGCGTTTATTACAAGCTCCTTGAAGGTGGGGTGTATCTGACACTCCTCGGAAGCAAGGAAGCGTGTACCTATCTGTACGCCCTCTGCGCCCAGCATGAATGCTGCCGCCATGCCTCTGCCGTCGGCAATGCCGCCTGCGGCGATAACGGGTATCTCTACCGCATCAACTACCTGAGGTACGAGACACATTGTGGTATTCTCGCCGATATGTCCGCCTGATTCGGTACCCTCCGCGATAACAGCGTCAGCTCCCGACTTCTCCATTCTCCTTGCAAGAGCAACGGAGGGAACTACGGGCATTACCTTTATGCCTGCCTCTTTCCAAGCAGCCATGTACTTTCCCGGATTGCCCGCGCCTGTGGTGATGACCTTTACGCCCTCGTCTATGCAGAGCTGAGCAAGATCGTCGGCATTGGGGCTCATAAGCATTATATTTACGCCGAAGGGCTTGTTTGTCTTTTCCTTGCAGAGGCGAATCTGCTCACGAAGATAATCTATGGGAGCGCTGCCGCCTGCGATAAGTCCTATTCCGCCTGCATTGGATACTGCGGAAGCCAGTGTATGCTCGGCTACCCATGCCATACCGCCCTGTATTATGGGGTATTCGCAGCCGAGGAGCTCAGTGATGCGTGTTTTCATATTCATACTCCTTTGTTTAGTATATCCTTGTAGGGGACGGCGTCCCGACGTCCCGCAAATATGGTCAAACCGACGGGCTGTCGAAGACGCCAGCCCCTGCACATTGGTAAGATCAGTATTCCAGTATTATTCCGCCGTAGGTAAGTCCTGCACCGAAGCCTATGAGAGCAAGCTTCTGTCCGCGCTTGATTATTCCCTTCTCTATAGACTCGCAGAGGGCAAGGGGTATGGAAGCGCTTGAGGTATTACCGTAATGATCCAGCGTCACTATGAACTTCTCCATAGGTGCGCCAAGCTTCTTTGCGGCAGTCTCGATTATCCTTATATTCGCCTGATGAGGCACGAACCAGTCTATATCGTCCTTGGTAATGCCTATCTTCTCTGCGGCGAGCTCGAATGACTTCGGAAGCGCCTGCACTGCGAACTTGTAGACCTCTTTTCCGTTCTGCTGGAGCTTGTGCAGCGGAGCCTTCGGGAAGGGATCGTCAAAATCGCTTTCCTGCGCCACCTCGGGAGCTACATCGAGAGCTCTCGCACAGAGAAGTCCCGCGCCGCTTCCGTCGGAGCAAAGCACCGAGGAATAGAGCTTGCCGCTCTTTTCGAGGACAGCAGCGGCTGCTCCGTCGCCGAAAAGTATACATGATGCTCTGTCCTCAAAATCAAGGAAGCGCGAAAGAGCTTCATTTGCGACTACCAGCACGTATTTAAGGCTGTCGTCGGTCTCGAGGAAGCGCCTTGCGGTATCAGCCGCATAGACAAATCCCGAACAGGCTGCATTAAGGTCGAATGCGGCTGCGCTGACAGCGCCTATTTCATGCTGTATGACGCTGGCCATGCTGGGAGTATGGAAATCCGACGTTGCCGTGCAGGAAATGACAAGACCTATCTCAGCAGGGTCTATGCCTGCGGCTTCGATCGCTCTGAGAGCAGCCTGCTTTCCCATGTACCATGTGGGCTCCCAGCCTGCCATAGGGCGCTCGGTTATGCCCGTCCTTGTACGTATCCACTCGTCGTTTGTCTCTATGAATCGGGTAAAGTCGTCATTTTTCAATACCTGCCCGGGCACATACCTGCCCATTCCCAAAATACTGATACCCATTAAAAAGCTCCTTAAAATCAATAAAATTATGAAAATACAGTTGTAAAAACCGTAAATATGTGTTATAGTAGTAATATCGGTACCGCTGCTGCAGGGACTTTTCTGCCGACAGGCGCAACACCACACATATTATATTGTAAATCATTTTGAGGGTTTTTGCAACGATATTTCAGCACTTTGATATTTTAAAGACAAAATATCGTCACTTCTCACAAATTTACAATCAGGCAACAGGATATTTTCACCAATACATTGTATATAACATACAGAAAGGAAGTTATTTATTATGACAATTGCACTATTTTCAGGACAGGGCTCGCAGTACGAGGGTATGGGCAAAGACATAGCCGAGGCTATGCCCGAGCTCATGGACGTATACGAGACAGGCTCGGAGATACTCGGCTCTGATCTGAAAAATATCTGCTTCAATGCTCCCCTTGAGGAGCTGTCAAGAACTATCAATTCACAGCCCGCTATCATGGCTACATCTATCGTGTGCCTTAAAGCCGCACAGGCAAAGGACTTCACCTTTGACGGAGTTGCAGGCCATTCTCTCGGAGAATACGCTGCCATGTACGCTTCGGAGATGATATCCCTTGAGGACGCTTTCCGCCTTATAAAGGCAAGAGCTGCCGCTATGGAGGAGGCTACGGCTTCCGCAAAGGGCGCTATGGCTGCGGTAATGAAAATAACTCCCGAGGAAGTTGAGCGCGTATGCGGCGAGGCTAAGGAATATGTCACAGCCGTGAATTACAATTCTCCCGTTCAGACCGTTATCGCGGGAACTCCCGAGGGTATCGCCGAGGTAAGCGATGTATTTGCCGAAATGAAGGCAAGAGTTATCCCCCTCAACGTTGCGGGTGCTTTCCATTCAAAGCTCATGCAGCCTGCTGCGGACAAGTTCTATGAGACTGCAAAGACCATAAAGTTCAATGCTCCCAAGGTCAAGTACTACTCAAACCTCACAGGCGGAGAGCTTACCGACTTCTCGGATATGGCAGCAATGCTTGCAAAGCATATAGTTTCACCTGTGCGCTTCACATCGGAGCTTGCAGCCATGCATGAGGCAGGAGCCGATAAATTCGTTGAATTCGGCCCCGGAAGAACTCTCACAGGCCTCGTGAAGAAAACTCTCAAGGACGTCGCAGCTGTAAATGTTGAAGACCTTGAAACACTCGAAGGAGCATTGTCATGAATAAATTTGCACTTATAGGCCACCCCCTCGGACACTCCATGTCCCCTCTTATCCACGAAAAGCTGTTCGCTCTCAGCGGACTTGCCGATACATCTTACGAGCTCATTGATATAGCTCCCGAGAATATTGCGGACAGCCGCGGACTTCTTGAGACTCTCCGCGGACTCAATGTAACTATCCCCCACAAGCAGGCTGTTATCGCCCTCGTTGATGAGCTTGCGGAGAGCGCTCAGCGCTACAACTCCGTAAACTGCATAAACAACGACGGCGGAAAGCTCGTGGGCTACAACACCGACTGCGACGGCTTCCTGCGCTCTGCGGAGCTGCTCCCCATAAGCGGGAATGTGGCTATATTAGGCTGCGGCGGCGTTGGCAGAATGATCGCCATAGAGGTGGCACGTCACGGCGGCAATATCACTCTTGCAGTGATACCACAGGACATAAAGAATGCCCAGCTCCTCATGGCTGAGATACTGGCAAAGTGCAGCGGCGCTTCCGTAAGGATAGCCGATATATCCGCTCTCGACGGCAGCTATGACCTGCTCATAAACGCTACTCCCGTAGGTATGTACCCCAAGGTGGACGCCTGCGCGGTTAGCGATACCATAATCGAAAACAGCGGCAGCGTGTTCGACGTTATCTACAACCCCAAGGAGACCCTCCTCATGAGGAAGGCCCGTGCTCTCGGCAAGACTGCTGTAGGCGGAGCTTCAATGCTGGTATATCAGGCTGTAAAGGCTCATGAGATATGGTACGGCGGAAGCTTCAGCACCGAGGACGTATCAAAGATAATCACAGCCGTTGAGGATGCCGTTGACAGCATGAACAAGTAATTAAAAGCTTTCGGGTGACGGTATGCTCACACATGAATTCGGAATAATGCGGGAATATCCCGGCAAAAAAAGCTATGACGACTATACTCCTGAAAAATACGGCTGTATATCGGTGCATGACGACTTTATACTGCCCATATGTACAAAGCTGAAGGAACTGCGCTGCTATTGGTTCAGCCTTGACCGTCCTGAGTTCGGACTTGCATACTACGGCGTTACCCTCATACCGCCCGAGTCACTTGAAGGATTTATGGATATCCTGTGGGGCGAACCAAGGCTGTCGGAGCTTATGGCTCTGCTTGCGGAGGCTCAGCGGGAGAATAAATTCGTTATCCATTTCGGAATATGACACTGCCCTCTCAAACGGCAGTCCAACCACCTAAGGAGAATGATATGACTGTTTTTTTATGCGGCTTTATGGGCTGCGGAAAATCAACTATAGGCAAGCTCGCAGCCAAAAAGCTGGGCTGCGGCTTCTGCGACACGGACGACCTTATCGTTCGCACTCTTGAAATGACCATACCCGAGATATTCGAGAAAAAGGGCGAGCCCTTCTTCCGTCAGACCGAGGCTGAGATAGTGAAGTCTCTCTGCGGAAAGACTACCGTTGCTGCCTGCGGCGGCGGCGCCATGCTCAATCCCGATACCGCAAAGGCTGCAAAGGACGCAGGTGCGGAGATAATCTTCCTCGATGTCCCCTTTGAGGTATGCTATGAGCGCATAAAGGACGATACCAACCGCCCCATCGTTGTCAATTCCACAAAGGAGCAGCTTGAGGAGCTGTACAACTCCCGCAGAGGAGTATATCTGAGCCACTCGACCATCAGACTGGAGTGCGGCGGCAGTCCCGTTGAAAATGCGGAGCTTATTGCCCGTTCACTCAGAAAGTGAGCCTGTTATGCTTATCTATAATGCTGAAATTCATACAATGGGGCGCCTCGGAGTCATAAAGGACGGCTGGATAGATATCCAGAACGGCAAGATAAAGAATGTGGGAAGCGGATTTCTCCCCTACGACGACAAGAACAGCATCGACGCAAAGGGAGGTATGCTCCTCCCCGGATTTATCGACGCCCATACGCACCTCGGCATTATCGAGGACAGCCTCGACTTTGAGGGTGACGACTGCAACGAGTCCACCGACCCTTTTACCCCCCAGATGAGGGCAATAGACGGTATAAACCCATTTGACCGCTGCTTTGAGGAAGCGCGTATGCGCGGCATTACCGCTGTGGCTTCAAGCCCCGGAAGTGCCAACGCCTGCGGCGGAGAGATAGCCGCTATAAAAACTTATGGCAGGCGCATCGACGATATGCTCATAAAGAGCTGCGGTATAAAATTCGCTCTCGGCGAGAACCCCAAAAACGTCTACAACGGACGCGAGGAAACTCCCATAACCCGTATGGCTATAACAGCTCTTATCCGCGAGGGACTTTACAAGGCGCGGAGATACGTTCACGATATGGACAGCTACTACTCCGACAGCGAGAACTACGATCCGCCCGAGTACGACATAAAATGTGAGGCTCTCATGCCCCTCCTTGAACGCAAGGTAAAGGCTTTCTTCCACTGTCATCGCGCAGACGACATCTGCACGGCTATGCGTATCTCGAAGGAGTTCGGTCTCGACGCTGTTATCATTCACGGCACGGAGGGTCATCTCATTGCGGATATCATCGCCGAGGAAGCTGTTCCCGTAATATGCGGTCCGCTGATATGCGACCGCTGCAAGCCCGAAATGCGCGGGCTCGAACTGAAAAACGCTTCGGTGCTCCATGAAAACGGAGTAAAGATATGCATTTGCACAGATCATACGGTCATACCCATACAGTACCTCCCCCTCTCCGCACAGGCTGCGGTAAAGGGAGGACTTGACCTCGGCGAGGCACTGAAAACTCTTACTATAGCTCCTGCCGAGATACTCGGAATAGACGATACCACAGGCTCTCTCACAGAAGGAAAGGACGCGGACTTGCAGCTCTACAGAAAGGGCGACAATCCCCTCGATCTCATGTCCGAACCGCTCCTCGTCATGATAGGCGGCAATATCTGCCGCAGGGAAATATGATATGAAAAAAGCTTTTTTCGCCGTTATTTCGGCAGCTGTTCTTGCTTTTCAGCCCTGCTGCACCGTCTCATACGCGGCAGCAGAAGACTTTGCCCTAAAATATGAGATAAGCGATGAGCAGGTCTCTGTTACGGGCTGCACAGGCAACGTAAGCACACTCAGTATCCCCTCGGAGATAGAAGGTCTCCCCGTTACCTCTGTGGCGGACGGCGCTTTCGCGGGAAATGCGGATATCATAACCTGCACTATCCCCGACAGTGTAAAAACAGTAGGTGCAAAGGCATTCAGTGCCTGCCCCGAGCTGGAAAGTATCACCTTAGGAAAAGGCCTGTCGGACATCGGAGATTACGCCTTTACAGCCTGTCCTGCTCTGACAAGCATCAATGTCGGCAGGGATAATCCCACATACAGCAGTAATACAGGCTCTCTCTACAAAAACGATACCCTTGTGCTCTATGCGGGCATCAGCCACGCAATCATATCCGATGATACAAAGACCATCGGCAAAGGCGCTTTCTTCGGAAGATCCGATATTAAACATGCAATTATCCCCCCAAGCGTAACCTCCATAGAGGACTACGCCTTTTCGGGCTGTCTTTCCCTGACAGATATAGATATCCCCGACAGTGTGGCTTCACTGGGTAAGGGCTGCTTTATGAGCTGCAGCTCCCTTGAACGCGTATCTCTCGGCAATTACTTAAAAGCCATACCCGAGGACTGCTTCCATTCCTGCAACAGCCTGAAAATCGTTAATATTGCAAAAAATATAACCTCTATAGGCGATGAAGCCTTTTACAGCTGCACAAGTCTCGAAAGCCTTTACATCCCTCCCTCCGTTACCTCCATGGGCAAAGACGCCGCAGGCAGGAAATATGACGTGAGAAGCTCCTCAACAGAGAATATCCCCGGATTTGTGATAAGAGCAAAAAGCGGCTCGGCTGCTGAAAAGTACGCTGCGGGATACGGTATCCCCTGTGTGGAGTATTCCCTGAAAAAGGGGGATATAAACGATGACTGCTTCATCGACGCCATTGACGCTGCGCTGGTGCTGATGGAATATGCCCGCATATCCTCGGGAATGCCCTCGCTGTTCGGTGAAGATCAGAAAAAGGCTTCCGACTGGAACAGCGACGGACTGACGGACGCTGTTGACGCTTCGGGAATACTGAAGGAATACGCAAGGCTTGCCTCGCAATAAAACACGCATATGCGCCGTCATCGCTTTAACACTGAGTTACTTTAATATAACACATTGCTTTTTTCGCCAAAACCCGACCATTTTTGAAAATAAAATTCTATACGTCCCCTTCTTCCGAAACTATTGACATAAGCCGCAAAAAATAGTATCATTAAAGTTAATATTACAATTGCAAGGAGGAATTTTTATGCTGACTGATATGAACAGCAAATTTCAGAAGGAAGGTCTTACCTTCGACGATGTGCTGCTTATCCCCGCTGAATCAAATGTTACGCCCAACATGATACAGATCGGTACTCAGCTCACAAAAACAGTTCGACTCAATACTCCGATAATGACTGCCGCTATGGACACCGTTACAGATTCCCGTATGGCTATCGCTATCGCCCGTGAAGGCGGTATCGGTATCATCCACAAGAATATGTCCATCGAACAGCAGGCAGACGAAGTCGACAAGGTAAAGAGAAGTGAAAACGGCGTTATCGTGAACCCGTTCTCTCTCACCGAGGATCATATCGTTGCCGACGCTGACGAGATCATGGGTAAATTCAAGATCTCGGGCGTACCTATTGTTGACGGCAAGGGCAAGCTCGTTGGCATCATCACCAACAGAGATATGCGCTTCCTCACAGACTTTACCGCTAAGATCTCCGACGTTATGACAAAGGACAACCTTATCACTGCTCCCGTCGGAACTACTCTCGAACAGGCTCAGGAAATTCTCCGTGCACATAAGATCGAAAAGCTCCCTATAGTTGACGATGCAGGCTATCTCAAGGGACTTATCACCATAAAGGATATCGAGAAATCCGTACAGTACCCCAACTCCGCCCGTGACAGCAAGGGCAGACTTCTCTGCGGCGCTGCTATCGGCGTTACTGCAAATGTTCTCGAAAGAGCAAAGGCTCTTATCGACGCTCAGGTAGATGTACTCGTTCTCGACTCGGCTCACGGCCACAGCGCAAACATCATCAATTGCCTGAAAATGGTCAAGGAGGCTTACCCTGATATCCCTGTTATCGCAGGAAATATCGCTACGGCAGAAGCCGCCGAGGCTCTTATCGCAGCAGGTGCTGACTGCCTCAAGGTAGGTATCGGCCCCGGCTCTATCTGCACGACCCGTGTTGTTGCAGGTATCGGTGTTCCGCAGATCACAGCCGTTTATGACGTTGCCTGTGTTGCTCAGAAGTACGGTATCCCCGTTATCGCTGACGGCGGTATCAAGTACTCGGGAGATATCGTAAAGGCTCTCGCAGCAGGCGCTAATGTAGTCATGCTCGGCTCTCTCCTTGCAGGCTGTGCGGAAGCTCCCGGCGAAACAGAGATATATCAGGGACGTCAGTTCAAGGTATACAGAGGCATGGGCAGTCTCGGTGCCATGGCCTGCGGCTCCAAGGACAGATACTTCCAGGAGGGCGCAAAGAAGCTTGTTCCCGAGGGCGTTGAGGGACGTGTACCATTCAAGGGTGCTCTTGCAGATACTATCTTCCAGCTCGTGGGCGGTATCCGTTCGGGTATGGGCTACTGCGGCTGCGTAGATATCCCCACTCTCCACGAAAAGGCTAAGTTCATACGCATCACAGGCGCAGGACTTAAGGAGAGCCACCCGCATGATATCTACATCACCAAGGAAGCTCCAAACTATTCAACTCAGATATGACAAAAAGGCGGACTTTATGTCCGCCTTTTTCAGTGCCTTGTAGGGGCGGATATTATCCGCCCGTTTTTATAATCACATTTTACTCAGCAGTTCCTGACGTTTGGCTTCAAATTCTTCCTGTGATATCAAGCCGCTGTCAAGCATTTCCTTAAGTTCCTTTACTTTTGCCGAAGTCGAACTGTTTGTTGCAGCCGAAGCACTTTGTGCTACCGCAGAAATAAGGCTCTTATTATCGTCCTTTATCGTTTTTTTGTATTCCTCTATCTTGGCAAGTGTTGCATTTACAAATTCCTCTGCATTCTGTACAAAAGGAAATCTTACAAGCCCCGAAGCAGAGCTGACCGCTACTATCTTTCCGCCGAATAATGCACAGAAAACATTGGAACGAACCATGATATTATCGACCTTATCAATGGGGAGCTTTAATTCGGCAGACGAAAAAAGCTTTTTACGCTTGCCCTCAATTCCCTTTTCATTAAGTACCAATGAACTTTTTTCAATATTTGAAATAATTATTTTTACAAATATAGGTATTAAGATAAGAGCAATTGCAATAAGAATTATAAGAATAAATCTATCCGTATAAAAATGGTAATATTTTCCATCGTCATATTTATAAGCAATAAAAAAGAAATGAGACCTAATATAATTACCTATATTTGGGAAAACCGAACCAGCAACGGAAAAAACAGCAATTAATATAAACCATATGATATAACCTGTGCTTTTATCATGTATGATTTTAGCCCTACATATTTCTTTATCCATTATTCTAACCTCCATTAATTATCAATAACCTCAAAAATGATAGTTCGTTCTTTTACTACAACCTTAAAGCCTTTCTCTTTAGCAGCCTTTGCAACCGCTGATTTGTGGATCAGATAATATCCGTCCTTTGGTATAGAAGCACCTGTTAACTTTTGATATTGTTTCTCTGTCAGACTAAATTCGTCACCCAGTTCAAACTTTTTCTTGATTTTTGAAAGATCAGGTTTCATAGCTATCATCTACCTTTTTGTGTAAAATCAAATCAGGAGCATTCTTTTCAACACTCCTTTTATTGCATTCTATCAAAAAAAAAAAAAAAACAGCAGT
>NZ_CAMKRR010000063.1 GCF_946415235.1 uncultured Ruminococcus sp. | reverse complement strand
AAGATAAAGGCGAGTACACATAAAGAACTATCTCAGGTTTTAATTGAAAGGTTGTGCAGAGTTTGGCTCTACACAGCCTTTCTTCTTTCATAATACTGCTTATCGAACCGCCGAAGCCTGTTGCTGTTCCCAAGCCTGAGCCGAAGCCGACACAGACAGTCACCGTACCGACAACACCACCGTCAGAACCCGGACACCTTATCTCTGATCTCATTCGCTCAAAAATGCAGGAAAAGGGCATCTCACAAGCGCCTACATCTACACCCACAATCACACCGCCGACTACTCCAAAGCCCGATACCGACAGGACAGTTATTACAGCGGAGGAATTTCTTGCATCGCTGTATGATAAGCCTGAAACTCCACCGCCTGCGCCTGAACCGACCGAGAGTAAAACACCAGAAAAGAAAGAAGATCCGTGGGCAGAAATCAGGGCATCAAGGGCAAACCGCCTAAGCTGGACGATTTGCAGGTGAAGTCCACCAAGCTGAAAAAGAAATACAACGATCTGGTGTCTGAGCATAATGCCTTTGTCACTAAGCGTGACACGGCGAAAAAGTACACCCGACAGATGCGTAACTACCTTCAAAACAAGGAACAGCAGGAGCGTAACAGGCAGTATCAGGAGAAGAAACGCAAACAGCAGATGAAGAAGGACAACCTTGAATGATGAACGCCTATTAAGCAATCACAAATGATAATCATAACTGCGGATTGCGGTTATAAAAGGAACGTATACATATAATACAACACAGGCGATCACTCCAAAAAGTGACAGCCTGCGTTGTATCGGCTTATTTAGTTTTCTCTCAGTCTGTCCACAACGCTTTCACGGCAGATCAACCGATAGGCAATATTCGGTATCACCGCCGATAACAAAAGCAATACTGTAACACAAATAAGTATCGGCATAAATGTTAACTGGTATGTGTAAAAGATCAGGTCTTCGGTTATGTTTTTCAAAATAACATTGTCAAGCAGGAAACCTATAATGAACGTGCCTGTCGCTGTCAGTGCAGCATAGTGAATGCTCTCCCACATGAGCATTTTCTTTAACTGACTGCTCGTCATGCCGACTGCGTTCATCATGGCAAGCTCTCTTTTTCGGGATATTATACCTGTCACTACCGCATTGACGAAGTTCAGTATCCCGATAAGTGCAAGGATACCCGAAAGCGTGCCGCCGACCAGCTTTATCATCTTTATAAGATCGCTGAACTCGTCCAGATAGGTCTGCTTGCTTTTTACTATGACCTGGGAATCACTTCTGTCTGTCATATAGCGTATCTGTGTGTCTACATCGTCAAAGCGGTTTTCATCGGCATTCATCATGACCGACATGGCATTGCGGTTATCGGTCATTTCAAGATACGCGCTTTCGGGTATGATGACCTGTCCGCCGAATAGGTAGTAGCTTTGCGTACAGATAGCATAAGGCATTTCGCAAAGTGCCATGACCTCAAAATCCTTTGATATATCCTCGTCCATGCCTTTCATTGAACTGAGGGTCAGCGTATCGCCGACAGAATAAAGCAGCTCGCCCTTTTCGTCCTCCGCATCGAGGTAATAGGTATTGACAATGGCATATTTCCCACTCTGCCATTTTGTCGGGTCGATCTTACCCTCTGTCGGTTCAAGCACGTTCAGCACATCGTCAGTGATGCCGTATATATCCGTAGGAATGGAGTTGTTCTCCTTTGCGTTCGCTAATGATCCATACTTGTCTGTATCGGCATATTGATCGCAGAGGGTTTTCAGCCTTACGAGCGGCTCATCATGAAATGAGAGCTTTCCACTCCGGAAGTATATCGGACTTACCTCTCTGACGCCGTCGATGGTATTCAGATATTCAAGCTGGTCGGGGGTTATCATTGCGTTTTGATCGCCGTTTCTCGAAACTTTATCGTGCATAATAACAAAGTCCCCGA
This sequence comes from uncultured Ruminococcus sp., assembly GCF_946415235.1. Lineage (GTDB taxonomy): Bacteria > Bacillota > Clostridia > Oscillospirales > Ruminococcaceae > Ruminococcus. The sequence goes on along the minus strand of NZ_CAMKRR010000063.1, from coordinate 14,324 downwards.
CGATGAGCGATCTTACGTATTTATCCATGTCGATACCTTTGAGCACCGTAAACAGCGTATTTACAAGCACCATACCCAGCGTCAGCGACAACACGACTATGACGGTCTTCTTTCTGCTGCGCAACATATTGTTTCTTGCAACCGAAAGAGAAGACACCTTTCTTGTCTTCTTTTCTCTTTTCTTTGTATGTATATTTGTTTCGTTGTATCTGAGTGCTTCAATCGGAGAAACGCTTCCCGCGATCCTGCAGGGCTTGCGGCAGCTTATCATAACTGTCAGAAAAGTAAAAGCCGCTGAAGCCAGACATATCATTGCGAGCAGCTTTGCGTTGATCGTATAGCTCGCCGTCGAGTAGACGATCATGGAAGCCGCAATAGCCTGAAACAGGAATTTGCCTGAAAATACGCCGATAATAAGCCCCAGCGGTATACCTGCCGCACAATATGCCACCGCCTGCGTTCTCACCATTCTCCGTATCTGTTTTGAGGTTGTGCCGATCGTTTTGAGCAGACCGTAGCTGCGGATATTTGCCGAGATATTGATATAGAAAACATTATATATGATAAGATAGCCTGCCGCAAAGATTACAAGTACCATCATGATACAGCCCATGATCATATCGCCGTCAACGCTGCTCGTGGTGTATGCCCAGTTGATGCCGACATCGGGTGCGTTTTCTCTGTTGTCATAAAGTCTGCTTATCAGAGCATCAGTCTTCCCCTCGATGTCCCAGCTGTTTGTATAGTTGAAATCCACCTGCCAGTAGCCTGCATAGACTGGGTGTTCCAGCGTGTTGAATCGCTCTGTCAGAGTAGGGGCATATTTGTCCGCAAAGGCTTTTGATACCCAACATTCCTGCGCCATTGCGACTTTTTCGCCTTTCCAGTATCCGCACAATTTGAATTCATGCTCCGATACTTCACCGTCCACATTCAGTATGATAGGTACGACCGTTCCCAATTCATGAGGAAGCCCCAGTGCATCAAGTACAAGCGTACTGACTGCTATTTCATCATAGCCTTCGGGGAGCCTTCCCGTCGTCGGATCGCAGAATTGAGAAATTGCCGTATCCTCATCGCCTGCATAATTGATCTCGACGGAAAAGTTCCTGAACTCGTTATTAACGGCATCGCCGACGATGATGCGGTACACGACGTCGCGTGTCGCGCTGTCACTGCGTACTTTTTCGTAATCTTCCGGCAGGACGAATTTCAGTCCCGCCATTCTGTCAACGCCGACCTGACGCATGGTTTCCTGCTGTGTGCCGTTTATCAGACTGCCGCCGATAGATGCCAGAGCCGTGAACAGGATACAGGTCAGAACGATAGAGAGTATGATCACGAAATTCATCTTGCGATTGGCTTTCAACTCACGGAACGAAAAGCGGTCAATGACCTTTCTGTTGTTAACCTTAGTCATTCGGCTCACCGCCCTTGATGATATGACCGTCCTCGATGCGGATAATTCTGTCAGTCATCTGTGCAATCGCTTCGTTATGGGTTATCATTACAATCGTCTGGCTGAATTTCTGTCCGGTGACTTTCAGCAGGCTGAGAACGTCTTGAGATGTCTTGCTGTCTAGGTTTCCGGTCGGCTCGTCCGCAAGGATGATCGCAGGCTTTGTGGCTAACGCTCTTGCAATAGCTGCACGCTGCTGCTGGCCGCCCGAAAGCTGATTCGGCAGACGATTCTGCATATCGGCAAGACCGAGTGTCCCGATCACCTCGTTCACAAATTTATCGTCAACGTCATTGCCGTCAAGCTGTATGGGGAACACGATGTTTTCATAAACATTCAGTGTCGGTACAAGGTTGAACGACTGGAACACAAAACCGATCTTGCGTCTGCGAAATATGGTAAGTGCTTCATCTTTCAACGTAAAAATGTCCTTACCTTCCACATACACCTTTCCTGATGTCGGTCTGTCAAGTCCGCCGAGCATATGCAGGAGCGTCGATTTACCGCTGCCTGATGTTCCGACGATCGCTGCAAATTCGCCCTGTCTGACGCTCAAATTTGCATTGTCGAGCGCCGTGACTTTGCTCTCACCCTCGCCGTAGATTTTGGTCAATGCTTCTGTTTTCAATACTTCCATTGTATCACCTCACAAAAAATGCAGTGAATTTCTTTCACTGCACTTATCATAGCATAAGATTCTTTCGAGAATCTGTCTGAAATCTAACAGTTTTGACAGAATTCATCTTGGCAGAAACATTTTGAATACCGAACCCTGTTCAGGTGTCGATTCCGCCGTAATATAGCCGCCTTGTCCTTCTATGATCTGACGGCTTAGATATAGACCGATACCCACGCCGTTCTGTTTCCTGACATTCTGACCACGGTAAAATCTCCTGAAAATGCACGGCAATTCCTCCGCCGGTATACCTATCCCCTGATCTGCAACGGAGACACAAGCGAACATTTCATAGGCATCGACTGTTATTTTTATCACGCTGTTTCGGGGAGAGTATTTCACCGCATTATCCAGAATATTAAAAAGTGCCTCCTGCGTCCATTTGATGTCAAATTTTGCGGTATAGCTTTCAGGGGAATAGCGTATCTGTATCTGCTTGCTGTCAGCTTTGGGAGTGACCTGTTCGATCACCGATTCAATCACTCTGTCAATGTTGTTTTCCAACGGTGCAAGCTGAAATGTACCGGTTTCCAGACGAGAGGTCTTCACAAGGGATCGTATCAGGAATTCGAGCTTTTCCGATTGCTGTCGAATCTCATCTACAAGCTGTCGGCTCTGTCTGTCAATGTCCTGCTCCTGCAAAAGCTGTGTGTACAGCAGAATATTGGAAAGCGGTGTCTTGGTCTGATGAGAAATATCTGAGACCAGTTCTTGCAGCTTTTCCCGTTCCTGCTCTGTTTTCTGTGCGGATAGCTTTGAAGAAGTAAGATATCGAAGCCATTTTGATTCCAACTTTGAGATCTGTGTCTCGTCATAGTCGGATTCTGAAAACGTCCCGTTTATGCCGTCCTCCAGCATTTTATCAAGACGGGCAAGCAGCTTTTTGTCCGTGAACATCATTTAACCCTCCACGCATATCCGATACCGTAAACGGTCTGAATATAGTCGACGGCGTTCAGTTTTTTGCGGAGTCTACCCACTGTTACGGACAACGCATTTTCGTCTACATAGTCTGCACCATCCGTCCATATCCGATCAACGAGAAGATCTCTTGTGAGCGTCTGCCCTTTGTTCTGTATCAGAAGCTTTAACAGCTTTTGTTCGGTTTTGCTAAGTTCAGCAGATGAGCCATCCACGGAGTACTCCATTTTATCAAAATCAAAATAGTAGGTATCATCGGTATAGACGTTATTTGCAGAGCTGTTGGCTTTTTTCAGTACCTTGTCGATCCTTGCACGAAGCACCATCAGGCTGAACGGCTTTGTGATGTAGTCGTCTGCACCAAGTTCCAGCCCCGTGACCTCATCAGTTTCGAGATCATTTGCCGTAAGAATGATAACAGGTACATCCGAATTCTGACGTAGCTTTCGCAGGAAATCAAAGCCGTTGCCGTCCGGAAGATTGATATCAAGAATAATGAGGTCGGTCGGTTCAGATGGCTGGAAATCACCAAGCCTGTAAAGCTGAAAGAATGTAATATCTTCCTGTTTCATTGCAAGGGCAATGCCGTTATTCAAACCTATATCGTCCTCAATAATTGTAATATGTTTCATAATGCTACCTCACTGGTAAGTGTTGTATTCATTTTAGCATATCTGGAAAGAAAAAGCAAGGGCAGATACCTCAAAAAAGAAGTATCTGCCTGCTCATAGCCTGCCTGTTTGTCTGTTATGAGATACTTCTTTATGAAGAATCACCGAACCGTGAAGGATACAAAGAATTCAAGAGTTGCCCAAATGTATGTGAAAACTGTCCGGATCTTGCAAAATGTACTAAAAGCAAAAATCATCAGAAAACAGTCTTGAAGCATATCTGGTCTGATTATATGAAGCAAACAGAAGATATCCGTCATACGACCGGAATGCGGGAACTCTATGACAAGAGAAAAGAAACGATCGAGCGCTGCTTCGCAGATGCCAAAGAAAAACATGGTATGCGTTACACACTCGTCAGAGGCCTCTCCCAAGTACGCAAATGGGTCAGGCTTAAGTTTGCTGCAATGAATATCAAAAAATTCGCTCTCCACGTTGCTTGATGGAGAGCGTTTTCGTTGATATCTGTCACGATTTTGGGGTTTATTGACAAGCTGAAAGCTCCGCAATGCGGAGCTTTTTTCGTTTATCATGTGCTTTTTTATTTGCCGATTACAAATCTGTAATTTTCTGCTTTGGGGAGAAAAAATATGCTATAATGACCATGTCATTAGAAAAAAGGACGTAAATGCTTCAAACAAAACATAAAACAGAAGCAAATATATCTGCATAGGGGGATTGATGATATGTTGTAGCAATGGTTTTTCTGAAATGCACAGATAAAAGAAACGGCTAAATTTAAAAGGAGGAATTGAAATTGTCTAATCGAAGAATACTCAAAAAAATGCTCAGCTTTACCACAGCAGCTCTTACCTGTACAAATCTGATGTTCGCAGGTAATTGCGGTCAGCTCTTTTCACAGGAAGGTCTTACAGTATTTGCAGCAGAAACAGAAAAAACTGAGATAAGTATCGACAAAACATATTTAAAGGTCGGAGAGACTCTGAAGATCAATAATCCGACAGGAAGCATGATAAGATGCCTTGCGGACGGCAGCGAGGTCGATCCTGAGAGCTTTGTCCTTACAGAAGAATTCTATGAGAAGTGGATAGAAGTTCAGGAATTTGACGGTGAAGGATACGAAACAGTGGACAAGGTATACTTCAGCAAGCTTCCCGTTATTTATATCAATACAGATGACGGTCAGGTCCCTGCATTTAAAAAGGACGCCAAGTGCGCCGAAATGTTCATACAAAACAACGAAGAAACAGCAGAGCCGATTTACAACGGCAAAATGACTATGCAAGGCCGCGGCAATACTACATGGGGTTGGGAAAAGAAGCCATATAAGATAAAGCTCGATAAAAAGACCGACTTTTACGGTATGGGTAAGAGCAAAAAATGGTGCCTGCTTGCAAATTATCAGGACGAAAGCCTTCTGAGAAATACGAGTGCTTCAAAGCTTTCCAAGGAGCTCGGTCTCACCACTATGGAGACAGTCTGGACAGATGTAGTCATAAACGGTGAATACGTCGGAAACTATCAGCTCTGCGAGCAGGTAGGCATTGAAGAAGCAAGAGTAGATATATTTGACTGGGAGGGCGAAGCTAAGGACGCCGCTTCTGCTATCGCTAAAAAGGAAAAGATAAAGGGTGACAAAAAAGACGAGCTTACAGATATGATGACAGAGGATATGTCATGGATAAAAGAAGGCGGTACAGTTACTTTTGACGGAAAAGAATATCTGGTATCGGACTATTATGACTTTGAAAGCGACATTTCAGGCGGTTACCTTTTTGAGTCCTCTGAGGAATACGACGAGGAATCAAAATTCATGACAGATTCGGGACTTAAAGTAATGCTCAAATCCCCCGAATTTCTTGCTTCAAACGACGCAATGATGAGCTATGTGCAGGATTACTGGCAGAATTTTGAAAACGCCTATCGTTCCGAGGACGGATATACCGAGATAGACGGCAAGATGACTCATTACACCGAGCTTGCTGATTTTGATTCAATGGTATCCTACTGGCTGCTTATGGAGATAATGGGAAATGACGATTCGCGCTACAAGAGCAGATATATCTATAAACCGCATGATTCTCTCCTTAAATTCGGTCCTCCATGGGACTTTGACACAGGCGCAGGTTCAATAATCGTAAGTCAGGAAATAAGCAGTGAGGCAACAGGCTGGAAGGTATCACAGTTTGAAAATCCGCAGAATTTCTACAGAGAGTTCCTTGATGATCCGCTGTTTATTTCGGCAGCAACAGACAGATACTGGCAGATAAGACCTTACCTTGAAGACGTTATAAAGGAAAATGGCACACTTGAAAGAGACAGCGAATATCTTTACGAATCGGGTATTGCTGACAGTGCGCTCTGGGACAGAAATAATCAGTGGCCCGGTTACGGCAGAGGCTATATAGCCGACAGAGACTTATTCATATCGTATATGCGCGAAAGGATAGCGTGGCTTGACGAGCAGTTCAGCTCGGATGACGCATTGCTCGCAAGCACATATAACGAAAACAGCGCTTCACCGTATATCAGATCAGATGCAGTGAACATCTCGACACCAAACGCTGTTGATGATACGATATCAGTCAGCGCTCCTGCCGATGCTGTTATCAAGCCTGAAAAAGATCTTATCATGCAGATAACCGTAAATGATCCGCAGACAACAAGTCTGAAAGTATACGTAAACGGTTTGTACTATGATACTTTTGCACTTTCAGACGGTTCTATAAGATTTGAGCTTCCTTCCGATAAGTTAAGTCAGGCAGCAGAAAAGAAAAACGTGATATCCTTTATCGGAAGAGACAAGGATAATAATACTACAGTGAGAAATTTCACTACTGTAAAACAAAGCGAATACGCTGCTGAACCCGTTCCTGAATTCAAGTCGCAGAGCATTGTTCTGAGCAGACAGATCAGTTTTAATTTCTACCTTGACCTTACTTCTCTTACAGAAGAAGAAAAGAATAACAGCTATATGGAATTCAATATCAATGGCAAAACATACACAGATGCCTTTGACGCTGATTTTATGAGCTGTGACGGAAAATATTATGGCTTTACCTGTTCTCCCGATTCATTTGCAATATCCAACAGGATAACTGCGGTATATCATTACGGGGACAATAAGACCATAACAAATACGTTCTCGGTTTCCGATTATATAAATACGATAATAAGGAATACATATAACAGGTATAATGAGAGAATAATCGCTGTTATCCGTTCATTGCTCGGTTTAAGGAACTATTTCTGTCCGCCGCGCCAGAATAATAGTATTTTCAGAACATGGTACTAAAATGATGTAAATAGATGGAGCCGCTTTTGCGGCTCCATCTATTCTTTATGCAAAAATTCCGTCGGTCGGTTCACTATTACTCCTTGTGCTTAATTAAGCTACAACTATCTTCTTCATACCCGGGCATAACCGTAGATTCTGTTATCCATATTACCTCCAATTTGTCCATAAATGTGGTTGTTACTTTGTGGACGTCCACAAAGTCAAAACAGGACTTTTATGTACACTTTTGGACTTGTTTTCGAGATGTGTTTTAAAGTATACATTTTGAGACTCATAATGCGCCACAGTAGCTCTCGTAGACATCCTCACCGCACATGAACTTCACATCCCTGAGCGCTGAGTTGAGCAGATCATGGTCTGCAAGCATCTCTTCAATTTCATCGCAGGTGTAGCCATATTCCAGTAAAAGTTCTACATCTGAACTTTCCACTCCGTAGCAGCCGCAGTATGCAAGCAGCAGTTCCTCATGTACGCTGAACATCTCATCTTCCCAGTCATGCCAGCCACCGTATCTGGAGTGGAATAATCTCGGCTCGAACTCCGCTCTCTCGATAACGCCGGTCTTGTTGATGCGCAGAATATCGCCCTCATCAGTCTGGACACGTTCGTATGCGAATTTATGAAGTCCCACACGCTTCAAGGCATTCTTCATTATCGACTCTGTGGAAGCATAGACGTATAGTCCAAATGCAGAAAAGTGGAGCAGGCACATGGGGTTTGAACCCTTAATGATATACAGGTTGTTGTTTTGATCCAGAACGGAGAAAGTGAAGTTGCCCTCCACTGTTTCCGCCATATCTTTGAGTGACTCAAAGTCCAGCTTATCACACTGCTGGAGGAGCTGTACTGCAATGTAGCTGTCAGTCTCAATGTGAGTATCGGGAAGCTGTTTCTCCTTCCTCAACTCCTTATCATTCCACAACACTCCATTATGAGCGAAAGCAAAAGAAGTTTCCCCGGCAACACCGGGGAAGGGGTGGTTGTTGTAATTGTGCTTTTCGTCGCCCTGAGTGGTCATACGGGTATGTCCCATGACCGCCACAGTTCTCTCAGGTATGCTGAAATGCAGCTTGTGTGCAGGCTTCGGACGCTTGAAAATCACTACATCCTTGCCGTGAACGTAGCTGATACCGGCAGCGTCCGTTCCTCTCTCCTCAGCAGCGTTTGCAAGAGCCTGTGTGAGCTTGCGTAAAACTTTATGAGGGATAATGCCCTGATAATCGAGCCAACCAAACAGTGAACACATATTTCATTCCTCCTTATTTTTCGATAGTATCTTCATGTTTGTTTATGAACTCCTCCAGCTTTGAAAGAGCGTAGCTGCCGACTATTACGGCAACATACTTCAGTATTTCAAGCAAGGGATTGTTTTTCAGAAACGGCGAAGGAGCTCGCCGTATCCTTCTAATCATCGTATTTTTTTTCATTTTTGACCTCCTCAGATATCATAACTGGTGTTGACTGCATCGTTGACATACAGCTGCCGTTCTTTCAGGTACTGTATCAGCTCAGGTTCAGTGATACCTGCAACAAAGTCGCTCCACGATATTTTAGCAATACCGTCATCTGAGCTGTATACTGCCACATCACATATCATGTTCACCAACTGGAGAGCAGCAATAAAGGTATTGTATTTGAGTGTACCACGAAACATTCTGAACTCTATCGTTGCGTAGTTCATAAGATTGACAGCAGCATACCTGCCGTTGTTTCCCTTCTTGGCTTTGTCAAGGATTGCCTTCGGTGAATGCTCATATCCGTAACGAGCTGCCCAGCGATTCATACTGTACTCAGAACGACGAGAGAATTTCAGAAGTTCGTTCCAGTGATGCTCCACGAAGTAAAGTATTCTGCTGATAACCTCATCCTGCTCCTCCCGTGTCTCTCCAAGGCTCTCTCTGTTGACATGGATATGAAGTCCGCAGGTTGAAGTCTGATGCGAACGATATCCCAGTGATATAGCCTTTTTCATTATCTCGTCCCACTGGAATTGCTTGTGATATTCAAGACTTGCGGGGTGGCTTACAAGCTCCATACCGTCATCAAGAGATCCGTCCCCCTTTATGTAGATATGCTCATTTTCCTTGTTTGCAATTGAAAGTATCTCATCAGCGTTATCACTGTCCTTTCCTGCTCCGTCAATTTCAAGCTCTACGCCGAAATATCGTGAACTATCTCCATAGAAAATAGGTTCAGGCTTGTAGCCATAATCATGGATACTATGAGATTTATCGACCTCATCGTGGTAGCATTCGGAGCAGTAGTCATATCCGTCAAGGTGATAGGCATCATCTTCATGAAGAAGCGCATCACAGCAGGAGCAGCGAGTATAGTGATTTTCATAACAGTGACGGCAGAGTGTGTTATACTCGTCGCCGTAACTATCGTCAGTCCAGATAGTGCTGCCGCACCTTTCGCAAGTCGTGGTGTGATGCTCATAACAATCTGTGCAGACAATCTCACCATTCACCTCTTCGTAGTCGTCGTCCTCGATAAGTGCTCCGCAGTGAGAGCAGTAAAGTTTGTTTTCTTCCATTTTTAGACCTCCATAAAATAGTGAAGCCGTTCCGAAGGACGGCTGTTTGGTTTATGTTCATTTGTAGCCGCCGATTAACCCGACAGCTATTCTTGCTCCAAGTTTCAGACCGGAGCGAACTCCTGCATTGAACGAAGCAGACGTCAGACCTGCTGCAATATCGTCAAGTTCTGCGGACTGTTCAGCTGACAGACCTTCTGAGAATTCGTGTAACAGTGCCGTTGATTTCAGATAATTGCTATCATTACAGAGCTGGGAATCCAGCGTCAGAGCAAACTTCTCCGCAAGCTCGTCAAGTATATCCATAGTGATCACCTACAGAAAACAGTTATAACAGAAAAGCCGCTCCCGAAGGAGCGGTATAAATGTTCAGTATTCACTTGCAAGCAACATGGTGCTGTGGTCGCCATCGTCGATTATGTATAGTTTTTCCGTGATAGGACTATCAGATGGGAGCAGGTATACTCTGTGATATTCCGGTTCTTCTGACCTGTGAGTTATAGACTGCATACAGCCGACCTGCTCTAAATCGAACACCTGCAAATAGTCCTTCGGAGCAGGCATACGCTCTACGCATTCCCACAGAAACAGCTGGATTTCAAGCGGTATAGTGCTGTCAACTCCGCAGGTCAGATAGCGGTTGTTGTCTGGCATTTTTTGATCCTCCTTTACATTATTCTCGAATACCTGTGCTATGTATTCATATTAATAATATATATATGAAAAATCAAAAAAACCGGAAATACAGCCGATCACGTCCAAAAGTTTTTTTTGAAATAATCGATTACATAGTAATCATATATATATGAAATTTTGAAATTCTCGGAAAAGCCTTGAATCTGGCTGTTAAGTGCTTGAATAATAGAGGAATTTATGGTATGATTGCGTATAGAAGATTAAATCATTCATGCTTCGGCATTATTGTTCCGCCCATAATGGGCGGCTAAGCGGTATAAAACAAAAAAGCAGTGATATTTTAATACCACTGCCTGAGAAAAGAGAAAGAAAAATGATAATAAACACAGGTATGCGGACTGATATCCCCGCATTTTACTCTGACTGGTTCATGAACAGGATACGCGAAGGCTATGTGCTTGTGCGAAATCCATATCGTCAGGACTGGATTACACGATATGAGCTTGATCCTGATGTCGTGGACTGTATAGCTTTCTGTACTAAGAACCCTGCTCCGATGCTGAAGCATATTGACGAGCTGAAACGCTTTCATCAATACTGGTTCGTTACCATAACTCCCTACGGAAAGGACATTGAACCAAATGTTCCAGAGAAGGAGCGGGTCATGCAGGACTTTATAACATTGTCTAAGGCTGTCGGAGTCAACTGTATCGGCTGGAGATACGATCCGATATTCATCGACGGTACATATACTCTGGAACGCCACATATCAGACTTCGAGACAATGTGCAGAACTCTTTCTGGTTATACAGAAGTGTGTGTTATCAGTTTTATTGATCTCTATGAGAAAGTCATTCGTAACTTCCCACAGGCAAAAACAGTAACTCCACAGGAGCGTATGGCAATTGGAAAGGCTTACGCAGAAATCGGCCAGCGTTATGGTATAACGATAAAAGCTTGTGCTGAGGGAAAGGACCTTACACCATACGGCGTTGACTGCAACGGCTGCATGACTCAGGAGACTTTTGAAGCGGCAATCGGTTGTTTTCTTGATATCCCGAAAAAGAAATCGCAGCGAGCGGAATGCAACTGCGTACTTGGTACTGATATCAGCGCTTATGATACCTGCGCTCATCTCTGCCATTACTGCTACGCTAATTCCAACAGAGAGAACGTAAGACGGAATATTCGTCTGCATGATCCTAACTCTCCGTTCCTTGTCGGAACGCTCCATGAAGGTGAAACTATCCACCCAGCAGAGCAGTTCAGCTGGATCAATAATCAGCTTTCGTTTTTCTGAATATGCTTCTATCCTCTCGATTGTTCGGGAGGGTATTTTTTTCTGAATTTATACTATGCAGTAAGAATGTATGACAAATGTACTTTATTACCTGCAATTATTTTATTTTATTTATTCTAAATAATCTAATTATTATAAATAATATATTTAATATAATTTATATATAAATATATTTATTTGCATACGCACACACGTGTGCATGTACGCATACGCGTATTTAATATATTATATAAACCAGAATAACAAGATCAAGAAGAACCAAACCTGTTGTGTAGTAGATTTCGATACTTCTTAACCATTTGACATCATTCTTGAATTTAAATTAACTGGAGGTTAAACTCATGAAAAATGGAACAAGTCCAAAGACTCTGAGGATTCCGAACGATACGATCGCAGATATCGAGCGAGTTGCTAAGGAGAAGAAAATTACATTCTCGAAAGAAGCCATTCACAGGCTTCAAAACAAGAATAGTGATGATAAAAATTTTCCGTTACTACTTGCTAAAACGCAAACTATCATCAACCTCAGCATAGAAGGTGCAGAAACCGGAAACGTTGAAATGGTCAATAAAGCTAAGGAGGAAGTAAAAAAGTTATGGGAAAGAAAATTGATATCATCAAAGTAATCACTCACGCAGATGGCGGTGAGGATTATGTTAAGAATGCTACAAAGTATCCATCGAACGAATACTGCGTTGGATTGAGAGGATATGGTGTGGACTGTTATGATCCGGAAACAGCAAAGGAACAGTTTGAGTCTTTGGCTAAATATCACGGAAATGACGGTAAGAATCAGTTTATTCACTTCATGATGTCTTTCCTGAGAGAGACAGCTCCTGATGCTGAAACGTCAATGGAGATAATCGATCAGGTCATGGAACCACTCAAAGAAGAACATCAGATTCTTATAGGAAATCACAAAAAGCACACAGAAAGTTCTGATTATCATGGACATGCTTTTGTGGGTACAACAAACCTTGAAACTGGTAAAATGCTTCATCCAACTAACAAACTCAACTACGCTATTGCTCAGGGAATGGCTGATGTCCTACAGAAGCCGGTTGAACTCGTTATCGAAAAAAAGAATAAGATTCTTGAGTATGAATATTCTCAAATTCAGACAGGGACATCTGGCAAAGGTTATAACAACAAAAACAAAGACTTCAAGAGAGTCTTCTATCCTCATAAAAACGAGAATGATTAAGAATGAATTAGCTTAATCAGATATGAACACACAGTATCGTACAACCAGTAATCAGAACAGCTTGCTTTCTAACGCTTAAATTCCGGCCTTTGTGCCGGAAGAGCTGTTCTGATATATTTTAAACATAATTAATGATAACAGGCGTCATTAAGAATAAAATAGATAAGATATGGACCGATATTTGGGCGGGCGGTATCACAAATCCGCTCACCGTTATAGAGCAGCTCACATACCTTATGTTCATACGCTCCCTTGACGAAAAGGAGCTTGAAAACGAAGAATTCGCTAATCTGACAGGCGAAACTGCCGACCTTATATTTCCACAGTCGGAGATAGGTCAGGCTATGCGATGGAGCAAGTTCAAGGACAGAGACTCCCGCGAGATATTCGACCTCATTTCCCAGCGTGTATTCCCTGCGGTGAAAAAGATGAAGTACGGCAAGCTCCCTGACTTCGATGACAGGGGCGAGCTTATCGAGATACCCGACCGTGGCAACGAGGAGCAGGTTCAGACCGCTTTCTCGCGCTATATGGACAGCGCTGTGTTCGTTATCCCCAATCCGCAGGTCCTCCAGAAGATAATCACAGGTCTGGACGACCTCTATGAGCACGACATCGCTGACCTCGATATGCAGGGTGACCTCTATGAGTATATGCTGGGCAAGCTCAGCACAGCAGGTCAGAACGGTCAGTTCCGTACTCCCAAACATATCCGTGAGATGATGGTGGAGCTTGTCGCTCCTACTCCCGATGACCTTATATGCGATCCTGCCTGCGGAAGCGGCGGTATGTTCATCCAATGCGGTGACTTCGTAAACGCAGCAGGTATGCACGCTAACAGTGCCATGACCTTCTACGAACAGGAAAAAGTTGAGTACACCGCTCAGCTCTGTCTTATGAATATGGCTGTACATGGTCTGACAGGCGTTTTCAAGTCGGGCGACGCGGCAAACACTTTCTACCATGACGCACACAGCCTCAACGGCAAGTGCGATTACGTCATGGCGAATGTCTGACTATTTTCGTTCCTAATGATAACGAAGAAGAATGATTCTTTAGAATTGTAATCTGAGAGAATTATGTGAATACGTTGAACGCATCACTGGAGTTGGATGCCGTTACTTCTTCGCTGGGTATGCATCTACCTATGTTGTGTGATATTCAATAGATGCTGATTATTATTTCTATCATTCAAATGGCAGCCGTGAACTGTATGTTTTCCTCCCCGTAATGGGGAGGACGGCTGTTGGTCTACTACGTATTAGTTTGCTGCCAATGCTGACCGATATAAGGATTATCATCGGCTTCTTCCAAATCAATAACTATATAGTTGAATTGACGGCAAGAGAAATGATAAGTAAACATATATAAATAATACAACAAGTTTGAGCTTTCACGTAAATTACTTTCATTGAATTTGGCATATTGTTTTAACCTGACTGCTATGGTATAATGTTTTAAACAGCATTTCAGATGCGCAGCAACAAATTTTGCTATAAATCGATTTAACATCCGTTGAAATTGAGATAGTTACATGGAAGAAGATGATATCATAGATCATATCACAACGCTTTTTGTTATCGATGATAACAGTTTTTATTACACGATTGATCTTAAAGATTATATATAACAAAAGGAGAATTGTAAATGAACACAAAACCC
>NZ_CAMKRR010000062.1 GCF_946415235.1 uncultured Ruminococcus sp. | reverse complement strand
GCTGTTGTCAGTTATCGCAAAATATGCGACAACTCATTTTAGCAGGAACTGTTGCGTTTTTTGCAACAGTTCATTTTTCAGTTGTTGCAAATAATGCAACAACTCATAGTAATGTGCATTTTCTGCATAATGCTTTTGGCGGTCGTACTGAGACTTGAATTCAGACATCGGAATCCTCCGATTACTCACAGTTTAGCAAACTGCTGCCTTACCGATTAGGCTTATGCGACCTTGTATTTTTACTCATTCCCGAACTTCTCGTCATATATTTCCAGCCATTCTTCGCCGTATTCTTCTTCGGCTTCATCTTCCAAAGTTACATGAACATATGTAAGAAAATCAAGAAAATCTTCATATTCTTCTCTGTCATCGCCGATCGCATAAAATGCTCCTGTTTTCTGGGAAAAATACAAACTATCACTGCCATATCCAAGACTTCCGATATATACATCTTCTTTATCAGGAGTGCTTATTTCAGGAAAAAACAGCTCTATTCTGCCATCCATGATCCTTGCATATGAAGTGAGCAATAACCAGCTTTTATACATCTCAGGTATTTTTACACCATTAGTTTTTTCCCATTCTTCAATTTTTCCAGACGGACACGGAGCATCAAATTCTGTTTTTTTCTCTAACATAGAAGAAATATTTTTCAGGTCTTCAAACTCATCTTTTACTTCTTGAATAATATTTTTCATGATACATTTCTCCTTTAATTGATAGTTTCCATAATTATATCATATTCAGGGGAGTTTTTCAATAAAAAACAGCTCCTGTCCGTGTGGATGGGAGCTGTTGTCAGTTATCGCAAAATATGCGACAACTCATAGTAGTGGGCATTTTTTGCACTTTCCTTTTGGCGGTCGCACTGAGATTGTAATTATGACACGAAGATACTTCCGTTGTTCGCAGAACAAAATGATGGAATACTATTCCTTGAGTTCAGACCACTTGACAATTATATAAAATATGTTATAATATAAATTGTAAAATAGCTGTGTTATAGGTCTGGGTTCGATTCCCAGCATTGCCGCTGTAGCTTTGCCTATTCTTATTGAGTATGCCGCAACTAAATTACTGGATTATTATTTTAGGAGTGATAAAATGAGCGAAACGTTTTTTCTCGCAGGAATAACGGCAATGTGGTGTAAAGGAAGCATGACTGATAGCAGGTCCCTGCGAGAAGAACCAAATACTAAAGCTGCCTAGTTTTAGGCAGCTTTTTTATGGCGGTCGTACTGAGACTTGAACTCAGACATCGGAATATCCCGATTACTCACAGTTTAGCAAACTGCTGCCTTACCAGTTAGGCTTATGCGACCTTGTATAGATTTTAACTGTCAGCAATGCTGAATGCGCGGAGGTTTCTCGCGTTCCGCAAAAAGTGAAACGCGAGACCGCGCGCGTCTGCTCGACGCTGGTGACGGATAGGGGGATCGAACCCGCTATTTAGAGATTGAAAGCCTCTTGTCCTGACCGATTAGACGAATCCGCCATACGGCTGGCTGAAGGAGTTCTGCGAGAAGAATGATATGCCTTTCTACGGTATACATAGTTTCAGACATCGCAAGCAGATGAAAACACCTTTATCAAATAGTACGAAAATACGCCATTATCCCCCTGTATTTAAAAAGCGACCATTTACATGGTCGCTTTTTAGCCTTCTTAGAGGATCCTATTAGTTTTGATTAATTATGCTCAATAGATTTTCTTCGGAAATAATTTTATCTTTATCCAAATAAAAAAATCCATTGGTGCAGTATAAATAGAGAATTCTATCAAGTTTGTAAGTTGTACATTCCTTATCTCCATGTTTATTTGATTCTCGAATCTCTTTTGCCCATTCCCACATAAATAACGCAATTCGTTCTTCAGAATAAACACATGGTTTTCTTGGCTTGTTATTATATTTTTCGTACGCTGGATTATGAATTATAAATTTATCCCATGTACTATAATCTTTTTCTATGATTGAATCTACAACTCTGCTTATATGAGTATCTGGTTTTGCAAGCCAAGTTGCACCACATTCTTTTATCCAGTTATAGCTCAAAGGAATACCCATACCGCTGACTTTTGACCAAAGGCTACGTAATTGATAAAGGAGCTCTTTAACTTCTTCTATGGTTTTAGGAGCAGCATTTAAAAATTCTTTAAGCTTCATTGTATTTTCAAAGCTTTTATGTTCCGAAAGATATTCTGCTCCATTATATAATCCTTTGACATATTGTTGCCACATTGTATTAGCTTTGGTTTCTGAATTTCCATTATTGATCCAATGCTTTTCCTTATTTACTGTATTAGGCATTACATCACAAAAGTGGTTAATTAATAGCGTCCAATTATCATAATCCAAAGCGTTTTGATATTGAAATCCGTTAAAAATTCCTGATATCTTATCTTTTACAAGAATAGATTTATTATTTTCTTTCGAATACTCTTTCCAGTAACCGATTACACCAGAAATATAGCTGCCATCTTGAATATCACCGCAGAGTTCTTCAAAATAATTAGGACGTTTATCATGCCAACAAGAGCAGTTAGGGTGATAGTACTTTTCTATATATACGCCTTGTTTATCTGCAAGCTCTTCCAGTTTATTCTTTACTTCATTGTAAAGCTTGACTCTGTCCATAACAATACCTCCCATATAATAATTTGGTACTTTTTATGCTTGTTTTCTAAAATAAGTATTTTATTACTTTTTCAGATATTCTTCCAATGATAGTATTTCTTCCTTTGTGGTAGAAACATAAGCGTAGTACGAAAGAATACACGAAGCGTCAACTGCATTTATTAAGCCGTCATGATTCACATCTGCTGCTGCTTTTTGAGCATTAGAGAAGCCGCCGTCTTTATTTGTAGATATCATAGCATAGTAAGCAAGAACAGTGGAAGCATCTACTGCATTAATATGCCCATCACCATTAACATCACCGTTCTCAAGGCTTTCTAAACTCATTCCTTTATACCAATCTTTAAATAAGATTACTTCTTGATACGGATTTCTTGAAAACAGAGTGTTGCTCTTTTCAACGTATTCATCTTGGATTATTTCTTGTTTGTTTTCTATAGCTGTACCAAAATTATTATAGTAATAGCACTTGCTGTTATCCATTATTAGCTTTCCTGTTGTTTTTAATTTTCCGTTACTTAATGTAAACGAGGTGGCAGTTGAATTTGCTGCTCCACCAAAGTTGTATTCGATGATTTCATTTTTTGAATTAATGGAATATCTGATCCTTACGTAAGATGAGGCAATATGGATAATTTTATTGTTTTTTATTGTATAAAGATCATAAAGAGTAAAGCTTCCGTCATTTTCCTGATTGCCTGTGGCAAATTCGTATATACCATCACCATTAAGGTCACGTAATATAAAACATGGTTTAGTATAGGGTTCTTCTTTCCATAAGTAACTCATGTTATCCATATTAAGGTGAGATGTTCCTATAGCAAGATCTATTGTCGATAACAGATTTGGTGATGCAAGTAAGTCCTTATATCTTTGAATCAATTCGTCGTATCCATATTGTCCTGAAACAGCAATTGGCTTTTCTTGATTTGTTCGCTGAAATTCCTGCTCTGCATCATAATCGGCAAATGATTCCATATACGGATTAAATGGTTCAAGTTTTAAATTGTTGTTCACATAATTATTATTGTAATAACGATTGAAATCTTCACTTGAAATCTCATCCCACTCTGAAAAATCTAAGCTCAGTGGAGCAGTGAGGAGTTCTTTCTTATCTGTTTTATAGTATCCTAATGATGGATAAGAATTAGATATATATCCAACTATTGGCACAAGTTCCCCTTCTGAAATATGATAATAAATGTGTCCGTAAGCTTGTCCGTGTAAATTTGGACTTGGGTTAAAACATATTATTCCATTTCCTAATACAGTATAATAATACATACCTGTACCCTGTGTAAAAATAGATATAGGTTTATTATTTTGAAAGTTACATGTATAAACTGCTATAACATTGACATCATCACTAATTAGCAATTCTTCTTTTCCGTCGCTGTCCAAATCAATAAAGCGGTAACCTTCTGCATATCGTGGACGATTTTCATTCAATATCTCATGATAGAATTCTTCAGGGTTAATGTTTCATGGTTTATTCCATATTTTGGAGCTATTTGCTTACAGCCTCCATTTCCATTAAGAACATCCTGCACAGCTGCAATTCGTTCTTCATCTGTTAATTTCCTTCGTGACATAAAAATTACCCCCTTAGAGTTTTAACACTTTTGTTTTTTCGTGTGTCTACTCTAAGGGGATTATATCACAGACGAGGGCGGTTTTTTATATGCCAAAATGCTTATTTTTATGATACTATCTCACTGCCGCCCCATTCAACAACTGTGAAGCCTTTCCTTTCAAAGGTCTCAAGCTGCTGCGGTTCGACATTCACAGCGTCCTCAAGCGGAACATAAGCCATGAAGATACGGAGCATACTGTCAGGTGTCGGAGTGATATCCAGCTTTGCAGAATTCGTATATGCGTCGCTCTGGAAAGCAATGAGGTTATACCTGTTATGCTCCATTCTCGGCAGCCAGTATACGATGAACTCATTCATTTCCTCTTCGGTAAGTCCCATATAGGTGAGCTTTTCCCTGAGGAAGCTTTCCGTATCACTTCCCGCAACGCAGAAGCCCTCAGAGAAGTCGAATCTTGTACGGCAGTTTACAGCGTCCCAGAACAGATATTTATGATGTGTGCCGTCAGCCTTGTTCGTAAGCGAACCATCGGGAGAAGCTGTTACGTCCCAGCCGTTGTTATACTTCGGATAGGTCGTTGAGAGCTCTGCTTCTGTAAGCTCCAGCTCCACATGAACATCTGTCTCTTCCTCGGGATAGAGGTATATTACAGGCTTGGCCGCAACTTCTTCATAATATATCGTAGGAGTGCTTCCGTCCTCTTCAACTGTTTTTATCCAGCCGTTTTGTCCGTTGTATTCTGTATATAACCAATTGTCTTCATTCTTCATATATCCCAGCTCTCTGAGCCGTGTCCTCGCAGGTATGGCAGCGATACAGTCAAAGCTTTCTTCAGGTCCGAGATATAATTTCAGTCCATCTTCCCGAACAATTATGGGAGTACTGTATCCGACATACTCATCAGGGAAAATAAAGGCTCTGCTGTTATGGTAGACAAGCTCTTTCCTCATAAGTATCAGATCGAATATATCAAGCTTGTCGTCATTGAAGAAGTCAGCTGCCTTCCAGTCGGCAAAAGTGATATCGGGATCACCGAGCAGCCATTTCTGGAGCGATACAAGATCGGATATACTGAAATTGCCGTCAGAATTCACATCACCTGTGGGAGTAAATCTGATCGGAACGATAACGTCCATGGAATTATTGTCATATACAGTTTTTGGAGTACCACCTGTTATGACATTGCAGCTTCCCGGAACTGCATATAAACTGATATCCAATCTGCTGATCTTATCAAATTTCAGACCCGAAGATACTTCGGAGCTGAGATCAAGGCTGTACGGATTAGAATCAATACTAAATTCCTTACTGATGAAGTACGGGAGCGCCTGACCTTCCAAATA
The DNA here is from genome assembly GCF_946415235.1 of uncultured Ruminococcus sp. Lineage (GTDB taxonomy): Bacteria > Bacillota > Clostridia > Oscillospirales > Ruminococcaceae > Ruminococcus. Next base: position 10,874 of record NZ_CAMKRR010000062.1, on the reverse strand, counting down.
GTAGTTGATAGCAGCGCTTAATCCAAAGGGATATCCATAATCGTCGAGACAAAGAGTTTTCCCGTTATCCGAATTGACAAGCTTAAATCGGATAGTATCTTTTTCGGGGATACTCTGCTCCTTTTTCAGTCTGAACACAACATCAGCAGAGCCGTTATCATATTTTGTAACGGTCATATAGTTCTCGGGGACAATAGTTCCGTTGTAGTAGCCTGCTTTCCCGTCTTCTGTATCTAGCAGGGAATATCCCTCGGGAAGATCATTACCGCTTAATCCGAATGAGAAATCGTAGTCGTCAAAGAATCTGCCTAAATCTACAATGGCAGGATTTTGTTTGAAGCCGCAAGGCTGCATGTTAAGGAATATTTCGCCGTCGGGAGTGCTTTTACGTATATCCGTCCATATGGTCGGCATTGCGCCATCGGGAAGCGTAAGCGGATCGCCTGTGTCATAGTCGGCAAGGGTGACCCGCATATCTCCCGAAAGCAGTATAGTCTGTGCATCATCAAGAACAACACAGTCGGCGGTGAGAGAATAAGTTTTCGGCTCTTCCGGAGTCGGTCTGGCACTGGATGTGCGTGTCAGTGAAATCTTTTCTTTACCATCTTTCACAGCCTGATAGACATATATCTGATCGATAGAACCGTCACAATACATATCACGGACCTGCATTGTACAGTCAGATATCATGAGGGGCTTTATGTTCTCATTTTTGTTTGAACTTTCAGATTCCCACCTGTCGCCGAACTGTTCGATCGTCACCGTACAGAATACAACATAGTTTTCCTTGACTGATACTTCGCCGTTCATCTTTTCATATTCGCCGAATTCTTTTACACTGTCAGGAAGCCAGCCGAAGATATCGGTTTCGGTGATATTGAGGCTCTGATCCACAGTGAAGGTGTATTCGGCGATCGCAGGCGGCTCCGGATTATTAGCAGGGTAGCCACTTGGTGCAGTAGTGAGCGGCGTAACGTAGGTATCAACAAGTGTTAAAGTAACGTCACCTTCCATATAAGGCTGAAAAACATACACATCAAAGCAGGTTTCCGAATATTCATTGGTGTATATTTCCTGCTTCAGTTTATACCCCTTGCCTTTCGCTGTCCGTAGTTCATAGCCATAGTTATCTCTGTTGGCACTGTCGGGATACACGATACAGATAAGACCATTGTCGATATGTGTTGCTCCGTATGTATTGCGGAACTCTACAGCAGAGTCAAAATCGGTGGGTATCCAGTCAGGGATAGAAGCTCTGTCAGATGTTCCCTCTGCGTAAACACTCATAGGCGTGGATACATTCAAGGTATCTGCATAAAAAGGAATAATTGCTGTTGTGGCGGCGGTTATTGCAGCCGCGAGTTTCTTTAACATCATAATTCACCTGCCATTTCCGGTATTTGCAGTATATTGCTGCCTAACCTCATTATATAACAAAATGATCCCGAAAGCAATACGAGATCTCCTTTTTATGGTTTAACGTAAAAGAATGCAGAAATGTGCGGATCGGAATGTAAATTTTTTATGAACGCAAACGCAAGCGTGAACAAAGTTCACCTGTACAGGTGATTTTACACTTGTTTCCGCTGTTACGCTGCTGAGACAATAAGCAAAATACGACTTGACTTTATTGCCTGACTGATATATAATTGATACATTAAACTATATAGGAGGTCAACCATGAAAATCCAATTCAAAAGAATGGTATCGTTTTTAACATCAGCTGTAATGACGATATCAGCACTATCATTCTCAGGTTTCAGCGCAAATGCCGAAACCAACGACTCACAGCAGCAGACGTCGGATATTCGGGACTCTGAAGTTCAGTACGGCGGAATACTGGGGTCAATGCTTTCAGACGAGATCAATGAGTCGGTCGAGAGCAAGCAGGAAGCCGAAAGTCTTGATTATACAGTCTATAAGATCAGTCACGATCCCGATACTGCATATGTTGGGGTAGACTATAAGGCAAAAAATGACTGTACTCTTTTTGTAGGCTTCTACAATGACGAGGGTACAGAGCTCTTATCCTCTGTAACAAAGGAACTGCAAGCAACCGACATGGGTTCTGCCGAGGTGAATATCCTTGATGTTCTGCCCGACCATTACCTTATAAAAGCGTTTATAATAGGCAAAGAATTGCTTAATCCTCTTTCCAAGCCCTGCTATTATAACAAGTATACAAAGCAGATGCAGGAAATACTTGCTGCGACAACCGACGATTTTGCAGAAAAAAATGACAAGGTCGTTAATCTCGATGATGATAACAGCAACAATTTTTTCGTGCTTCAAGATGATGTTATTGATATAACTCCTTCAGAAGACGCAGATGTCTATAAAGGAAAAGATGAAAACGAAAAATATATTTTTGAAAATCCCGTTAAAATTGCTGAACTCAAAAAAGGCGATAAAGTATTTGTAAGATCTTTGCCTGAAATGGCTGCGTTTATTGTCGACAGCATCGAAACCGATGGAAATACCGTTGTTATTTCCAGTTCGGATTTCCAGGTAAGTGATTTCTTTAAATTCATCAAAATTGATAAAAGTGAGCTTACCGATGAAAATAACACAGATAATTCTAATACCAAGAATTACCAGTTAACAAGGAAACAATACCCGCAGCCCTTCTGTTCGCAAACAGAGTTTGATGACTCATATGCACTTCCGCTTCCTACAATAAAATCAGAATTTGATCTTGAGGGTTATTATAGTACATACATATATCGTGAAATACCTTTATGGGATTTAAGTGGATTTATGGGTGATATCGGTGCTTCTAACCACTTTAATATTACAGTACAAGGCCCTTTTGAATTATATTATGACTTAGAAATATTTGGTAAAAAGTTTATATCTGTATCATCAGAAATAAAAGTTACAGTTGATATAGCAGCAGAATTAAGTAGTGATAAATTTACGTTCCCCCAAGATGCTGTTAGATTGCCTATATTTGAGAGTGGGGTTATAAACATATATCTTCACCCTCAAATAACCCTTTCTCTTAAAGGTGCAGGAACATATATTTATGAAAAAACAGTTTATCTGAATTATGATCCAAATACAGGATTTGATATTTCATCCACTGATCCTGCAACCAAAGAAGCAACAGGACAAGTCGTAATAGAGTTCAAGATGGAAGCGGCAATTGAAGTGGATCTTTTTTTCCTAACTATTTTTAAAATAGTACCTTCTGCAGGTGTGGAAATAGGGATTGAAAATTCGGCCGAGTATCCTGACGGTCAAACAGGATCACTTCACATTGATTCTTCAGGTCTTTATTATGACACAAAAAAACAACCGACGTATATAAGGCATGATTGCAAATACTGTTATAATGGCTTTTTTAGAGCATATGTATCAATAGAAGCAGATCTTTGTATCGAAGTCTGGGGAATTGAAGAATTGGGAGTAGATTACGAAATAGGAAGTATTGACATTATTGAGGCCGGGCCATTTTACTTTCACATAAATGACACAGGTATGCATCGTGGAAAGTGCGATAACTATAGTCATAAAATAAAAATCGAAGTAATTGATTCGGAAGAAAAAAACAAACCTGTTCCATACGTTAAACTTTATAAGTATTCAAGTGAATATGATAAAGAGGTGGCTCTTAACGATGATTACGGAACACAGTATAAAACCGATAAAGATGGAGAAATAAGTTTCTTTGTATCTGATCGTGATCTGAATAATAATTCATATGATATAATTGCTAAAACCGAAGACGGAAAAATGGGAATAGCTTATATCGGCTATCTTTGGGATTCTGATTACAAAGGCGTAAAAGAATACACAATAGATATCAGTTCAAACTCAAAACGTCCTAAAGAAAGTCTTATAAAACCAAGATCCGACGGCAAATATGTTACAGACGACGTAGATACTATTACAGGAGTATGCGGATACGCAGAAGATGAAAACGGAAATTTCTATTATTTTGAAAATGATAATGGTGAGAAAGAAAAACTTCCCACAGTATACTATTCTATCTATCCTGATGCGGATTATGATAATGTTTGTTATATTTATGGCGGCGGCATAATCAACGCTGCTGGTAACATTCCATCAAATGTAGATAAAATCGTTATTGCTGACAATGACACCAAACTTGGTAAATACACTAATTTTGGCTCTTATCTTCATAATCTAAAGAGTGCTGATCTTAGTGCAGCTAATATGACTGAAATTGCTCCATCTGCATTCGCTAACTGCCAAAATCTCAAAGAAATAAAATTCCCACTGAGATTAGAAAAAATTTGTGGTTGTGCATTCCAAGGCTGTAAAAGTCTTAAGAGCATTAATTTGCCAGCTACTGTAAAGTATATTAATACAGCGGCTTTTAATGGGTGCGTAAATCTCACTTCATTTACAGCGCCTTCCAGTTTAAAAGAAATCGGATATCAAGCATTTTGGGATTGTAATAATTTAAGGGAAGTAAACCTTAATTACGGCTTGGAGTATATTGCTTCGGAAGCTTTTCTTTCGACAAAAATAAAAAGTATTAATATACCGTCAACCGTTACAAAGATCGGATATCACGAAGTATTTGCCGACGGTTATACTGATAAGCCAAGAGAGTTGAGAACTGTAATTATTAATTCAGATTTTGATGTGGTTAAAGAAGAAAACACTCTTAATTATTATGAAAACAAATGTGTAATTATTGATGATTCAACTTCAGATTCTTTTAGTTATGGTAACTCATATGATGTTTTCGATGATTGCGTAAGATTAAATACAGTTATTTTCAACAAAGGTGTTACCAAAATAAATGATGGTTTATTTACATATAAACCCGTGTCAAAGGTAAGTCTCCCAAGCACATTAAAAGAGATAGGCAGGTATGCTTTTTTCGGAACAAAATTAACTTCAATATCTCTTCCTGATGGATTAGCATCTATCGGTGAATACGCTTTTAACACAACAGGATTAAGCTCAATTACTTTTCCTAATAGTTTGGAAACTATTGGTGAATATTCTTTTGCTAACTCCCCTCTTGCTAATGCTAATGTTAATATTCCTGAAAATGTTAATGCCATTGGTGCATATGCATTTGGAAATACTGGTTTACACAGCATTACTATCAACAATCGTGACTGCACAATAGGTGAAGGAGCTATTCCAAAGGGAAAAAACTATATTGTCTACGGCCATGATGGTTCAACAGCTCAAGCATTTGCAGAAAGTAACAATAACACATTTATTTCTCTTGACAAAAAGCCCGCAGAGACAACAACCACAGCCGTTACTACGACCACGGCAGCAACAACTACTGTCACAGCAACAGTATCAACTGTAATAAGCCCGCAGAAAGAATGCGTATTTGTTGCCGTAAATGATCCGACTTCTGTTAATTCAACGGCACAGGAGATTCTTGACGTTGAAAATGTTGCATACTTCGATCAGCAGACAGCTGACGAAAACGGAACTGTAATATTCTCATTTGTTCCTGAGATAGTTGATCTGACGCATATCTTTATAAGCGAGATAACAGATTCGGTTATCACAAAAACTGTTGAAGCATCAGGCAAGGTCATCGAAACAACAAAGTATACAGTAACAGAGCCTACTACAGCAGCTCCTTCGGTAACACTTGACGGAGACGCCAATAACGACGGCAGGATCGATATGGCAGATGCGGTATGCATACTTCAGGCACTGGCAAATCCGAATAAATACGGCATTTCCGGCACTGATGAGCATCATATTACGGAACAGGGTCAGATAAATGCTGATGTTTATCATCCGGGCACAGGCATTACTAACATGGATGCGTTAACTATTCAAAAATACCTTGTTAAATTGATAGATACTCTTCCCGTATATCCCTGATCCTGACATTTAAACACCAAACGGCTCGTGCAAGGGAGCACATATCCCTTATACGAGCCGTTTTTTCGCTGAATAGTCTGTGCCTTGAAGAATTATGGCAGGACAAAAATGACAAAATTGTAAATTTTAACTTTGTGATATTGTGTCTTTCAGATATTTGTGATATAATACCTTTTAAGTCGCAAGACTAATGATATAAAAAGGAGTTAAAACAATGAAAATCAAAAAAATCATCGCAGCTGTCACCGCACTTGTTATCGTTGGGGGTACGTATACGGTAACAGGAAACCCAAATGACAAGGTGATCGTAAACGCTGCGGAAGAAGCAGAAGCATCAACTGTCGAAAAAGACGGTATCCGGTATGAAGTCAGCAACGGAGAAGCCACTTTGGAAAGAGTCACTGACAAGACACTGACAGAGATCGTCATACCCGATGAAGTGGAAGGTATACCTGTTGTTGCTTTTAAACAGAATGCTTTCATACTGGTGTCCAAAGGACTGATATCACTCAAGCTGGGTGATAATATCGGGGAGATACCCGCATTCTCCATGGAGGGCTTCGACAAGCTTGAAAGCATCGAGCTCGGCAAGAAAACGGAAGCAATAGGCGAGTATGCTTTCCGCGGCTGCAGCAGTCTTGAAAAGATAACCTTCAGCGAAGGACTTAAAGTCATAAACCACAGCGCTTTCAACAACTGCAGCTCACTGGTCTCGCTGGAGTTTCCCGACAGCCTTGAAAAGATCGACTATGACGCATTCGCATACTGTAAGAATCTTAAAAGTGTGAAATTCGGAAAAGGTCTTGAATACCTCGGAGAAATGGCTTTCTACGACGACGAAAATCTTACGGATGTAGAATTTGGCGAGAATATAAAGTATATGGGCGGAACTGTCTTTTACGACAAAGTTATGGTGGAATTTACAGTTCCCGAAGGCGTTGCCGAGCTTGACGGCTGTCCTGTGTACGGAAGCGGTAAAACCGCAAAGGGTGAGACTATCGCGATAAAAATAGCAAATCCCGACTGTGCGATCACATATAAAAAATCATGGGCTAACTATATCATCCTGTGTGCTAAGGATTCGGCTGTGGAGAAATTCGCGGAGGAAAACAATATAGCTCACTATACTGCCGAGGAATTTGAGTCAAAGGAGAATGCTGAAGACGAGACCGGCATTACCTTCAAGGAAACCGAAGGCGGACTGATGGTCTACAGTATAGACAAGCTGGGAGAGGACGGCTCGCTGGTAATACCCGATGAGGTGAACGGAGTACCTGTTGTGAGCATTTACAACGGTATAATGAACGAGCTCGTTTACGATCAGATGAAGTCGCTCATAATCGGCAATAATATAAAATCAGTTCCCGCAGGCGCTTTTGCAAACTGTAAGGCACTTGAAAGCGTTGAACTGGGAGACTCTGTTGAAACCGTAGAAAACGGAGCGTTTTTCAGCTGTGCGGCTCTTAAGCATGTATATTTCAAAGAAGGACTTAAAGAAATAGGAAACTCTTCTTTCGCGGGCTGTGCTCTGACAGGCAACCTCTATTTGCCGAACTCTCTCGAAAGCATCGGAGCATCCGCTTTTTTGAACAGCGGAGACTTTGAGAGAGTTGTTGCGGGACAGGAACTGAAAACTATCGGTGATGCAGCTTTTTCGGGCAACACTTCCTTGCTCTCGGTCGAGCTCAAAATATGCGTTAAAGAACTGGGCAAGTCAGCCTTTGAAAACTGCTATAGTCTCAATAAGATCAATATTCCGTCATCTCTTGAGATCATCAAGGAAAAGACATTTTATAATACCGCAATAGACACTCTTGTTCTTGGAGAAAATATCAAATCCGTGGGAGAAAAAGCTTATGATCCGATCTACGCGGAAAACGGCGAAGAATACACTCTTGAAGCTGCAAACGGCTTCCCTGAGTTCACTGTTCCAGCCAAAAAGAATTTAATAACCGTAACTGTTATGAACCCCGAGTGTGAACTGGAAAAGGATGCATTCACAGGAGGAATCGACGCTGTCTGCGGTTATCAGGGCTCAACTGCCGAAGAGTACTGCAAGAGTATTGAGGGCATGTCTTTCTACAGCATAGGTGAATATTCCGACGGCGAAACAGTCAGAAATAACGTCCCGATCATGAAAGTAAGCGAAACAGAGGACGGTATCTGTATTGATGAGATAGTACAGACCGAAGGAGATACACTTGTTATCCCTGCGGAGCTGTACGGAAAACCTGTTGTAAAGATAGGAAAATATGCCGCAAAGGACACCGACGGTATTTCATATGTGAAAAATCTCATAATAGAGGGCAATGTCAGGGAAATAGAGTCAGGAGCTTTTGACAATTTCAAATCACTGGAAAATGCGGAGCTCGGAGAAGGGCTTTCGGTGCTTGATCAACTTCTTTTCGCAGAATGCAGCCATCTCAGATCGGTCAAGCTGCCCGACAGCCTTGAATTAATAGATAATTGTGCTTTTTACGGATTATCCGAGCTTAATGAGATACAGTTCGGCAAGGGACTTAAAACAATAGGCAAAGGTGCTTTTGCAGGCTGTACTTCGCTTACTGAGCTTGCGTTCCCCGACAGTCTTGAAGCAATAGCAGAATCTGCTTTTGAAGAATGTACATCACTTACTGAGCTTGCATTTCCCGACAGCCTTGAAATAATAGGAGTATCTGCTTTTAAAAGCTGCATGAATCTGACGGAAATAAAATTCGGAAAAGGCCTGAAGTGCATCGACAACAGCGCTTTCCATGAAAACCTCGAACTGAAAAAGGTGACCCTTAATGAAGGCATTCAGATCATCGGTCAAAAGGCTTTTGAAAGTTGTTATATGCTTGAAGAGGTAAATATTCCAAATACTGTAACGAGGATATACGACTCCGCATTTTCATGGACGAGCATAAGACAATTGGTTCTTCCCGAGAGCGTTGAATATGTAGGTTCTCAGGCTTTATGGTATATTCCTAAAAAAGACGCTGACAAAGAATATTCTAATATAAAAATCGGAGACGACGGTTCTTTTGCAAGAACTTTTATCCTTCCAAAATATGAAGGAGAAGTAAGCGTTACCGTACTAAATCCCGAATGTGAACTGACCAAAAATTCATTTTTGGGCGAGATCGACAATATATACGGCTTTAAGGGCTCGACAGCCGATAAGGTTTTTTCGGCTGAGTATTCCGCTATAAAATTCGTACCTCTTGATGAGGAAGAAACAAACAGTCTTGCAGGCGACGCAAACTGCGACGGAACAGTAGATCTTGCAGATGCGGTCATAATAATGCAGGCTCTTGCAAATCCCGATAAATACGGCATTAACGGTGCTGACGAGAGACATATCACAGCAAAGGGCATTGAAAACGGCGATGTGGATAAAAACATTGTCGGCATTACTTCAAATGACGCGCTGAGGATACAGGAGCTGCTGCTCGGCAAGGACGTAAAATTCGACTGATAAATAAGCAAAAAAATAACCGCCTTACTTGATCCGCTCCCTGTCAAGTAGACAGTGAAAAAAACAAAAATATTCTATGTAATGACCAAAAGCAGTCTGTGCAATTGTGCAGGCTGCTTTGTTGTTTGTAATTGTCAAGTTCAATCAGTTACGCTGCATATGCTTCATGGTATTCCATTGGCGTCATGCAATTCAGCTTTAGTTGATATCGCTTAGTGTTGTAATAATCTATGTATTCTACTATTGCCGAAATCAGCTCTTCTTTAGATGTAAATCTACGAAGATAGTACATCTCTGACTTCAGCATTCCCCACCAGCCTTCCATAGGTCCATTATCTAAACAGCGTCCAATACGAGACATACTTTGTATCATACCATGATCTATAAGTCTCTGATGGAATATTTTGCTTGTATACTGAAAGCCTCTATCGCTGTGTAAAATTGGATGCGCATCAGGGTTCAATTTTACTGCTTCATCAAATGTGGAGATAACAAGTCCATTACTATTGATTCCTCTGATTTTGAATGCGACAATACGTCTATCATAAAGGTCAAGAATTGCACTCAAATACAATTTTTTGACGGCAGATCCGACATAGTATTTGAATTCAGTTATATCAGTCAGCCACTTCTCATTAGGTTTATCAGCATGAAAATTCCTTTTCAATATATTCTCTGCAATAATCATCGCTGTTGACGGAATATATGTCTTTTTCTTTTTACGAGTAACTGATTTCAGATGCAGTATCTGCATAAGACGATAAATTCGTTTTTTATTGTAATTCACATTATGCTTACGGTTGATCACAACCGTCATCTGACGATAGCCTAAGATTCCATTTCGTTCTTCATAGTGTTGCTTGATCCATTCTGCAAGTTGCTCATTGACTTGCTGATTGTGGCTCGGTGTTCTCTTCAGCCATTTGTAATATGACGAGCGTGCAATATGTATTGCTGCACAGAGTTTTTGGATAGGATAGTTCTCTGACTCATTCATGTATTTGATGGTAAGATATATATCTTCATTATGTACTCCGCTCAGTGATCGCCTCCTCTCAACTCCCTGAGTTTTTTTAGCAACTTATTCTCCATTTCCATCTCTTTGAGTTTTGCCTGTAGTATCTTGTTTTCCTTGCGAAGCTTACCTGCTTCAGTAAGCATATCTTCAGGCTTCGACTTGCCCCTGCGATCATTAAGACCATCTACGCCTTTCTCTTCATACTTACGTATCCATGAATATACCTGCTGATAGGATACTCCAAACTTCTCCATAGTTAGTCCATAATTTTTGCCGTTCTCAATACAGAATGCTACTATCTCTATGCGTTCTTCTTTAGTGGTTTTTCTGCCTTTATTCATGGTAATTCTTCTTTCCGAGCGTGTATGCTCCTTAAACTCTTTACCACTATTATAGCATGTAATCCATCTTACTAACAGGCTTTTATTTCTAATTTTATATTTAGCACAAATTTCATTTAAACTTGATTTCAGTGAGAGATATTCTTTCACTGCCTGAAGTTTGGTTTCAACTGAATATTTCCTGTTTGATCCGGATACCTTAACCGCATCTATTCCTTCAGTT
>NZ_CAMKRR010000061.1 GCF_946415235.1 uncultured Ruminococcus sp. | reverse complement strand
TGAACACATGGCCCGGCAGAGGCGTTGACGGCTGGCTCAACCACTACAACGGAAATACTCCTCTTACAGCTCGCTATCAGTGGGTAACATACAAGCAGAGCGGTTCATCTAACAATAACAACAATAATAATAACAATCAGTGGCAGAATCCTTGGGAACAAGGAAACAACAACAATCAGAATAACAATAATAATAACAATCAGCAGTCCAATAAGACAGCTTCGGGTCTGACTGATTACGGTACAGCCATGAATACATCAGCTACAATGGCTGACGATTTCAGAAAGGGCTCATCACGCTACTTTATCGCTTCTGACGGCTGGGAGAACGGCGATCCCTTCGACTGCGGCTGGTATAAGTCACAGACAGCCTTCAAGGACGGAGCTCTTACCCTCAGCATCGACAAGGACTACTCGGGCAAGTACAACTACGCAGGCGCCGAGTACAGGACAAATGATTTCTACGGCTTCGGTTACTACGAAACATCAATGCAGGCGATAAAGAATGACGGCGTTGTATCATCGTTCTTCACCTATACAGGTCCTTCCGACAACAATCCGTGGGACGAGATAGATATCGAAATCCTTGGAAAGGATACCACAAAGGTGCAGTTCAACTACTACACCAACGGTCAGGGCAATCACGAGTTTATGTACAATCTCGGATTTGATGCTTCGCAGGGATACCACACATACGGCTTCGACTGGCAGCGTGACCACATAACATGGTATGTAGACGGAAAGGCTGTATACACAGCTAACCAGAACATTCCCCAGACACCCGGCAAGATCATGATGAACACGTGGCCCGGACGCGGAGTTGACGAATGGCTCAACCACTATAATGGAAAAACTCCGCTTACAGCACGTTATCAGTGGGCTACATATAATAAACAATGATCAATAAGCATTTTGCTTGTTTGATAACATCCTTCCATTATACATAACCAAGGGGCGATACATTAAGTATCGCCCCTTGGCTTTACGTAAAAAGCCCGCTGAAGCGCCTTAGCTTCAGCGGGCTTATCAATTTTTGCCCTTATGTATGATCGGATATCTTGTAAAGGGTCTTGAATTCTGTTGGAGTGCAGTTCTTAGCCTTTTTGAATGCACGGTTGAAGGTGGTAAGGCTTGCAAAGCCTGCGCGCATAGCCACTTCCGTTACGGAAAGGTTAGGGTCTATGAGCAGCCGCTCCGCTGCTTTTATACGTTTGCTGTTTATATATTGTATATAGGAAACGTTGTTGTATTTCTTGAACAGACGTGAGAAGTGATACTTGCTGTAGCCCGCGATATAGGCGATCTTTTCCAGCGGTATCTCTTCCATGTAGTTCTGATTGATATACTTCATTACCATTCCGAACTTTTTTGTATCGTCGCGGCCCGTTACCTCGCTGGAGAAAGCGTCCGCAGCGATAGTCAGCTGATATTCTCTCACAGCCGCGAGGATATTCACGAGGGAGAGATATATCCTTACGTCGGCAAGAGCGGATTTTGAGTAGTACTCCGAATAGATATCCAGGATATTCTTTCTTGAGAGCACGTAAAGCTCCTTGCTCAGTGAGGGGGTTATGTGGAATGGACTTGAGAAAACGGGTATAAGTGCTTCAAGTGCCGGAACGTCACTTATAATACTGTTTTCACACTGAAAAATTATCCTTCGCCCTTCCTGAGCAGGCATTGAATGAAGTTCACCGGGCGGGATTATTATTATCTCTTTTTCGTTCAGATGATAATTTGTCCCGCCGATAGTCACTGTGAAGCCATTGTGAAGAGGGATTATGACTTCAACGGCGTTATGCCAGTGAGTAGGATATTCTTCAACTTCATCGTTGTCATAAAGCAGGACGAAGCGTTGATTTTCGTACTCGACTGTCTCATAATCGCCTGACAGATTCTTGATCATGACTGACCTCCTTAATAAATAGTAATCAAAAATAATGCTGAAAGGTACATATTTGTCCGTACAATCGGTATGCATTTTATATGCAAACCTCGATTTTTCAGCTATATTATACACTATAATCATACCATTTGTAAAGTAGGTTGGGTAAAAAACTGAAAATGTTAGCAATTCATGAGCAAAAACTATTAAAAAAGTCGCAATATTTGATTAGTATTAATTGCTTAAGTGTATTATAATATTTACAGAGTAAATGAAAGGTGATAAACGATGTCTATTAACTGCAAAGAATTCGATTATAAAAATTACGGAAAGTGTGTCTGTCTTGATAACGGTACAATAAAGCTTATCGCCACTACTGATGTAGGTCCGCGAATAGTTTTCTTCGGACCGTCGGACGGCACTAATATGCTTTTTGAGGACATCGACAGGAATTTTTACGAGATGAACAACGGCTACGGCGTGTGGTATGCATACGGCGGACACCGTATGTGGCTTGCCCCGGAGGTAATGCCCGAGACCTATCTCCCCGATAATGTAAAGATCGAGTCGTTTTTTGACAACGGAGTGCTTACGCTCAGACCTGCAATGACAAAATTTGATAAGCAGTTTGAGATCACAGTGACAATGGGCGAGTGCAGTTCCGTGGTAATAGACAACAAGATCACCAATTGCTCTGACAAACCTGCTGAATTTGCTCCATGGTCGGTCACCGGACTGGCTGCGGGCGGTATTGAAGTGATCCCGCTCTGTAAGGACGATAACGGCTTCCTGCCCAATAGGACCATGTCGCTCTGGAGCTATTCCGACATAAAAGACGAACGATTTGAACTCAACAACGGATATGCTGTGCTTAAGCAGGATCCGAAGAAAAAGCAGCCTTTCAAAGCAGGATTCAACGTAACAGGAAAACAGATAATCTACGTAAAAGATCAGCAGGTAATGAAGGTCACGTTCGATGACTATAAGAAAATTGAATATCCTGATTTCTGCTGCAATTTTGAAACGTACACAAATGATCTTTTCCTTGAATGCGAGATACTCGGCGAGCTGAGGACCTATCAGCCGGGCGAGACTGCTTATGTAAGGGAAGTATGGGAGATATCAGGACATAAGGATTCTCCTGAAAAATTTATTGAAGATTTTGTAAGCAAATTATAATGAAAGGAGAATGCTTGTGGAAAAGTATATGAATGAAGCATTATCCGCACTTGAAAGAGCCGAGGACATCACGGACAGGCTTTCGGTCGAAGAACAGGCTGAACAGCTCAAGTATGATGCACCCAAGGTCGATAGGCTGGGGATACCTGCTTACAATTGGTGGAGCGAAGGACTCCACGGAGTTGCAAGAGCCGGAACAGCAACCATGTTCCCGCAGACAATTGGTCTTGCAGCAATGTTTGATGAGGAGGCAGTGCATAAGGCGGGAGAGATAACTTCTGTTGAGGCACGTGCCAAGTATAACGAGTATTCAGCACACGGTGACCGCGATATCTATAAGGGACTTACCCTCTGGTCGCCGAATGTTAATATATTCAGAGATCCGAGATGGGGAAGAGGTCAGGAGACCTACGGTGAGGATCCGTTCCTTACCTCCAGACTCGGTGTTGCTTATGCCAAGGGACTTCAGGGTGACGGCAAGGTGCTCAGAACAGCTGCCTGTGCAAAGCATTTTGCAGTCCACAGCGGACCTGAAGCAACAAGACACGAATTTGACGCAAAGTGCGGCATGAAGGACATGACCGAGACCTATACAGCTGCCTTCGAGGCTCTTATAAAGGAAGCCAAGGTAGAGAGTGTAATGGGCGCTTACAACCGTGTAAACGGCGAACCCGCCTGTGCAAGCAGCTTCCTTATGGGCAAGCTCAAGGAATGGGGCTTCGACGGCCATTTTGTTTCGGACTGCTGGGCGCTCAGAGATTTCCACACTAATCACGGTGTAACAAAGACCGCTCCCGAGTCGGCAGCCATGGCTCTCAAGGCAGGCTGTGACCTCAACTGCGGAAATACATATCTTCACCTTCTTATTGCATATAATGAAGGACTCATCACAAAGGAGGATCTCAGAAGATCCTGCGTAAAGCTGATGAGAACAAGGGTAAGGCTTGGTATGTTTGACAAGTCCACGGAATACGACGGACTTAACTACGATATCGTAGCCTGCGACGAGCACAAGGCGTTCTCACTGAAATGTTCGGAGAGATCCATGGTGCTCCTTAAGAATAACGGTATTTTGCCTCTTGCAGAGGGAAAATATAAAACTATCGGAGTTATCGGACCGAATGCAGACAGCGTTCCCGCGCTTGAGGGCAACTACAACGGCAAGGCTGACGAATATGTGACCTTCCTCAGAGGAATACGTGAAGCATTCGACGGCAGAGTCATCTACTCCGAGGGATGTCATCTCTATAAGGACAGATGTATGCAGCTCGGTCTCCCCGACGACAGGCTCGCCGAGGCAGAAATCATTGCAGAGCATTCCGACCTTGTAGTGCTTGTTGTTGGTCTCGACGCTACCATTGAGGGCGAAGAGGGCGATACAGGAAACGAATTTTCGTCAGGCGACAAGAACGACCTGAGACTTCCCGAGTCGCAGAGAAAGCTTGTAAAGACAGTAATGTCAAAGGGCAAGCCGGTCATCATCGTTACTGCCGCAGGCAGTGCTATAAATGTGGAGGCTGACTGCGACGCACTTATCCACGCTTGGTATCCGGGACAGCTCGGCGGAAGAGCCCTTGCGAATATCCTTTTCGGCAAGGTATCTCCTTCGGGAAAGCTCCCTGTTACATTCTATGAGGACGCTTCAAAGCTGCCTGATTTCTCGGACTACAGCATGAAGGGCCGTACATACAGATATGCGAAGGGCAATATTCTTTATCCCTTTGGCTTCGGACTGACCTACTCGGAGACAGAATGCTCCGATCTTAAGTTTGAAAACGGCGTTGTTTCCGTAAAGGTTACAAATACAGGCAGCCGTGCAACAGAGGACGTAGTTCAGTTCTATATTAAAGGTTATTCGGAGAACGCAGTTCCCAACCACAGCCTCTGCGGCTTCAAGAGAGTCGCACTTGACGCGGGCGAGAGTCAGGTCGTACAGATCACTCTTCCCGAAAGGTCTACAATGGCAGTCAATGAAAAGGGCGAATGGGTAAAGGAAGGCAGTGAGTTCACCCTCTACGCAGGAACTTCACAGCCCGACGAGCTCAGCGAAAAGCTGACCGGTAAGAAATGCACAACTCTGAAAATAAATTTATAACACATAATGGAGGATAAAATGGAATTTTTCAGCAACATCGGAAAAATCGAGTATAAGGGCAAGGATAGTACTGATCCTCTTTCATTCAAGTACTACAACCCGGATGAAATGATCAACGGCAAGAAGATGCGCGATCACCTTAAGTTCGCACTTTCATGGTGGCACACAATGGGCGGCGACGGAACAGATATGTTCGGCTGCGGAACAACAGACAAGTCATGGGGACAGAGCGATCCCGCTGCAAGAGCTAAGGCTAAGGTAGACGCTGCTGCTGAGATCATGGATAAGCTCTCAATTGATTACTACTGCTTCCACGACCGTGATCTTTCACCTGAGTACGGCAATCTCAAGGAAACAAACGCTCAGCTCGATATCGTAACAGATTATATGAAGACAGCAATGGGCGACAAGAAGTGTCTCTGGGGTACAGCAAAGTGCTTCGATCATCCCAGATTCATGCACGGTGCAGGCACATCACCTTCTGCTGATGTATTTGCATTCTCTGCTGCACAGATCAAGAAGGCTCTCGAGTCTACAGTAAAGCTCGGCGGTAACGGATACGTATTCTGGGGCGGCCGTGAGGGTTACGAGACTCTCCTCAATACAAACATGGGTCTTGAGCTCGACAATATGGCTCGTCTTATGAAGATGGCTGTTGAGTACGGACGTTCGATCGGTTTCAAGGGCGACTTCTACATCGAGCCCAAGCCAAAGGAGCCTACTAAGCACCAGTACGACTTCGATACTGCTACAGTTCTCGGTTTCCTGAGAAAGTACGGTCTCGACAAGGACTTCAAAATGAACATCGAAGCTAACCACGCTACACTTGCTCAGCACACATTCCAGCATGAGCTCCGTGTTGCAAGAGACAATGGTGTATTCGGTTCGATCGACGCTAACCAGGGCGATATGCTCCTCGGATGGGATACAGATCAGTTCCCGACAAATATTTATGACACAACAATGTGTATGTACGAAGTTATCAAGGCAGGCGGCTTCACAAACGGCGGTCTCAACTTTGACGCTAAGGCTCGCAGAGGCAGCTTTACTCCCGAGGATATCTTCTACAGCTATATCGCAGGTATGGATGCATTTGCACTCGGCTTCAGAGCAGCTCTCAAGCTCATCGACGACGGCCGTATTGACAAGTTCGTTGCTGACAGATATGCTTCATGGAACACAGGCATCGGTGCAGATATCATCGCAGGCAAGGCAGACTTTGCATCTCTTGAAAAGTATGCTCTTGAAAAGGGCGAAGTTACTGCTTCACTCTCAAGCGGCAGACAGGAAATGCTCGAGTCTATCGTAAACAACGTTCTTTTCAGCCTTTGATCCAAAGGCTGATTGGAAATAAATCAATTCTATTTTTCAAATGGAGGTCAAGAATATGAAAAAAGTATTATCGGTCATTTCAGCACTTGCAATCCTCACATCTTTCACCGCTTGCGGCGGCAATACAAGCGATCAGAAGGACGACACAAGCAGCAAGACAACTACTGCTGCTAAGGACGATAACAGCGCTGAAGCAACAACAGCTGCCAAGGAAGACAAAGGCGACGGCAAGAAGGAGACAATCAATGTTTGGTCTTTCACTAAGGAAGTTCCCGGCATGGTTGACAAGTTCCTCGAGCTCAACCCTGATTTCGCAGCTAAGTACGAGATCAATGTAACAAACATTCCTACAACAAACAACGAGTATACACCTGCTCTTGATAAGGCTCTTCAGGCCGGCGGCAAGGACGCTCCTGACCTTTACTGTGCAGAGGCTGCATTCGTTCTTAAGTATACACAGGGCGATATGTCCAACTATGCTGCTCCTTACAAGGATCTCGGAATCGACGTTGACGCTGAGATCGACGCAGCTAAGATCGCTCCTTACTCAGTAGAGATCGGTACTAACCCCAGCGGCGACGTAGTTGGTCTTGGTTACCAGGCTACAGGCGGTGCTTTCATCTACAGACGTTCTATTGCTAAGGATGCATTCGGTTCAGACGAGCCCAGCAAGGTAGAGGAAGCAATCGGTGCAGGTTCAGGCAACTGGGATAAGTTCTTTGAGGCTGCTGAGACTCTTAAGGGCAAGGGCTACGCTATCATCTCAGGTGACGGTGACCTCTGGCACGCTGTTGAGAACAGCTCTGACAAGGGCTGGATCGTTGACGACAAGCTCCACATTGATCCTAAGCGTGAAGCTTTCATCGACCTTTCTAAGAAGCTCAAGGACAACGGCTATATGAACAGCACAACAGACTGGGGCGATGCTTGGTTTGCTGATATGAGAGACGAGGGAGAGAAGGGCGTTCTCGGTTACTTCGGTCCTGCTTGGCTCATCAACTACACAATCGGCCAGAACTGTGGTTCTTGGAAGGAAACAGGCGAGAAGGACGAAAACGGCGAGGCTATCAAGGAACTCGATACTTCTATCGGTACTTGGGGCGACTGGGCTGTTTGTACACCTCCTGTAGGCTTCTTCTGGGGCGGTACATGGCTCCTCTGCAATAAGGACAGCGACAAGAAGGAAGCTGTTGGACAGATCATTGACTGGGTAACACTCAACTGCACAAAGGATGGTCTCCAGTACATGTGGGCTAACGGTACATATGATCCTAAGAACCCAACTAAGGACTGCGTAGCTTCAGAGACAGTTCTCAATATGTCTGACGGAACACTCGACTTCCTCGGCGGACAGGATATGAACGAAGTATTCATAAAGGGTAACGCTTACGCAAACGGTAAGAACCTTACACCTTACGATGAGCACATCAACAAGGCATGGCGTGATCAGGTTACTCAGTACACAGAGGGTAACAAGTCAAGAGAAGACGCTATCAAGGACTTCAAGCTCAACGTAGAGGAAACTCTCGACTTTGAGGCAGAATAATCATAAGTCAGTTTGCTGTACCGCAGATAATGCGGTACAGCAATCTTCAAAAAATAAAGGAGGCTCACGGCTTTGAAAACGAAGCTCAAGGGTATTAGTTATTCGAAATACGGATATCTATTCAGTATTCCTTTTGTTGTTGCTTTTTTGATTTTTACGCTGTATCCTACTATTTATACAGCTATCCTCGGCTTTACCGACTGTAAGGGTATCAACGGCCCCGAGAATTATCATTTCCTGGAGCACCCGTTTGAGAACTTCCAGAAGGTATTAAGTATGGAAACCTTTAAAACCTCTCTTAAAAACACAATAGTTATCTGGATAATCAACTTTATCCCGCAGATAACATTGGCACTTCTCCTTACTGCATGGTTCACATCGCACAGCAATGAGATTAAAGGTAAGGGTTTCTTTAAGGTCGTTTTCTATATGCCGAACATTATCACAGCTGCAACAGTTGCGATCTTATTCAATGCGCTTTTTGCATATCCGAGAGGACCTGTCAATGATTTCCTTATAAGTACCGGTCTCAGAGATACAGGCTATAATTTTATCGCGAATAAAATGCCGTCCAAGCTGATAGTTGCATTTATTCAGTTCTGGACATGGTACGGAAATACAATGATAGTTCTTATATCAGGTGTTCTTGGTATTAGCCCGGATATTTATGAAGCTGCACAGATCGACGGTGCAAATGGTGTTCAGACCTTCTTCCGTATTACTATACCTAATCTTAAAACAGTTTTACTGTATACACTCGTTACCAGCCTTGTCGGCGGTCTTAATATGTATGATATTCCAAAGTGCTTCAACGACGGCGGACCTGATAATGCAACACTTACGGCAAGTGTGTTCATATTCAAGCAAGCCTTCTCGGGCAAATGGATCTATAACAGAGCAGCCGCTGCAAGTATGATCATGTGGGTAATCATAGCATTGTGTTCAGCAGTATTGTTCTTCATAATGCGTGATAAGGAACAGATCAAGCTTGATAAGGAAATAAAGAAGGCAAAGAAGGAAGCTATGAGAGCTTCCAAGGGAGGATTAGATCAATGGCAGTTGTAAAAAAGAGTGCAGGCAGCTATACATTTAAAATAGTTGCATATGCAGTATGTATACTTCTTACTGTTTTAAGTATCTTTCCTTTCATAATCATGCTCGTAAACGCAACAAGAAGCTCAGCTCAGATACAGCAGCACGCTCTCTCACTTATCCCGGGACATAATCTTAAAATGAACTGGAGCTACTTTGCAAGTCAGTCATTCAATCCTTTCACAGGTTTCAAAAACTCGATCATAGTTGCTTGCTGTGCAACTCTTTGTACGGTTTATTTCTCAACAATGACTGCATTTGCTCTCGTTGCTTATGAATGGAAACTCAGAAAGCCATTCTTCACATTTATCATGGCTGTACTTATGATCCCTGCACAGGTATCAAGTATCGGTTTCTATAACATGATGTATAAGTGGCACTGGACCAACTCACTTTTACCGCTTATTCTCCCTGCCATCGCTGCTCCGACAGTAGTATTCTTTATGAGGCAGTATATGATACCGTCACTTCCTATGGAGATCCTCCAGTCGGCAAGAATAGACGGTGCAGGCGAATTCAGGATCTTCAATCAGATCGTTTTACCGATGATGAAGCCTGCTATGGCTACACAGGCGATATTCTCCTTCGTAACAAGCTGGAACTCCCTGTTCATGCCATCAATCCTCAATACCAAGACTGAGAAGTTCACTATGCCTCAGATGGTAGCATTGCTTAACGGTGACTCCTATAAAACAGAGTATGGTACTGTTTACTTAGGACTTTTCCTGACAGTTCTGCCTATCCTCGTTGCATACTTCTTCCTTTCAAAGTATATCATCGAAGGCGTTGCACTTGGCGGTGTAAAGGGTTAATTAAATTCAGAAGTTATCACATTTTCTTTCTTAAATCATTGAAGGCTGCACTGAAAACGTGCAGCCTTCTTTGTTGTATACGTATCATTATTTTGCTTCAGAACTTGCAATTATCTGAAAAACGTGGTATAATATTCTTATTAATACTGACACGGAGGACCTTGATATGTTATCAGATATCGAAATCGCTCAGAGCGCCGATATGAAGCGCATTAACGAGATTGCAGCAGGTCTCGGCATCGACGAAGAGGACATCGAACCATACGGACATTATAAAGCAAAGCTTTCGGAAGCTCTTTTCTCAAAGCTTGCCGATAAAGAAAACGGCAGACTCATACTTGTTACCGCTATAAATCCGACACCCGCAGGTGAGGGCAAGACGACCATAAGTGTAGGGCTTTCGGACGCACTCCGCAGAATAGGCAAAAAATCAGTGCTTGCACTTCGCGAACCGTCTCTCGGACCTGTTTTCGGCATGAAGGGCGGAGCTGCCGGCGGCGGTTACGCACAGGTAGTGCCCATGGAGGATATAAACCTCCACTTTACGGGTGATATGCACGCTATCACAGCCGCAAACAATCTTCTCTGTGCAATGATCGACAATCATCTTCAGCAGGGAAACGAGCTTAAAATAGACCAGCGCAGGATATTATTCAAGCGCTGCATGGATATGAACGACCGTGCACTCAGAAATATCCTTATTGGACTTGGCGGTAAAGCCAACGGCGTACCCCGTGAGGACGGCTTCAATATAACCGTTGCTTCCGAGGTAATGGCTATACTCTGCCTCGCATCGGATATATCCGACCTTAAGGAAAGGCTCGGCAATATCCTTGTGGCTTACAATCTCAGCGGCGAGCCCGTATACGCAAGGGAGCTCGGCTGCACAGGTGCAATGACAGCACTTCTCAAGGATGCTCTCAAGCCCAATCTTGTTCAGACTCTTGAGAATACACCCGCATTCATTCACGGCGGTCCATTTGCCAATATCGCACACGGCTGCAACTCCATGCGCGCAACAAAGCTTGCACTTAAGCTTGGCGACTATGTAGTTACCGAGGCAGGCTTCGGCTCTGATCTCGGAGCTGAAAAGTTCCTCGATATCAAGTGCCGTGTGGGAGGACTTGCGCCATCATGCGTAGTACTTGTCGCAACAATAAAGGCTCTCAAGTACAACGGCGGAGTACAGAAGCAGGACCTTGCAAAGGAAAATATGTGGGCTCTTGAAAAGGGCATCGAGAACCTGAGAACTCACATTGAAAATATGCATAAGTACCATGTTCCTGTAGTTGTTGCTATCAACAGATTTGCAACAGATACTGACGAAGAGGTAAAATTTGTTGAGAACTTCTGCTCTGAAATGGGCGTTGAGGTATCTATGTGCGAAGTATTCGCAAAGGGCGGCGAAGGCGGAACAGACCTTGCAAAGAAGGTATGCGAGACCATCGACCTCTGCGGAGAAAACAAATTCAAGCCCCTTTATGATACTCATGCTACCATAAAGGATAAGGTCGAGAAGATAGCAAAGGAGATATACCGTGCCGAGGGCGTGACCTTCACAGCTCAGGCAGAAAAGGCTATCAAGGAGATCGAAAATATCGGCTTCTGGGATCTTCCGATATGCGTTGCAAAGACACAGTATTCGCTTTCGGATAATCCGAGCCTTCTCGGAAAGCCGAAGAATTTCAAGATAACGGTACGCGATGCAAGACTTTCGGCAGGCGCAGGCTTCGTGGTAATATACACAGGCGATATCCTCACAATGCCGGGACTTCCCAAAGCTCCTGCGGCTCTCAATATCGACTGCGACGGAAACGGCAATATCACGGGACTGTTCTGATAAGATATGAAGATAATAACTCATTCTCCTATGGAGACCATAAAAGCTGCCGAAAAGCTCGGCGGACTTCTCAGGGCAGGGGATATGATCGCCTATAAGGGCGGTCTCGGCGCGGGAAAGACGACATTTACACGGGGCATCGCCATAGGCATGGGGCTGGGCGACAGCGTTACCTCGCCTACATTTGCCCTTGTAAACGAGTACCGCGGTGAAAATATAACTCTTTATCACTTTGATATGTACCGTATAGATTCCGAGGAGGACCTCGAATCCACAGGCTTTTACGACTATCCCTTCGAGGATAATGTGGCGGCTGTGGAATGGTCGGAGAATATCACTGAATTTCTTCCCAAGGATACGATATTCGTGACTATCAACAGTGTGGGAGAAAATGACAGGGAAATAATAATCGAGGACGGTGGAAGATTTGCTGCTGCTTGGGATTGATACTTCGGGAAAGACAGCTTCCGCAGCTCTGTTTGATTCGGAAAACGAGCTTTTTCTTGCTCAGACGACCTTATATACACAGAAAACTCACTCACAGGTTATAATGCCCATAGTACAGGACATTATGGCACAGGCGGGAAAGGAGCTTTCTGAGCTCGGCGGCATAGCAGTTGCAAACGGTCCGGGGTCTTATACGGGACTACGTATCGGAGTTGCGGCCGTTAAGGCGCTCAGCTTCGGACTTGGCATCAAATGCTGCGGAGTATCCACACTTCTCGGACTTGCCTGTAATAACCTTTCCTATAAGGGACATATATGCGCCATAATGAAGGCAAGAGGAGAGCTCGTGTACACCTGTACCTACAAGAGCGACGGCTACTGTGTTGAACAGGTGACCGATGAGCAGATAATCTCACGTGACGAGCTTGCGGAGTTCCTCGCCTTCAATGTAAAGGAAGCGATGCTCTGCGGCGACGGAGCTGCCGACTTCTACAATGCATACAGTTCATCTGCATTTATCATAGCTCCCCCTCAGGGACGGCTGCAAAGTGCAGCAGGAGTATGTCTTGCAGGCATATCAAAAAAGCTTTCAGAGCCCGATCAGCTTGAAGTATCCTATTTACAGAAGGTCAAGGCTGAAAAGGACTTAGAGAATAAAAAGTAATAATATGGAGATGTTTAACATGATAGCAATAGGCTGTGACCACGCTGCTGTGGAAATGAAAAATACGGTCAGGGATTACCTCACCGAAAAGGGCTTTGAGATGAAAGACCTTGGCACTAACGGAGAGCCGTGCGATTATCCGGATATGGCAGAAAAGCTCTGCGCTGAGATAACCTCGGGCAATTGCGAAAAGGGCATACTTATCTGCGGAACAGGTATCGGTATGTCGATCGCTGCCAACAAGATAAAGGGTATCCGTGCAGCACTCTGCGCTGATTCATTTTCGACAAAGTATACACGCCTGCATAATGACGCAAACGTAATGTGCATGGGCGCAAGAACTCTCGGACAGGGACTTGCCTGTGAGCTTGCGGAGATATTCCTTACAACAGAATTTGAGGGCGGACGTCATCAGAGACGTATCGACCTTATATCAGCTATCGAAGCCAAAAACTGAAAGGGGCTGTTAAAATATGGCAGAGCTGCACATAATAGATCATCCGCTTGTACAGCACAAGATCTCACTTCTGAGAGACAAGAATACAGGTACAAAGGAGTTCCGCGAGCTTGTATCGGAAATAGCAATGTTCATCTGCTATGAGGCTACAAGAGACCTTCCGCTGAAGGAGATAGAGCTTGAAACTCCTCTTGCTGTAGCAAAAACGAAGATAATATCGGGAAGAAAGCTTGCTTTCATTCCGATACTCCGTGCAGGACTCGGCATGGTAGAGGGCGTAACGACTCTCGTACCTGCCGCAAAGATAGGACATATCGGACTGTTCCGCGATCCTGTCACAAAGGAGCCTGTAAAGTACTATGCAAAGATGCCTGATGATATCCATGAGCGTGACGCTATCATAGTTGATCCTATGCTGGCAACGGGTAATTCGGCAGTTGCAGCAATTACAGAGCTTAAGGATCTGGGCGTAAAGCACATCAAGTTCATGTGTATCATATGCTCACCCGAGGGTGTAAAGGCAGTACAGACTGCACATCCTGATGTAGAGATATACGCAGGCGTTATGGACGAGAAGCTCAACGAGGACAAGTATATCGTTCCCGGCGTAGGTGACGCAGGAGACCGTATCTTCGGTACGAAGTAATATCAAAAAAGGAGCACATAGTGCTCCTTTTTTCATTCGTTCGCTAACTTCATGCCCCACTGAGCGCGGCACTGGTCCATAAGCTCCATGACTGCGATGGTATCGCTGTGAGGAACGAGAGGACTTTCCTTAAGTCCCACATCAAGACAGCCGTGTACCTCTGCTATTTCGTACTCATAGCCGTTGATATCATCCTTACGCACAAAGCGCTCGGCCTCTTTTCCGCTGCGGTCATAGAGTATTCCCTCATGGGTGCAGTGGAACCAGTTGCCGAGTGTGATAAAGCCCTTTGTACCCGAAATTACGGCATTATTGCGGAGCTGTATCTCAAAACCGTTGTCCATAGATGAAAAAGCACCGTTCTTGTACCTGAAAATGATAGTATTGCTCATATCTATGCCGTACATCATATGAGCTGAGCTGATTATCTCATCGGGCATACCAAGCAGGTCATGAGTGAGAGTTATAGGATAAATACCAAGGTCAAGCAGGCAGCCGCCGCCGCAGTCGGCGCGGAAGAGCCTGTCGTTTGGGTCATAGGGGATAAAGTTGCTGAAATCAACCTTGATGTACTCAATATCGCCGATAAGTCCCGCAGCTATCCACTCCTTCATCTTTTTGTAGACGGGACGGCACTTCATCCACATGGCCTCCATGAAGAAGAGGTCCTTCTCCTTTGCAAAAGCAAGGAGCTTTTTTGTCTGAGCGGAATTGATGGTGAGAGACTTCTCACACAGCACATTCTTTCCGTTTTCAAGGCAGAGCCATGCATCGTCGAAATGTGAAGCCATGGGAGTAGCGATATATACTATCTCTGCATCGCTTTTTTCCGCAAATTCCCTGTAGCTGCCGTAGTATTCCGAGAAGCCGAACTCCTCTGCGAATTTTTTTGCCCTTTCGTCAGTTCTTGAAGCAACGGCGCAAAGCTCGGCTTTTTCGCTGTGTTTAAGCGCAGCTGCGAATGTATGGGCTATCTTGCCTGTACCGATAACGCCCCATTTGTATTTTTGCATAACGAAACTCCTTTCGCATCAGCTGTTCTGAGACTGGTCTATAACGCAGTCAATGGCTATTATCACAGCCAGAGCCATAACGATATCTCTGTCGTATGCGATGTCTATCTCATAGCTGTCGCCCCATGACATCCAGCGCTTGTGTATCGAAGCGATATACTGTCCGCCGCAGGATATGGAATAGTCGTGCTCAAAGAAATCTCCGTTAATCTGCCAGTCAATGCCTTCAATGTAATAGCGCGGTTTCAGGAGAGTGAACTCCTTTACTATATCGGCAGTATACTGTCCGCCGATATATACCGAAAATCTTGGCAGGAGCCTGAGCAGCCGCTGCTGTATGAACGCGACCTCGTTTTTCATATTGTCATAGATGTGCATTTTACGTCCGAGGGATATTATTTCTCCCACCGCAGTAAAAGCGACATTGCCCTGCTCGTCAAATATCTCCGAGCGCTGTCTGAATGTAAATACCTTTTGCTTAAAATAGAATTTCATATTGATTACCCCATATCATTATATATTCATACTCCGAAGAGCAATGACCGTATTATCTGCCCAGTTCCCAGAAAGCAACTGCGCTGGCTGCCGCTACGTTGAGCGAATCGACACCGTGAGACATTGGTATCTTTACGGTGTAGTCGCAGTCCGCAATAGTTTTTTCCGCAAGCCCCTCGCCCTCGGTACCGAGAACGACAGCAAGCTTTTCGATGCTTCTGAGCTCGGGAGCGTCGATACTTACCGACTCATTACTGAGAGCCATTGCAGCTGTCCTGAACCCCATATCGCGGAGCTGCTGCGGGTACCCGATGTTGTCTGCAAGGTATGTCCACGGTATCTGAAAGACCGTACCCATGCTTACTCTTGATGAGCGCCTGTACAGCGGATCGCAGCAGGCGGGAGTAAGGAGCACAGCGTCCATGTTAAGAGCTGCCGCCGAACGGAAAATAGCGCCTATATTGGTTGGATTTACAACATTTTCAAGGACCGCTATGCGCCGTGCGTTCTTGCACAGTTCTTCCGCAGGTGTGAGAGCTTTCCTTCTGAAAGCGCAGAGAGCACCGCGAATGAGCTTGAAGCCTGTGACCTCGGTTATATTGTCGAAATCCGCTATATATACGGGAACTTCACCGCATCGCGGAAGGAGCTCCTTCATCTGTCCGTCAATGTCCTTTTGCTCCATGAGTAGAGCGTATGGCTCGTAGCCTGTGTTGAGAGCCCGTTCAATGACCTTGGGACTTTCCGCTATGAACAGTCCCGGTTCGGGCTCAAAATAGTGGAGCAGCTGCGGCTCGGACAGCAGTGCGAATATTTGAAGCACATCGGTGCTGTTATTGTTTATCTCGATTATATTTGACATATTTTGCCTTTCTGTCTGTAGGGAACGGCGTTTTACAAGTTGAGAATTATGGACTGCTGAGGTAAATCAGAATTTATATCACAGAACCATCAGCAATGTTCCGGCTCCAATCAGGATACACCCTATCACTG
>NZ_CAMKRR010000060.1 GCF_946415235.1 uncultured Ruminococcus sp. | reverse complement strand
CAATTCTTGAAGAAATGGGCTTGACAGTTGATATTGCCGAAAACGGAGAAAGTGCTGTCAGAAAGATCACAGAAGCTGATGCAGGGCATTATTCTATTGTTCTTATGGATATACAAATGCCTGTTATAGATGGCTATGAAGCGGCAAAAAGAATACGTTCGCTAAAGGATGAGGGAAAAGCTGATATTCCTATAGTTGCTGTAACTGCAAATGCGTTTGAGGAAGATAAAAAACTTGCTTTGTCTGTTGGAATGAACGGCCATCTTGCAAAACCGTATGATATCGGACAGATCAGAAAGACACTTATTGAACTTTTGATATAAAGTGTGTTTTATCTTTTGTTGTAAATAATCATTGTTATTCATCTTGATTCTAATCTAAAAAATTGGTCTTGAAATTATGCTTTATTTATGATATAATTGCATTAATCAAATATTCAGAATTAAGTGAAGATTTGACACTTTTGGGTATAAAACACTTACACTGGTAGAGCACTCGGCTGTTAACCGAGTTGTCGCCCGTTCGAGCCGGGCAGGGGGAGCCAAAAGAGCGTCTGCATCAGCAGGCGCTTTTTGTTATATTGAATTGCGTGAGATACAGGAGGCATATTATGACTGACAGCAACGATAAAAATAATAGGTTCAAGGTTATTGACTCACCCGACGGACCAATGATAATCACCAAGGCAAACGGATGTGATGTGACTATAAAATTTAAACCTGAGAGCAATGGCATTGATGTTATGGAAGAGGCCAAATATCTGATATTGCAGGCTTTTAAAGAGCGGATCAGTCGAAATTCGGGTATGGATGAAACAGATGAGGAAAATAATTCTTAAAAGTCGATACAAAAAGGCGTCTGCACTCGCAGACGCCATTGGTTTAGTCAAATTTTCCCATACTTACCAGCTGTGCTGTAAACCGTTTGCACTGTGGACAGAAGGTTATTGAGCCGCGGCTTTTTCTCATAAGCGTTGAACGGCATGAGGGACATTCGTGTCTGAACTCCACCGAAAGGGTGAAATCGCTGTTATTGAGGGAAAGCTCCTTTGCCATCTGGACAGAGAAGCTGCGGCAGTCCATACACTGATACAGATCTGTATCGCAGTTTATATAGACCTTTTCACGCTCGTATTTCATCATATGCTGGATAGTTTCGCCGAATTTACCGTACAGGGCGGCGCTTCTGAGTTCCTCCTCGGCTTCCTCAACGCGCCTGTTGTAGTTTTTTGCCATATAGCTGCCGCCGACGAAGAACTCCTCTTCGTAGCCGCATTCTTCGCATCTGTACCTGTAGGATTTTCCCATTTTCACCGCCCCTTTCTCAGTTCCTTATCCTCATAATATCATAAATATATTAAAAAATCAAGTACAAAGTGTTGACTTGCAGTTTTTTATATGCTACAATTAAGTCTACTATAATCTGGCAGGTGGTATCATGGAAATAAGACAGATCATGAAAAATGACGATTTTCCGTCGATCAGGGAGCTTTACTACAGAAGCTGGAAGTTCGCCTACAGGGATATTATCCCTATGGAGTGGATAGAAAGCCGCCCGAAGGATAAATGGGGTGGAAATATCACTGAGAACGGCAGGACAGAGATAGGTGCTTTTGAAAGGGGCAGGATAGTCGGTACTGCAAGCTTCGGCGCTTCACGATGGGAAAAGTTCAGGGAATACGGCGAGATCGTCACTATATATCTTCTGCCCGAATATATTGGCAAAGGAGTAGGTTCTGCTCTCATGGAGCGCTGTATATCTGAGCTCAAAGCTCAGGGCTACAGCCGTATACTGTTATGGGTGCTTGAGGAGAATACCCGTGCAAGACGCTTTTATGAGAAGCATGGTTTCAGGGGCACGGCTGAATACATGGACGACAATATCGGCGGCAGGGCTGTCCGCGAGGTAATGTATCTGCTTGAAATATGAGATGATATTTATAGTGAAGCAGCTGCGGGGGAGCTATTATACAGATGATAATGGCTGCTGTATACAGGTGGTAGAATAGCCAATGATTATTCATAATCTGTTAACAAAAAACCACAGTTCACGCAGAAAAAATGCAGTTTACGCAAAAGGTCTTGAAATTTCAAGGGACCTATGGTAATATAATGTCAGTTGCTTGTGATGGGCAGCTATGAAGGCAGCAATATAGTTATTATTTGTACGTTTTTTAAATAATGAGTTTCCAACAAAACATAACTTTCCTTTTTTAAATATCATTTCCTAATCATACTTCATTATTTATTATTGAACTACGAGTTTTAACTTAAACATATCATATACTTATCCCCCCTTAACTATATTGCTTTCCTTTGCTCGCAATCAAAAAGTGCAGCTCTTATGAGCTGCACTTTTTATTTTTATTCGTTTGCAGCCTGTGCAATGGATTCCACTCTGCCGAGACTCCTTATTGCGGGAAGAGCCGACAGAAGTGCTATGATTATATTAAGCGCGAGAGATGCGATCACCACAGGCAGAATGACCGTCAGTGCTGTCGGTTTGCGTAATTCGTCGACGCCGAACGTTATAATGAATGCCGCAACGCCGATGATAGTTCCCGATACAGCCGCAGTTGCGGAGAACATAACGGTTTCGAGGAGTACGCTCCTGCGGAGCTGTTTCCTTGTCATACCCACGCTCCTGAGCATCATGAGCTCGCGGCTCCTGTTAAGAACGCTGGTATTTACGGAGTTTATCATTGAGAGTATTCCCACAAGCCATATGGAAACGAGGAATATGAGAACTGTCTTTGCTATAGCGCCTATGAATGAAAAGCGTCCCGTGTTGTACGTGAACTCGTTATATGCGTAGGAGTAGTTTTCGTTGTCCTTGAAATCTTCAAAACGCTCAAGAGCTGCATCGTAGTTTTCTATGCCGTTCACAGTGAGATCAATATTATAGCGCATACCGTAATCCACGGCTTTTTTCAGCGGTATTATAATAGCATACTGTGTATCCTCGGACACGACGATACCTGTTATATGGAAGCTTTCATTGTTTACGGTAAAGAGGTCACAGCCCTTTTTCAGAGCAGTGTAGGAGCGTTCGTATTTCTCCTTTGGTGTATAGTCGGCAATATATTCCATTTCATCAGGTGCGCCGTAAACACAGTTGTTATAAAAAGCTTCGTCCCTGTCCTCAAATTCCTGATAGCTCATGCCTGTAATGGTATCAAGTTCAAGCTCCTTGTACCCGTTTTCATCTACTGCGTGCAGGAAGCAGCTGCTTGCGGATTTGCGATTGCCTGTACTGAGCTTTTCAGCGGCGAGCCTGTCAGAGCCTTCTTTTGTGCTGAGATTGTAATTATTATGTCCATATAATTTATAATTCGAGAATATTTCGGGATCATCGAAGTACTTGTCTGCGTCTGATTCAGGATCGCTGCTTGCAAACTCAAACACCTGAAAGTCAACCATTTCAATTTTGTTCTTTACTTTATTGAATTCAGAGTACGCCAGCAGCAGTATCAGCGAGGTCATAGTGAACATGAGGACTCCGAGAGCCATTGTTATGGTCGATATAACAAATCGTCCCTTTGCGACGCCGATATTCTTCCTTGTGTATCTGCTGAGGAACTTCTTCGCGCTGAGATAAAGCTTTGACTTCCTTTTGTGTAGCTTACGCCTGCTGCTTCTCGGCTTGCCGAAGTTGAGAGCCTCCGCGGGTGAGAGCTTTCGTGCCGCCCACATAGCCGAGGTATAGGCTGATATGAATATTGCTATCACCACGAGGAATGCGGCGAGGAATATGAAGGAGGGCTTTGCCGAGAACTCGAACATATCAAGTCCGCTCCTTCTGAATGCGGTGAAGGAGGCTTTGCAGAGGAGCACAGCCGATATTACACCCAGCGGAACAGCTGTGAGGCAGTAGAAAATCGCTTCTATGAATACTACAGCCGCAATCTGAAGCTTTGAAGCTCCTATGATGCGGAGAGCCGCAAAGTGGGTGCTCCTTTCCTGTACAGCCATTTCAAAGGTATTGTCGATAACAAATCTTGATATGAACCACGCTATAAGAAGTACAAGCAGTGCAGGCACGATGATAATGAACATCACCTTGTATACTGCATAAGCGCTCTTCAGTTCGAGAGCAAGGAGAAGCTCGTTGGTCTCCACGGGCATTTCATAGAATTTCGTGGAATAATCATAGCCGAGGTCTGTAAAGAGCATTTTAAGTGCTTCATCGTAGTCGAAATTGTCAATAAGACGAATGTAAAGTAATGAATTGCCTCCGTAAGCCAGTTCTGGATTGTCGTTCAGTATATCCGTTAAGCTGATATTGGTTTTAGTGCCGTTTGTAATTGAGAAGTAATATTCATATCCGTCTAATGGTGTTCTTTGCGTAAATCCCGAAATATTGACCGATATTTCCAGAGGTTCGCCGTACTGTATATCCGCCAGTGGGGTATCCTGCAAGGAAACGCCTTTTTCCTGGAGCATGGCACTGATATTGCTGTTCCGTGCCTTTTTCTTTATATCCTTCGGAAGGTCGTCAAAGCCCTTTTCACCCGGTGTTAATACAGTGCCGTTCTGTTCCTTGAGTTCGGCGCGTATCTCCTTCATTATATCCGAGGTCTCATCGTAGACTGCGGTGAAGGGAGTAATGGTCAGGTTAAGCGTATCGCCTTCGGAATAGCCCATATTCCGAAAAATATAGGGCACTATAGCTCCCTCTTCTTTATATACCTTATTATGTTGTCTGTCACGACTTGGCAGAAGATCGGTATTTCCTTCGCGTTTGTTGACAGAAAGCGAGCCTGTGGTATAGGAATTCTTACCGTCAGATATTTTGAATCTGCCGAGGCGGCCCTGACCGCTTTCGGTGAAAGCGCC
Source organism: uncultured Ruminococcus sp. (assembly GCF_946415235.1). Classification (GTDB taxonomy): domain Bacteria; phylum Bacillota; class Clostridia; order Oscillospirales; family Ruminococcaceae; genus Ruminococcus. The sequence continues at coordinate 11,736 of NZ_CAMKRR010000060.1, read as the reverse complement.
GCTGAAGTGTATTTCCTCGAATCTTGACAGGTAATAATCAGACACAACGGCATGGTTCTTGGCAGTTTCAATGGCTTTTTCGTCATTGCCTGTCCATGGGCTTATCTCAAGCTCCCACAGACCTCTCTCGTCAGCGGCGTAATTGTAGCCGGTAGTGTAAATGCTGCTGCCGTAAACGCATACTGTGGACAGTATGAACGCCGAGAGCATTATGCACATGAAGGTGAGAAACGTGCGGAGCTTTTGCCTGCGTATGTACTTGAAGGAAAGTGATATAAGATGTTTCATGTCCGCACCTCCTTATTCGGAAAGCACACCGTCTGATATGCGGCAGATGCGGTCTGCCTGTGATGCGATACTTCCGTCATGGGTGATGAGTATAAGCGTCTGAGCGTACTTCTTTATGGAGCTTTTGAGTATGGAGATTATCTCGCGGCTGTTTTTGCTGTCGAGATTTCCCGTAGGCTCATCGGCAAGGATTATCTGCGGCTTGTGTATGAGCGCCCTTGCAAAGGCTACACGCTGCTGCTGACCGCCCGAGAGCTCGTGAGGGAAGTTGAGACGTTTTTTGTCAAGTCCCGTAAGCTCAAGGAGCTCATTGAGGAAGTTCATATCGGGAGAGGTGTTGTCAAGGTTGAGGGGGAGGACTATATTTTCCTCCACGTTTAGCACTGGGATAAGGTTGTAGGACTGGAAAATAAAGCCGATATTCTTTCGGCGGTAAGCCGAGAGCCCCTTGTCGTCAAGTTCGGTCAGCTCTCTGCCGCAGGCGGTTATCTTGCCGCTTGTGGGGCGGTCGAGAGAGCCGAGGCAGTTGAGCAGGGTGGTCTTGCCGCTGCCGCTCTCGCCTGTGACGGCGATGAATTCGCCTTTGTGCACTTCAAGGTCGACGTTGTTGAGAGCGTATATCATATCCTCGCCCTCACCGTACTGTTTGGTAAGTTTTTCTGTTTTTATGATGATATTGTTGTCCATAGAGCAGACCTCCGTTCCTTAGTTTACTATAGTATAATCCACTAATCTTACAGTAACATTACAAATACGAAATTTTTCTGACAGTTGCATTTTTTTATGCTGTATGTTAAAATAAGAAAAAAAGGCAGAGGTGAACTATGAACACGATACTCCTTGCAGAGGACGATGAGACTCTGAACAATAACATAAGGCTCGCCCTTGAGACCGAGGGATACAGGGTAACGGCAGTCCGTACAGCAGCTGCTGCGGAAGCCGCAGCTCCTCATGCAGACCTTATCATACTTGATATCCTGCTGCCCGACGGGAACGGTATAGAGCTTTGCAAAAAGCTTAGAAAAACGATACAGACTCCCGTTATTTTCCTCACCTCCTGCGACGACGAAGGCGATATAGTACGCGGACTCGACAGCGGCGGCGACGACTATATAACTAAGCCCTTCCGCCTGAGAGAGCTGTTTTCGCGCATACGTGCCAATCTGAGGCGTATACCCGATGTTCCCGAAATGGAGCTGACAGCCGTGGAGCAGAAGCTCCTCAGCTATCTTATGATGAACCGCGAGCAGTATCTCACCCGCGATCAGATACTGGAATACCTCTGGGACTCAAAAGGAATATTCGTGAACGACAACACTCTTTCCGTCAATATAAGCCGTCTGCGCGAAAAGCTCAGCAGGTCGGCAGGCTGCGGCAGGATAGTGACAAAGAGAGGAATGGGCTATAAATGGACAGATTTATAAGCAACCGTGCTCCGAGGAGACTTCTTCTCATATTCCTGATAATGCTTGCGCTGTCGGCTGCCGCGGCACATTTCACGGCTGAAAAATGTGCCGATATCATCGTCAGAGAGCAGATAAAAGCGGAGCTTTCCGTTGCAGGCGGCGGAAAATTCACGGGAGCTCCCGATGAAGAAGCTGTGGCAGAGGGCGAGGCAAAGCTCGGGAAATACAGCATATCAAGGGACATTCCCCCTGCGGCGATGCACAGCTACGGAAAGGTGAAGCATACGATTTTTTCGGTGCTTTTCGGCTTTATGGCGGGAGTATCCTTTTTGTGGTTCGTCCTTTCGGAGCGTGAGGTCATGGCAGTGTTCAGCGACCTTGAAAAGCTGCGTAAGGATTGCCTTGACGCGGCTTACGATACGGAAAAGGCCATAACTCTTTACGGCGAGGATCTCGGAACTGTCCATAGCTTATGCGAAAGCGCGGAAAAGCTGGTGGAGTGCATGAGGAACACAAGTCTCAAGCTGAGCAGCGAACAGGAATTCCTGAGGAATTTCCTGACCGATCTCTCACATCAGATAAAGACCTCTCTTGCAGTAGTACGGCTTAATACGGATATGCTCAGCGAGCTTGAGGACCTCCCTGCTGAGCAGCGTGACAAGCTCTCGGACGAGATACAGCTCAACCTCGACGGCATGGAAAACCTTGTTATCGAAGCAATAAAGCTCGCAAAGCTCGACACAAATACCGTGGAATACAACATGGAGCTGCTGAGCGTATCGGATGTGTTTGCCCTTGCGGTAAAGCGCATATCGCCGCTCCTGAGGCGGAAGGGCATATCGGTCAGCTCAGAGCTTCCCGACGATATAAGGATAATGTGCGACAAGGGCTGGCTTTGCGAGGCCATAGAGAATATCATCAAGAACTCCGCAGACCATTCGGAGTGTACGGAGATAACTGCCGAGCTTACGAAAAATCCCGTTATGACCACTCTTGCGGTCTCAGACAACGGAAAGGGTATCCCGCAGGAGGAGATACCAAAGCTCTTCGAGCGCTTTTCATCGAGGACCCGTGATACTTCCATGTACAGCTCAGGGCTGGGAATGTCTATCGCTCAGAAGATAGTCCGCGCTCACGGCGGTGAGATATTCGTATATTCGGAGATAGGAAAGGGGACGCGTTTTGAGTTCGTATTCCTTTTGACGGGCAATAAAAACAGAAAATAAATAAAAAGCTGTACCGCATTGAATGCAGTACAGCTTTTTCCGTATGTACAAAAATCAGTCTTTATAGATAGAACCTTCCTCGATGCTCTGGAGTACACCTGAACAGAGTTCCTTCCACTGTGCTACCTCAGCCTCGTCGTAGGAGATGACCTTCTTAGCCCATGTGCTGCAGTGTGCACAAGCGTTGGGAGCTGTCTGACCCTCTTCGAGGATATCGTTTACACAGAGTGACTTTGAGCAGTTATTGTTATTGATGAAGTGCTCAAGGAAGCCGTCGAGCTTCTTGTTGTCAACGTAGATCTTGGGAAGATGCATAGTTCTTCCGTATCTCATCATAGCCTCGGGCTTGAGTCTGTCAGCCCATCTCATAAGAGGAACTCCTGGAGGAGGACCGCCTGCAGGCATACCTGCGGGAGGAGCTGTGATGCCGTGTGCCTTTGCCCACTCTTCAGGCTCGCCGGGTCTTGGAGGTCTGCCTTCCATTACCCACGGAGGAGGACCGCCTGCTGGCATACCCATTGGAGGGCCGCCTGCGCCCATAGGAGGCATACCTGCGGGAGGAGCTGTGATACCGTGTGCCTTTGCCCATTCCTCAGGCTCACCCGGTCTCGGAGGTCTGCCTTCCATAACCCACGGAGGAGGGCCGCCTGCGGGCATACCCATTGGAGCTGCACCTGCGGGAGCTGCCTGCGGCTGTGCAGCAGCTGAGTTTGGATCTGTCTGGTCGGGACGTGTAGCGATAGTCTTAGCGCGCGGCCAGTTTACGATATCAAGAAGATTTCCGTCGTAGGACTCTTCCATATAGCCCTTTACTACATTGTGAAGGAAATCTGTTGTTCTTGTTCTGTCGATGAGCTTGATGGAGAAGTGCTTGTTGCCTGTCTCCTCAGCGAGCTCTCTGTAGTAGTGAACGTCCTCGGGACGTATGAATTCAGCTGTAAGTATAGCAGCAGGATGTGTTACCTTCTTGTATGCACAGTTTACCAGTGAATAGTCCATAGAGAACTTTTCAGGGTCTGAGTGGCCTACGAAGCAGCCGTGTGCAAGACGGAAGGGACATTCTCTCAGGCACAGATTGTTAGCGATGACACGGAGATGAAGGTCTGTGTCCTTGTACTGTGTGAGGAGCTGTCTGAGAAGATCGAATCTTCTGTTGAAGCCGTGGTCGAGAGTGATCTCGTCAACGCCCCAGTTGCGCCAGTACTCGATGTGCTGGATAGTTGTGGGGTAAGCGTAGAGACCGAGAGTTACGAAAGCATCCTTGAACTCTCTCTTTACGTACTTTATAAGGATAGGGGAATTGAGCGTGAAAGCCTTGATGCCCATATCGTACATAGTGTGGATAAAATTACGGATCTTCTTACCCATATCAGGATCGAGCTCATTCTGATCCATTGAAAGAGGATTGATAAGGTAATTGAACGTGATGTCGCGCTTCTGGCATTCCTTAACGTAATCAGCGAGCTGATCCATTGTAAAGTCAGGAATGATGGAAGCTGTACGGCCTCCCGGAAGACCGTCGTGCTTGAGCTTTCCGAAAAAGCTCGTGATGGCGTGCTTCTTGTCATACTGATCGACGAAATCGAACAGCTTGTAATCGAAGTTACAGCCAAGATCGAAGGATATAGAATCCTGATTCATGTTTACACATCTCCCTAATAAATTTGTCAGGAACTATACGTTTTGTAATATCTGCTTTTCGGTATACGCTTTGAAAATTGCTGTGTGTGATGCCTTTGATATAATATTTGTGCGAAAGACAGCCATTTTCGGCTGTCTGATATGTTTTAGTCCCCATATTAAAATTATATCATCTATTGTGAAAACTGTCAATTAATCTTATGCAACTGATTAAGATAGCTAATCCGTAATTTTTTGTAAAAAATAGCCAATGAAAAGAAGACTTTCTTGTTACATATATAAATCAGCAATGGTTTTGCGCGATAAATGGCGGGTATTACAGCCTGGATAAAAAGCTGAAAAAGGAACAAATTTTCTTTTTGAAATGACTTGACAGGGAGAAGCAGGAGTAGTATAATATAAACAGAACAGATGTTCGATAGGAGGCAGCTATGGGAAAAATATATATTGCCATTGATCTTAAATCGTTTTACGCTTCCGTGGAATGTGCCGAAAAGGGGCTCGATCCGCTGGATACGAATCTTGTTGTGGCTGACGAGAGCCGCACCGAAAAGACCATATGTCTTGCGGTATCACCGTCGCTGAAGGCTGTGGGCATCCCAGGAAGACCGCGGCTTTTTGAGGTGGTCGCCAAAGCGGAAGAGGTCAACGCGGAGAGAAGATACAGAGCTCCGCACAGACGATTTAGGGGCGAGTCGTGCAAGGCGAGCGAGCTGAACGCCGATCCTTCGCTGAAGCTCTCCTACATCGTGGCAGTGCCGAGAATGGCGCTGTATATCGAATACAGCACAAGGATATATCAGATCTACCTGAAATATATAGCTCCCGAGGATATCCATGTGTATTCCATAGACGAGGTATTCATCGACGCTACGGCTTACCTTGAGACCTACGGCATGACTGCGCGGGAGCTTGCCATGACAATTATAAGGGACGTGCTGAAAAATACCAATATAACCGCCACCGCAGGCATAGGCACCAATCTTTACCTGTGCAAGATCGCTATGGATATAGTTGCGAAGAAAATGCCCGCAGACGAGAACGGCGTGCGTATCGCGGAGCTGGACGAGATGTCGTACCGCCGCCTTATGTGGGAGCACCGCCCTCTTACGGACTTCTGGCGTGTGGGGCGGGGCTATGCGGACAGGCTTGAGCACTGCGGCATATTCACTATGGGGGATATCGCTCGTATGTCCGCCTCGGAGTTCGGAGAGAAGGCTTTGTACAGGATGTTCGGCGTCAACGCAGAGCTCCTCATAGACCATGCGTGGGGCTGGGAGCCCTGCACTATAGCGGATATAAAAAGCTACCGCCCCGAGACTAACAGCATAAGCTCGGGGCAGGTATTGCAGGAGGCGACGCCCTGCCATACCGTAAGGCTCATAGCATGGGAAATGGCAGACGCGCTTTCCCTTGAGCTTGCGGGGAAGGGCATGGTAACGGATCAGCTCACCCTGACAATAGGCTATGACGTGGAAAATCTCCGCAGGAGCTATATCATGGAGCGATATACTGGGGAGGTAAGGCTCGATCATTACGGCAGACCTGTTCCCGTACATTCCCACGGGACAGTAAACCTGAAAGCTCCCGTATCGTCGTCAAGGCTCATCACCGAAGCGGCTATGGAGCTTTTCGACCGTATCGCAGACGACCTGCTGCTGGTACGCAGGCTGACTGTCTGCGCCAACAGGATAGTTCCCGCAAAGTCCGTCCGCGAGGAAATTCGGCAGCTGGACTTCTTTACCGACTTTGAGGAAGAGGAGCGCCGCCGCAATGCGGAAAAAGAGGAGCTGCGCCGTGAGAACAGCCTGCAGCTTGCCATGCTGAGAATGAAGGAGCGCTATGGAAAAAACGCGGTGCTCCGCGGGACAAATCTCTGCGAGGGAGCTACTGCCCGTTCACGAAATCAGCAGATAGGCGGACACAGGGCGTAGTGCGGCGCTTTTGCGCCGAGCTGTCAGCTATTAGCCGTCAGCTTGTAGGGGCGCACAGTGTGCGCCCGCGAATGATACATGAATTATGAATGACCATATGCAGAGGGCGATGCGGGCATCAGCCACTGCATATCCATCTGCGAAAGGAGGCTTCGCCATGTCGGAGCAGTATGATGATATAATCAATATGCCGCATCATGTCTCGCAGAGCAGACCGCAGATGCCGAGATACAACCGTGCGGCGCAGTTCGCGCCCTTTGCGGCTCTTACGGGCTACGAGGACGCTCTTGACGAAACGGCAAGGCATACGGACGCCAAAGCCGAGCTCTGCGAGGACGACGCTGCGGAGCTGGACGAAAAAATAAGGCTTCTCGGCGCACGTATCGCCTCGGAGCCTTATTGCAGGGTCACATATTTCGTTCCCGACAAGCATAAGAGCGGCGGGAAGTACGTTACCGTGTCGGGGAACGTCAGATTTATCGAGGAAGCCACGGGGCAGATGGTGTTCTGCGGCGGACTTCGCATACCTCTCCGTGACATAGTGGGTATCTCCCTGTAAAAGAGCAAACAGCCCTATCACCGCCCAAGGAGATAAGACTGTTCTGATTTGCCCTCTTACAAAAAGGAAGGATAGCAGAAAAGGAATTAACAGCAATATATCACAAAGACCGCCTATAGTCTTTGTAAAGTGTTTGGCACGATCTCTTAGTGATACTGTATTTTCCGCTTGTCCCGAGCTATCCCGTCAGGACTTGCGGAACAGCAAACCCGAATGCAGGGATGGGGAGTAAAAGTGCAGAGCTCCCCACCTGCGGGTCTGTTGACTTGTTTTTTCTCACCTTTAACGCCCGGGTGAGATACGTATTGCGGCAGATCGGATGATATTGCCGCATATTATATAAAGCGTCTCTGTAACCTAAATCTGATAAAACCGCCGAGGACAAAGACAGACGGGAGAGGGGCCGTCTGTCTTTGTGCAAATGCCAAGCCTCGCCGTTAATGAAGCCTTAACGCTCCCGTTCCCGAAAGCGTGCGTGAAGCTTCTCAGGGTAAGCATATCTGTACACACGGAGCTTTTCGCGGCAAGCTCCCTGCGAAGCGGATATCTGCTCAGGGGAAAGCCCCTTCGGCAGAAATAAAAAGCTCTCAAAGGACTTGTGGAAACACCGACCGTTTTTACGGGATCTGTGTATATGGGAGGGGTAACAGTTCCAAAAGCCGAACGTTCCCACCATTGTCCTTAAGAGTTGATCTGCTTGAATACAGACTTTTCCGCAGGCAGTCGGGCAAGCGCCCTAAAACTGCGGAGAAGTCTGTCATTACTGACATTATTCAATTTTATCACTCCAAATTTCAATATCCCATGCGCTTGCCCGCACAAGTTGCAGACATCTTATAAGCAATCCGCTATTGCTTTATCTTTATTATAAATAATATATGAATTGATAACAACCGATAAAATAAATATTAGGTGGACAAAATGAAGAACTTGTGCAAAAAATCCCCGTACTGCCCAAATATTGCGGCAAATACGGGGATATTCGACATTGTAAAAAGCGTTGTTCCGACACAAAATGTTACAGGAAGTAATTACATCTTTTTTGGTGTACGTACATCCTGCGGAGAGACATCTGTTGCTTCGCTTTTTGGTCTCTGCTGCGGGTATGAGCGATTTATGGCTACATACCGCGGTGCACCGTCCTCCGTGGATATCAGACAGATATAATTTATGTCCTGATCGCCGTAAGGGTAGACCTTGTACGGAACAGGTTCGCTTCCCTCGAAGATACAATCTTCGTCGGAGTAGTCCGTATCGGGAGCGGTCTCGCCTGTCAGCGTGTAGCAGGTATCGTTTACGTAAAATACATTTCCTGCTGCAGTTGTCGTTTCTGTATCAATGGGCTGTAACTGTGTCGCAGTTGCAGTGGTTGTTGTTAATGCAGTAGTTGTTGTGGTGGTTAGTGTAGTAGTTGTTGTCGTCGTTGTGCGTGTAAATGTAGTTGTATTGACCGTAGTCGTCATTCTTGTGGTAGTTGTTGCGATGACAGTTGTGTCAGCCCCATGGTGCGTTGTGGTCGGGATCGGGGTGATCGACGTTGTAAGCAGAGATGTCGTCATATCGAACGGAGAAGTTGTTCCTGCGGTCGTTGTTGCTATGACTGTGACATCCTCACGGCAGGTCGTAGTCGTTCGCGGAGCAAAAGTGCTTGTTGTACGTGTAGTTGTCGTTGTACGTACAGTATTTGTACGCACAGAAGTTGTTGTACGTATAGTTGTTTCGCGTGTGGTCGTTGTACGTATAAATGAAGATGTATAGGCAGGAGTTGTCCATCGGGCAGTCGTGATTAAGTTTGGCTTTGTCGTCACATCTTCATGAACTGTCATAGTTGTCTGAGGAGGCGGCGGCAATTCGGAAGCTGTTGTGTTTATCGGAGACGTATTTCGTGTGGATGTTGTTCTTTCCGTTAATGTACGGGCAGTCGTCTCTGTTCTCGTAGCTGACGGTGATCCCGAAGCTGCAGGTACCATACTTGTGCTGCCTGTCTGTGAAGCTGTAACAGTGTCTGCAAGAGAAGAAGCGGTCGCAGAAGTCGCCTTTGCAGTAGTATTCTTTGTAGCTGTGGCTGATACAGTGGTTTTAGTGTCGGATGAAGTTGTGAGAGTGGTTGCTGCTGTGCCTGAGGTAACAATATCTGTAACTATGGCAGGATCTGTTATCTGAGGCGGAAGCTCGGGCTTCAGCTTGCTGTTGCGCCATATGCCGAAGCATACTGCGAGCATGAGACAGCAGCTCATTGCAAGTGCGGAACGTCTTACGAATATTGACTTCTTTCTTTCCTTTTCTTTCAGGTATTCTTCTCGGCGCTGAAAAACACTGTTAGCTACATCTTTATAGTCTTTCATACTCAAAGCCCTCCTTTTCAAGCTTTGATCTCAGCGCGAGCTTGGCTCTGTACAGGAGATTTTCTATCTGCCGTCTGCTCTTTTTCATTACAGCGGCAGCCTCGGCATTGCTCAGCTCCTCAAAAAAGGTGAGATACAGCACCTGTCTGTATTCCGAGCTTAGAGTCTCCATAGCCCTGTGTAGTGAGATCTTTTGTTCCTCGCGAAGATAATCCTGTTCTATATCACGCTCATCGGAAATATCATAGCGGTCTTCGAGAGGAGTATCGGAGATGCGGGAGCTTTTACGCATACCGTCCAGTGCTGCGTTGCGCCCAATGGTATAAAGCCATGTTTTGAAGGAGCTTTTTCCTGAAAAACGAGGTTTTTTTGCAGCGAGCTTGAAGAAGGTATCTTCCATGAGCTCTTCTGCAAGGCTCAGATTGCTTGTTATGCCGTTGAGATAGAGTATAAGTCCGTCTTTATATACGCGGATAAGCTCCACCATAGCCTCGTCATCACCGTCGAGGTAACGGCGGTATAGTAAAGAACCGCTGTCCATGAGCGTCCCCCCTTTTTTCTCAGGATGCTCTCCCTCACTTATTAGACGTGCGGGAGGCTGAAATCTCTCATTAAATTTATAAGGAAATCATATTTAAATAATACCCTAAAATTTTATAACAGTCAAGGGGAATTTATATTATTTCCGGGGGCGTTTGATATAAAATTTTCTCCTCGGAACATTTCATTTCTTGCTATCTTTGCTGAAAATGTGCATTTTTTGCTGTTCTCGTTGACAGAGATTGTCTAAGGTGATATACTGAAATTGCGAAATAACGTGAAATAGTCCGTTTTTTTTACCTTAAAACAGGACTTTTGGAAATCAAGACAAGTTTAAGATTATTTTAAGATTGCTTTTGTATCATGTACACAAGATGAAAAACGTATGAGGACTCTGTGAGTCCGATATTAAGATTACATGAAAAATCACTATGGAGGGATACGTTATGTTCAAAAAATCAGCAAGAAGAACAGCCTCAGGCATAGTAAGCCTTGCAATGCTCCTCGGAACAGCAGGACTTTTCCCTGTTACACAGGCGTATGCAGCAAGCTCTGTAACTATCAATGAGGTATGTCCGAAAAATTCCACCTATACCGCTCCCGACGGCGGCACATATGACTGGATCGAGCTTTACAACAGCTCGGGCAGCGCTGTTGATATCAGCGGCTGGGGCATAAGTGACAAGGCTGATACTCCTTACCGCTTCACATTCCCGTCAGGTACTACCATTCAGGCAGGCGGAAGAAAGATAGTATTCTGTGACGGCACAGCAGGCGAGACAAATTCGGCTATAGCTCCTTTCGGACTTTCCACAAGCGGTGAGACCCTCACACTTACAGACGCTTCGGGAAATATAGCTTCACAGATCACATTTGATGATATGGCAAAGGATACTTCCTACGGTCAGTATCCCGACGGCAGCGGCGAGTTCTATGTGCTTTCCACAACTCCCGATGCTGCAAACGCAGCTCCCGAGGGGTCAAACGCAGTAAGAACTCCCGGCTTCTCCGCAGAAAGCGGTTTCTACAACAGCAGTTTCTCCCTCACACTTGAAGCTCCGCAGGGCACAACAGTTTACTATACACTTGACGGAAGCGATCCTACGACCTCTTCCGAGAGATATACAGGTCCTATCACAGTTCAGGACATGACGAGCCAGCCCAACAAGCTCAGCGCAAGAACGGATATCTCGGCTTATACAGATATCCTCGCTCCCGATGAGGGCGTCCTCAAGGCAGCAGTTGTACGTGCTATCGCTGTTGACTCTCAGGGCAGAGCAAGCTCGGTCGTAACAAAGACATACTTCGTAGGATCAACAAATGTTGACAAATACAAGAACATGAAGGTCATCTCACTGGTTACCGATCCCGACAACCTCTTCGATTACGAAAAAGGCATCTATGTAACAGGTAAGGTATACGAAGAAGGCGGCGGAGGCATGGGCTTCGGCGGCATGGGCGGCTTCGGCGGCGGTAACTGGAACATGGGCGGCGACGCAGCTCAGGGCGGCGCAGGCGGCTTCAATATGGGCAACTGGAACATGGGCGGTCAGAACGGTGACGCAGCTCAGGGCGGTTTCAACATGGGTAACTGGAACATGGGCGATGTACAGCTCGGCGGTGCAGGCGGTCCGGCAGTAAATGCTGACGAGGACGTTCAGCAGGGCGGCGCTCAGCAGGGCGGCTGGAATATGGGCGGCCAGCAGGGCGGCTTCAACTTCGGCGGTCAGCAGGCAGGCGGTGACGCAGCTCAGGGCGGTGCCCAGCAGTGGGGCGGCTTCGGCGGTCAGCAGGCAG
>NZ_CAMKRR010000059.1 GCF_946415235.1 uncultured Ruminococcus sp. | reverse complement strand
TTTATAGCGCTTCTGTGGACATTTCGGGGCATGATTATCTTGTCGCCCTCCTTGCAGGCGTACATTATCATGCTCTGAACCGCAGAGGTAGTTCCGCCCACCATAAAGAAGGCGTTTGCAGCTCCGAAAGCCTCGGCTGCCAGCGCTTCCGCGTCCTTTATCACGGATACGGGGTGGCAGAGATTATCGAGGGGCTTCATTGAGTTGACGTCAACATTCATGCAGTCCTCGCCGAGAAACTCGGTAAGCTCCATATTTCCTCTGCCGCGCTTGTGTCCCGGGACGTCAAAGGGCACTACCCTCATGCGGCGGAATTTTCTCAGCGCTTCGTAAATAGGCGCACTGGTCTGGGAAAGCTCAGCCATTTCCGAACACGTTCCTTCCGCTGAAAATTTCTATCATCTCCCGCTGGAGCGCATTGGTTATCTCAAGTCTGCGTCTCGGCGGAAGCTCGTTCACATCTGTATTGAACAGGTAATTCTGAAGGTCAAGCTCCTTTATGAGCATTTTTGTGTGGAACATATTTGCCTGATACACGTTTATGTCCACAACATCGTACTTGTCAAGTATCTTTTCGTCTATATAATTCTGTATGGAAGTGATATCATGGTCTATGAAGAGCTTTTCGCCGTCAAGGTTCCGTGTAAAGCCCCTCACTCTGTAATCCATGGTGATTATATCTGAATCAAAGCTGCCGATAAGATAATCAAGAGCCGTAAGAGGCGTTATCTTGCCGCAGGTAGCTACATCTATATCCACGCGGAAGGTAGCTATGCTCGTATCGGGATGGAACTCGGGATAGGTATGCACGGTTACATGGCTCTTGTCAAGGTGAGCTACGGTCTCGCTGCCCCCTGCGGGTATCATGGTATCGTCCGCGATAAGGAACGTGGCGGAAGCGCCCTGAGGGTCATAGTCCTGACGGGAAACACTGAGCACCTGAGCACCTATCATCTCTGTTACATGGGTCATTATATCCGTTATACGCTCTGAGTTGTACTGCTCGTCAACATAGGCGATATACTCCTGCTGCGAGCGCGCCGTCTTGGCATAACAGACATCATATATATTGAAGCTCAATGACTTCGTAAGATTATTGAACCCGTAGAGTTTAAGCTTATTCTCCATAATAAACACACCTTTATATAACAAAAATGCACACAAAAGGCCTTATCAGCCATTGTGTGCATGAAATATACGTGTATCACGCAGAAACTTCATTAACGGTACAGAGTCTATATAAGCAAGTACTACCTTTTACTACTCTTATTGACCTTTCACAAGCTGATGAGAACTTATAAAAACTTTATCGACATACAGTCGAATCAATAAGGCAACAGAAGTTGCCAGCCGATATATCGGCATTCGGCATTTGACCCGGCTGTCCGTATGGCCTCAACTCCGCTGGGAGTGGTCAATAGTCTTGCTTCCGAAACCGAAGCTTCTTTTGCAATGAACTATATTTTATCACATTTTGCTGTTTTTGTCAATACTTGCACTGTATATTAATCCCCTGAAAGTAAAAAAATATGCATTTTCCTTCTGTGGGGAAGCTCTGATGTTATTTTTCACAAAAAAATATTGACAAACGAGAGGTTTCAGGTTAAAATAGAAACATGGGAGTTCAGCCGCTCCGGCGGAAAACACAGGGTCTCCCACAACATCTCGCTGATATCATTCTGCAAAAGGATACAGTTTTCAACATTGCTGCAAATCTGTTAACGGAAAGGTAAAAAACGAGGAATAAATATGTAATAATGTGTTCATAAACGTCTCTGATAAATGAAAATCAGATGAAATCGGCAGCGTTTTCCTTGACAACAACAGCCCAATGACATATAATGTTCTTGTGGCACAAGGGGTGTGCCTATGAAACATTTTTTACATGAAACAGGAGGATTATAAAAATGGGTGTATTTCAGAGATTATCAGACCTTCTCAAGGCAAACGTAAACGATCTTATCGACAGAGCCGAAGATCCTGAGAAAATGGTGAAGCAGATCATCATTGATATGCAGACAGAGCTGGCAAAGGCTACCCAGAATTACGGCAAGGCAAAGGCAAGTGAACGCCTCGCTGAAAAGAAGTACCTCGACGCTCAGAAGGTGTCGGCTGACTGGGAAGCAAAGGCAAAGGCTGCTCTCGCAAAGGGCGATCAGGACCTTGCAAAGCAGGCTCTCGCAAGAAAGGTCAAGGCTGACGAGGATCTTGCAAATTATAAGGAAATGTTCGAGTCTATCTCTGCTCAGACAGACGCTATCGGCGATCAGGTAGAGGTACTCAAGTCAAAGCTTGAAGAGGCCAAGAGTCGTCAGGCAATGCTTATCGCACGTTCACAGATGGCTGACACACAGAAGAGCCTTGCAAAGGCTGCCGGCAGCTTCGATCCCAACTCGTCTTTTGACAAGTTCCAGAGAATGGAAGAAAAGGTAGTACGCAAGGAAGCTGAGGCTGCTGCTTTCACAGAGATCGCAGGCGACGCTCTTACAGGCGGCACAGGCGACGAGCTCAAGAATACCTTCAGGGATCTTGAGTCTGAGGCTAAGGTAGACGCAGAGCTCCAGAGACTTCTTGCCGAGATGAACGGCGGTTCTTCAAACAGCACAAACTAACAGCAAAGGAATAACATTATGAGCCGCAAGAAACAAAAGATCTGTCCCGCAAAGAGAATGTTCAGAGATTCGCTCCCCATACTGGGCGCGATCTTCCTTGTAATAGTATCCGTAGCATATATCCTCTTCCGCAGCTGGAGCAACAAGCTCTACTATGAAAAGTGGAAGGAATACGAGGATTGCGGTATCTGAATAAAAACATCAAAGCTCCGAAGCGTAATACTTCGGAGCTTTTTATTGCTATTCCTTGTATTTATCCCTGAGCTTCCGAAATCCTCTTATACAGTAAACGAATAACACAACATAGATAATAAAAAGGAATATATACACGAGCAGCCCTACAAGACCTGATGTTCCGAATCTTGGTGAATTTATCGCAAATAAATAGAGATTCGGTAATATCGTCAGGAAGAATATTATGAGCAGCGGAGTCATTCTTGTAATTATCACTCTTTTCATCATGTTGAGCTTTGACTGCGGATCGCTGAATATATCCATTTCCTTTTCGGAAAGCCCCTCTGCGCTCCTGCGGAAATAGTCAAATCCTGCAACTCTGCCGCAGTGCTCCCAGCCGTAATCCGCAAACATTCTGATATACTCGGGATAATCGGTGTTATTTGCAACATAATCCAGCTTATAAATGACGTTTTCGGGCTCGCATTTTACAAAGTGCTGGGAAAAGGCACAGACCTTTTCAAGCTTCCAGCCCACATTGTGCATTTTCGTAAGATACTCTCCTTCTTTTTCGTAATCGGGAAGAAGGAATATTTTATGTGTAGTCAATCTTGCATTGTCACTCATATCAGTTGCCTCCTATATTTCTGTACAAGCGCTTGATACGCGCTATTTCTATTCCGAGGATCTCCTCGCCTGTTTCGGTGATCACATAGAGCTTTCTCTTTTCTTCCTCACGGACAAACCTTATCAGACCGTCCTTTTCCATTTTTGATAAGCTTCCGTACATAGTTCCCGGAGTTATCACCACTTCCCCGTCGGTCATAGCCTTTACCTTCTGTGTGATACTGTACCCGTGCATTTCCTCGCGGAGACAGAAGAGTATGTAAAAGGCAGTTTCCGACATGGGGATGTAGACTCGCTCAAGTCTTTCGTTCATTCTCAACACTCCTTATATCATGGTGTGATGTATCATGATTTGATACATCACAGTTCGATATATCTTACTGTGATATAAGTATATCACACCTCGATATACTTGTCAATACCTTTTCCGCAATTTGTCATAATGCACAAAAAAGCTCCCCGAATTTCTCGGGGAGCTTTCAGTTATTCTATTACTTTTTCGGAACAAGAGTATCTATCTTGTGAAGCAGATACAGCTGTATCTGAAGCGCGTCATTCGATGTAATTCCCTTGCTTGATGTATCAACGTCAGCGTTTGCGGCACCCTGTTCTGTGATGTGCTTGCTGTCTGAACCGTTTACACCATACTTGTTGGGATTTGCCAGAGCCTGCATGATAAGCACAGCGTCTGCCATATCTATAGTACCGTCGCAGTTAGCGTCGCCGTAGTCTGCATCAGCTACCTTGTTGGGTTCATCAACGTCAGGACCGCCTCCGGGGCCGCTTGCAGGGCCGCCGTAAGTACTGGTAGTAGTGGTTTCATTCTGAACAGGCTCTGTAGTTGTAGTAGTTGTTGTCTCAGTAGTTGCTGTCTCAGTAGTAGTCGTTGTTGATGTTGTAGTGGTAGTTGTTTCTGTAGTAGTAGTTTCCTTTGAAGTTGTAGTTGTTGTCTCCTTGGGCTGTGTTGTTGTAGTTGTGGTCTTTGGTCTGTCGCTGCCTGTGCCGCCGAGTCCGTCAGCCTTTGTGCCGTCGGGCTCTTCACCGTAGTAGAGCTTGCCGTTGATATAAACAGGTACGTAAGGAGTTATAACACCCTTTGCCATGCCGTCAGCCGAATTAGCGCTCTTGCCTACGCCCTGTGCAGAGAAGTCGTTTGATGAATCCCAGCCGCTGCCGTAGTCAGGCATTACGAGAGCAAGGAGTATCTCGCACTGCTGCTGTCCTTCCGATATAGGAAGCACAACTCGTCCGTCAGGGAGATTTACCTCAATGTAGTATATATCTCCGCTGTACTGGATAGGCTTTGAGATCTCAGCTGTCTTGTAGCCCTTTGAGGAGTACATAGCAGACTGGTCACGGTCGCAGCGGATGACGAGATCCTCAGGGCTCTTGCCCAGTGCCTTGACCTCGCTGAGATCCATGTAATATCTGAATGAAATGTTGTCCTGAACTCTTGCAGGCCATGCGGAGTGGTTAGTAACCTTGAAGCTGATAGTCTGTCCGCTTGCATCGCCGCCCTTGGAGAGAACTTCTACATAGAACTCGGGACCGTCATGTACCTCGGGCTCCGGGAAATTAGGATCCTTTGTGCCGCCGTACTTGTCTATCATTTTGCAGAGCATTGCAGTGAAGCCTGCGTTATAGTCTGTAGCGACCTCGTTGTTGATGAAGTCTTCACGGTCGTCTTTATATGAGCCGTCCTGTGCAGGACCTCCTACGAGGGCACCGTAAAGGATATGACGTGTATAATCGGGATCATAAACAGAGTTTTTCCATGAACCGTGAGCTGTACGGTGATGAGGATTCTGTGGATACTTATCGCCGAAGCCTACAACGTAGCTCTGCTTGGTCGGGTTGTCACCGAGAGCATAGTTAACCTGAGTCTCGGCAAAATCAGCGTATGTGTCAGCCTCTGACTTGAGTATGGTGTCGCCTGCTACTGTAGCGATGAATGCTGATGTATTTGCATATCTGAGACAGCCCCAGGTATCAAGCCAGCGGAGCCCGCCGGGGATCTTCTTTGCCTCGTCGCCGTTTACCCAGCGGTCGCAGTGCTTCTTGACATGCTTGATAGCGTCTGCGTCATTTGTATTTATAGCATAGAGCAGCATAGCGCCCTGGAGGTTATCATCCCAGCAGTGTGACCAGCCATAAGCTATTACATCGCCTTCGCCCAGCATCTTGCCCAGATTGGGGATAAAGCTCTTTGCGTCGTCAAGGTATGAGGACTCGCCTGTTGCGATATACAGCCAGTTTGCTGCGTAGAAGAGCTGGTCATAGCAGTGATGTGACATATAGAAGCCCTGTGCATCGCTCTCGTTGTAAACATCGTCGCTGGGCGATGACTTGGCAAGCTTGTACATACTCTCTGCGTGCTTGATGTAATCAGCCTTCTTTGAAGCTGATATAGAACCGTCAAGTGCAGCTGCACCTGATGCCAGAGCCGCAGCCATTTCACCGATGACTGCACAGCAGCCCTTTGAGCCCTTCAGAGCCGCACGAGCCTCTGCGATAGAATGAGAATTGTCCTCCATACCGTATTCAAGGAGTTCAACAGGTCCCCACCATGTGTGATCGTGCTTACCGATACCTACCTGATATACTACCTCGGTGCCCTTGTCGCAGTCAACGAAATAGTCCAGGACGAATTCCAGATTGTTCTCATAGGTCTCCTTGAGACCTGCCTTTTCAACACCGTTTGGGTACTGATAGAGACCCCATGCCAGCATAGAAGCCGAATAAGCCATAGGAAGATTGAACTTTACGTGGTCGCCTGCGTCGAACCAGCCTCCGAGAACAGGATCCTGCATAGCGGAATCTGCCTTCCACTCTACTCTGTTCCACTCGGGGAGCGGTCCTGCCTGCTGTGCCTCATAGAAGAACAGCGACTTGTCCAGTGCGTCAACGTAGTTGAACTTGCCGTCAGCAGCATTTGCAGCTGTCATTACCCCTGCGGGCATTGCCGAGACAGCTGATGTTGCCAGCAGCATGGCGGAAACGATACCGCCTGCCATTTTTTTAAGCATAGTAAAACTCTCCTCTCATTTTTATTGCTCCGTTTTTGCGAAGCTTCCTCACGAGTATACCATAGCTATACACTCTCATTATGCCACAAATTACAGCTTATGTCAAGCAAATATTTTAGTTGAAATATATTAATATGAGCCCTTTACCTCAGTATAATAATATACTGCAAGCTGTGTCCTGTCGCGGAGACAGAGCTTATCCAGCAGACTGCTTATGTAATTGCGGACAGTTCCCTCGCTGAGGAAGAGCTGACCTGCTATCTCCTTGTTGCTGTGTCCCTTTGCCACAAGCTCAAGCACCTCACGCTCCTTGTCGCTTATGCCGTGAGCGGCAAAGTCGTACTTCTCCTTCGGTACCATGAGCTCGGGGAGCTTGGTGATTATCTTCTCGCCGAAAACGCTCTGACCGCGCATCACCGCTTCAAGCGCAGGAGCTATGCCGTCGAAGTCCTGCTTGAGTATATAACCCTTCGCGCCCATATTCAATGCCTTGACAATATATTCATCATCTGAAAATGTGGTCAGATACAGTATACGTGCGTCGGGAAAATTTTTCAGGATAATCTCTCCCGCTTCTATACCTGTCATGCCGTCCATGCGTATATCCATAAGGACAACGTCGGGGCGGATGCTGCCGTAAAGCTCCACTGCCTGCTGTCCGCTCTCACCCATGGCGGCAACGGTCACCTTTCCCGTGCTTTCGAGTATGGTCTTAAGAGACAAGGCTACCAGCTTGTCATCGTCGATAACTATAATGTTCATATGTACTCCTTTACTTCGGGACAGACATGAATATCCTGAATCCTTCGGGTGACGGCGTAAAGCTTATCCTTCCGCTGAGAGCGGCAGCGCGGTCCTGCATATTCTTGAGACCTATGCCGCTTTCCTTTATTTCGGAGCAGCTGCCGTTGTCCTCCAGCATTAGCTGGTAGAACGCAGGGTGCTCGCGGATAACTATGAATATCCTGTCGCCGTTTGAATGTTTGACCGCATTTGACAGTCCTTCCTTGACCACACCTATGATGCACAGCTTAACATTGCCTGGCATATTCCCGGTTACGTCGCAGTCAAGGCTCACCGTGAACCTGCTGTCAACAGTGCTTATGCTTTCCTCTATGACTTTTTTCAGGTCTATGGAGTCGTCGTGAAGGTCGTGAACGCTTTCGCGGATACTCGTCATAGCGCTGTCAAGTGTAGAACGCAGGCTCTCCAGCGGTTCGCGGAGCTGCTCGTCCTTGTTGATAACGAGTATAGCTCCCGACTGCAAAAGCGAACGGGTGAGCATATGCCCCACATTGTCGTGTATCTCACGGGCTATGCGGTTTCTTTCCTTCATAGTTGCAAGGTGTATCTCGTTGTCCTGAGCCTGAGCAAGTCTCATGTTCTGCTCCGAAAGCTGACGGTTCTTGCCTGCCACCTCGTCGCGGAGCTGAGTGAGCTTTTCCACTGTCTCTTCAAGTCCCGAAATGCGGTTATATACTATTATAGTAACAACAATGGCAGCAGCGGTTATCATTATCTGTCCTGCCGACAGAGTATCCAGCCTGAATATCACCAGAGACGCGGGCAGGACGAGCCACCATTTCTTCTCCCACAGGGCATCGTAAAGCATCAGCGGCACAGTGCAGAAGAAAAGCGGGAAAGCTCCGCACAGCAGCGAGCAGCCCATGATAATGACACAGGCAATGAGCTTCCCCGTGAGCAGCTGTGCCGCCGACGACAGGGCTATGGTCACAAGAGTGACGATAACAGGCTCAGAGAAGCTGTCCGACATAAAAAGGCTCATCATACAAATAGTGAGTATGGCAAGCTTATCAACCAGTCTGTTCAATATCGTCCCCCCTTTGGATAATTTGTGTATGTGAAGGTTTTTGCGGTTGATTGAGCCTACGGCGTTCGCAATTGCTTATTATACCACAAACACAAATTCAGTCAAGACTGTAACAAGCGCCGTAAACGGCGGTCTTGACAGAATTTGTGTTTGTAGTTCGGGGCAATTACGCAAACGCCCAGCAGCTCCCGACCGCCAAAAAAGTTATTTGCACAATTATTTCAGCTCGGCTACCGTAACTCCGTCCTCGCCCTCTCCGAAGAGACCGAGCCTGAACGCCTTTACCGACGGGTGCGACTTCAGGCGCTTATGCACAGCCTGCCTGAGAAGTCCCGTACCCTTGCCGTGGATTATAGTCACCGTTGAGATATTAGACATTACCGCCTGATCTATGAACGCATCGAGCTGATAAACTCCGTCATCACAGGCGCAGCCGCGTATATCGAGCTCCATTTTGCCTCTGCGCTCAGCCTTTACGCCCACCTTGTTCATCTTGCGGTTCGGACGTATGGACTTGCTGCCCACAGTGACCTTTTCGGGCTCTTCAAGGCGCAGACGGGATATATTCATCTTCGTTTTCATAACGCCCATCTGAACGTATACGAAATCGCTTCCGTCGGGCTCACCCGAGATTATTCCCTTGCGCTGGAGATCAACGACATATACCGTATCTCCGCGGCGCAGCTTCCTCGGAAGCACGTAGCCCTCGTTGGGATCGCGCTTCTCCACGGGATTTGCCGTGTCGTACATCTTGTTGAAGCTCTGCTTTGTCTTTGACTTCATGCCCGATACGTTTGCACTGAAATCCTTCTTATCCTTTTCCTTGCGGAGCTTGTCCAGCTCGTCAAGGAGCTCGTTGGACTCCGCCTTTGTCTGCTCGATAATTGTCATGGCACGGAGACGGGCTTTTTCAAGCTCATCAGCCTTTGCGGCTTCGAGCTGTTCACGCTCCCTGCGGATAGACTCCTCATGCTCGGCAGTCTGTATACGCAGGCGCGTTATCTCGTCCCTCTGCTTTTCAAGCTCTATTCGAGCTGCTTCAAGCTTTCCGATGACTTCCTCAAGACGGGTATTTGCTTCACTGACGCGCATTTTAGCATCCTCGATGATATCCGACGGCATACCGAGGCTCTCGGATATGGCAAAAGCATTTGACTTACCCGGTGAACCCACTATAAGCTTATAAGTGGGACGGAGAGTTTCTATATCGAATTCACATGAAGCGTTCTCAACGCCCTCGCTGTCGATAGCAAATACCTTAAGCTCCTGATAATGGGTAGTTACCATTACCTTTGCGCCGCTCTCCATAAGACGGCGTATAATTGATATCGCAAGAGCCGCACCCTCTACAGGGTCAGTTCCCGAGCCAAGCTCGTCAAGGAGCACAAGTGACTGCTCGTCGGCAGTTTTAAGTATCTCTATTACTTTGTTGGTATGTGAAGAGAAGGTGGAGAGGTTCTGCTCTATGCTCTGACTGTCGCCGATATCAGCGAGTATATGGTCGTAGACCGATATTTTGCTGCCGTCCGCAACGGGGATAAGAAGTCCGCACATTGTCATAGCCGCAAGAAGCCCCGCCGTTTTCAGCGTTACCGTCTTACCGCCCGTATTCGGACCCGTTATGATGAGCGCCTGATAGTCCTCGCCGAGACTTATCTCCACGGGAACAGCCTTGTTCTTGTCAATAAGGGGGTGACGGGCTTTTTTGAGATGCATTTTTCCGTCGCCTGTTATCTCGGGGAGAGAGCATTTCAGCTTTGCGGCAAGGTTCGACTTTGCAAAGTAAAGGTTCAGCTCTGTGCAGACCTTGTAGTTTTCCGCAAGTATATCCGCGTATTCTCCGCAGTCGCGGCAGAGCTGGTGTATGATGCGCTCTATCTCCTCCTGTTCCTTGGCTTCAAGGAGTCGGATATCGTTATTCGCCTCAACTATTGCCATAGGCTCGATAAATATAGTCTGACCCGTAGCGGAGGTATCGTGGATAAGACCGCTGACCTGTCCGCGGTACTCCGATTTTACGGGCAGAACGAAGCGTCCATCACGGATAGTGACGTTAGCCTCTTGCAGGTACTGCTGAGTGGTCTTGTTCTTTATCATCTTGTCGAGAGTTTCGCGGAGCTGCATACCCGCACGGTTTATCTTGCGGCGTATAGCCGCAAGCTCGGGACTTGCCGCATCCGATATCTCGTTTTCGGAGATTATTGAGCGCTCCAGCTTCTCCAGCAGCCAGTCATTGGGCTGCAAACGCGAAAAGAGGTAGCTCAGCTCTGTCTCCATATTCTCGCAGTGTGCGTACCAGTCCGCGAGAGCCTTTATCTGTTTGAGCATAGCCGCAATATCGAGCAGGTCGCTGAGAGATATTACAGCTCCCGACTTTGCTCTTGCCGCGACAGTGCTTATGTCCTTGAAATTGCTGAAAGGCGGTGTTCCGAACTGCACCGAAAGAGACAGGGCCTGCGAGGTCTTGAGACACTCATAGCGCACTCTTTCAAGGTCGTTGTCGGGACGTACCGCCAGTGCCATGCGGCGTGTTTCCTCATTGGAGGTAAGCTCCGCAAGCATTTCAAGTATTTTGTCCAGTTCAAGTGTTTTCAAATATTTATCCATATTTATCCTTTACTGTTGTAAATCATAATTTATGCATTGATTACGCCAACCCCAAAGGAAGGGATTCCAAAGGGTTCACAACCCTTTGGTCAGGTCAAGGGCTGACAGCCCTTGCGGGGCTCGGGGCAGCGCCCCGTATCCGACAGGCGCTCCGCAAGGGTGAATTCCGAAAACAATCCAGTGAATTGTTTTCGGAAGAGGGACGTCGAGTGACTCCCTGCTGTGCAGGGAGATGTCAGCAAAGCTGACAGAGGGTACGTGCAGCCGTTAGCCGCGCCGTCCCCTACAAAGCGCAAGTGTAATTTCGGGCGGATAATATCCGCCCCTACAAATATAAATTATGATTTATACGATAGTTTTGTAAAAATCCAGTGTCCCGAAGCTGCGCTCCAGATGTGTGAGCATATACGACTCCGCCAGTGCCGAGAGCTTTTCCTGTGTGCTCTCCGACACACGGAACCCGAAAAGCCTGTCAAAGTCGCTCAGGACTATATGCCTCACCGCGCTGAGCACAGGCAGCTTTATCTTCATATAGTTCTCACCGCTCTCATTCTCAAAGCAGTCCGAGCAGTAAAAGCCGCCGTCAGCGATACAGAAAAAGAGCTCCCCGGGCTCGAATGATCCGCAGCTGCGGCAGGCTACCACATCGGGCATATAGCCTATCTCCGACATAAGGCGGAACTCGAATATGGCTTTCAGCTGACGCTCGTCACGCTCCCCGTTTTCGAGAAAGTGCAGACAGTTCAGCAGCAGCCGCATTATATCTCCGTTCTGAGCCTCGGGCTTTATGCAGAAGCGCATTACCTCCGCAAAATAGCTCGCCAGTGATATCTTTGAAAGCGAATCGCGAAGTCCGTAAAAAATATGTATCGGCTCTGCGCTGTTGAGGTAAAGATAGTTCCCCCGCTTATCTACGCAGAACCGTGAATATGCCAGAAGCTGAGTGGAGCTCCCCGATTTCCCGTTTATTTTCCTTGCGCCTTTTACGGAAACCTCGATAACTCCGCTGTCTCTGGTCATTATATCAATAAATTTGTCCTGTTCTCCCACAGGACGCTCTTTCAGGACTATGCCTTCAACAGTTGTCATGGTCTTCATCCTTATTTGCCGAATACCGCAGATAGTCATAAACACTGCCGCTCTCGGCGAATATGCTCCATAGTGTTTCCTCGTTCACAGCACACCTCCGCAGACTGTATCGGATATAAGCTCCGAAAATATCATCTGCGGAAGAGCTGCAAATATCAGAGGTAATTATTTCTCGGAAAGTCCGAAGCTGCGGATAAGGTTCTCCCTGTTCCGCCAGTCCTCCTTGACCTTCACCCAGCACTTGAGATTCACCTTTATCTGGAAAAAGTCCTCAAGCTCTATCCTTGCGGCAGTAGACGCCTTTTTGAGCATAGCGCCGCCCTTGCCTATTATTATACCCTTATGGGACTCCTTCTCGCAGTAGATAACAGCGGATATATCAAGTATGTCCTTGTCGTCGCGCTCGCTCATCTGCTCTACTCCAACTGCGATACCGTGAGGTACTTCATCGCTCAGGAGCGTAAGGAGCTTTTCGCGTATCATTTCAGCAGCCAGCACCTTTTCGGGCTGGTCGGTTATCATATCCTCCGGGAAGAAGTGTACCGACTCCTCGGCAAGCGCGATTATCTCGTCGATAACTATATCCACGCCGCTGTTTTCGGTAACGCTTACGGGAACTACTGCCTGAAACTGTATCTTCGAGGTCAGCTCCGCGATAACGGGAGCGAGCTCATCCTTGTTTTTCAGCAGGTCTATCTTGTTAAGCACCAGTATCACTGGCATTTTCGAGCTGTTCATTGATCTCAGCAGCTCAAGCTCCTGCTGATTTATCTTTTTGGTGCAGTCCATAACGAACACCACGGCGTCGATATCGCTCACCGACTCCTTAACTGTATTCAGCATATGCTCACTTAGCTTGTTCACGGGCTTGTGAAGTCCGGGGGTATCGAAGAATACCAGCTGAACGTCGTCGATATTGCGTATACCGGTGATACGTGTGCGTGTTGTCTGGGGCTTATTGCTGACGGAAGCTATCTTCTCGCCGACGATAGCATTGAGAAGCGAGGATTTTCCCGCATTTGTACGTCCCGCAATGGTAACGAAGGCTGTTCTCGGCATCAGCTGTTTTCTCCGTTTATAACAAATGTAACGTCTCTTGAGATACCGAGCTTTTCAAGCACAGACTCCTCCTTTTCGCGCATGATGCGCTGGTCGAGCTGGCTCGTCTCGTGATCGTAGCCCAGCAGGTGGAGCATTGAGTGAACTGTGAGGAAGCCTACCTCTCTCTCAAGAGAATGACCGTAATTCTGAGCCTGCTTTACAGCTGTTTCCAGTGAGATGACAACATCTCCGAGCTGTACAGCGCCTGTCTCGGGATTTACCTCAACAGCGCCGTCCTCGCCTGTGAGCGGGAATGAGAGTACGTCTGTAACTGCGTCTTTATTTCTGTATATCTTGTTAAGATTTTTTATCTCGTTATTGCTTACGAAAGAAACGCTCACCTCAGCGTCCTTGCCGAAATTCTCAGTTGTGAGAACTGCCTGACAGCATCTTCTTATAAGAAGCCTTATACCTACGGGGACCTTCACCTCTGTCTGATTATTCTTGACATAAACCTTTAACTTAGCCATGATTATTTTTTCTCCCTTCATTGTATTTTTCATAAGCCTTGATAATATCCTGTACAAGTCTGTGCCTTACTACATCCTTCTCTGTGAAGCGATGTATTTCGATATCGTCTATCCCCCTCAGGACCTTGATAGCCTCCACAAGCCCTGATCTCTTTGTATCGGGGAGGTCTATCTGGGTGATATCGCCTGTTATTACCATTCTGCTCTCGTTTCCGAGTCGTGTGAGGAACATTTTTATCTGTTCCGAAGTAGTGTTCTGAGCTTCGTCGAGGATAATGAACGCTTCATCGAGTGTACGGCCGCGCATATAAGCGAGAGGAGCCACCTCGATTATCCCCTTTTCCATATAACGTGCAAAGCTCTCAGCTCCGAACATATCAAAAAGAGCGTCATAGAGCGGACGAAGATAAGGATCCACCTTGTCCTGAAGGTCTCCCGGAAGGAAGCCCAGCTTCTCGCCTGCTTCAACGGCGGGACGGGTAAGGATGATCTTTTTGATCTTATGTTCGCGGAACGCCTTTACAGCCATCGCTACGGCAAGGTAGGTCTTTCCTGTACCGGCAGGACCTATACCGAGAACGATGGTATTGTTTCTGATGGCGTCCGTATAGCGCTTCTGTCCCACGGTACGGGGACGGAGTATCTTTCCCGAAGCGGTCATACAGATGCCGTCGCCGCCGAGCTCCTGAAGCTCCTCCTCTATGCCGTCGGCCACCATTGAGGTCACGTAGCGGACCGTCTGTTCGTTGACGGCATTGCCCTTGTCGGCAAAGCTCATAAGGGCGCGGAGAGCCTTTTCGGCTCCTGCGGTATCACCGTCTCCGATTATTTTTATGCCGCCGTCCCTGCTTACGACGGTGACATTGAAATCCTTCTGCAATTTGCCGATATTCCCGTCAAGCTGTCCGAAGAGGGCGGAAAGCTGCTCGGGGCTGTCGGCGGGTACGAATATTTCCGACATTAATCTTTTTCTCCAATCTTCTGTTCGGGGAAAGCTCCCGCACGTGCAAGAGCGGCATTGGAATAGCGCCTGTCCGAAGAGACATCTCTCAGGACTCTGACATTTTCGGGGAAATCAATTACCTGATCGGGCGAAGCCAGCTCGAGCTCCATGATAGCGAGCTTATCGGAAAACGGGTAGGTATCCAGCTCAAAGAGCTGACCGTGATAGTCAAAGCAGTATCTCACCTTTTCCACAGGCGGACAGTCCTTTCTGAACTCGCTGAGAAGCACTCTGTACTCCTCGCCGCTTATCTCACGCTCGTTCTCCTCTCTCGTCACAGGGCTGAGGAAAAACTTTTCCGTATAGGTATACTTAACGCTTCCGTTTTCATCCACGGATCTTACTCTTCGCTGAAGTCCGTTCGCGCCGCTTCTGAGGTAGGTCTGTACGATACCTATCCTGCGCTTGACATCCAGTTCTGACACATCGGGGAATTCAACGAGAAATTTACGCTCGATCTCATAATTCTTTCCCATAAGCACACTCCGAAAACGATGATTTTTCGTTGATACGTTTCAACATTTTTATTATACAACTTTTTTTGAATAATGTCAACAAAATATTCGTGATATTCTGTCTAATATGCTAAATTTTACTCAGCGGACACATTTTTATCACATATGTCCTCAGATATCCCCCAGCATAAGGCTGAAAGGTTCAAAAAAGCCTGCTTCGCTTTCCGTCGGGAAAGCCTCTATAATGGCAGTACCACTGTCACCTGTCAGCGGTATTTCTACTGTTAGCGAATGGGCAGCAATCTCTGCGGAAGCTCCCGTCCTGTCTGCCAGACCGTGACATACCTCGGCATAAAACTTACCAAAAACGTCGGGTGAACCGAAGGCTCCTCCGTCCACAAATGTCCTCAAACACCTTACGGTAATGTTTAAAGTTTTCAACTTTGCCGAACATTCCAGTACAAACGGCAGCTTTTCGTCTCCAGCTTCCATCATGCATTTCCTTATAAATCCCAGCAGGAGTATCCTCAGCAGGTCTTTTTCCGTCCTTATGAGCACATCGGGGACCTCCTTCAGCTCAACAGTACAGCGTCCGCCCGTGGCTGATATGCAGTTCTTCGCAAAATCCTTAAGAAAAGCCGCCGCCCTGACGGTCACAAGGTCAGCCTCGTCAAGCTTCTCCGAGGAGAGAGCTCTGCTCAGCTCGGCATTTCTCATAAGCTCGCAGCACATATTCATTATGCAGTCTATGAGCTCGCGGCTCTTTTTATCACCGTTCTTCTCCGCATTTCCGCGCAGGAGCTCGCAGGAAGCCGATATGCCCGTTACCGCGCGTCTTACGGTGTAATCGTTGCAGCTGAGAAAGTCCCTTGCAAAATCATTATTAAAAAAAGCCGTAAAATCATTTTCTTTATCCATAACAGTGCCGCCCTTTCCGTATTTAACAAAAATATAAAAGCATTCTTATACATATTATACTACACACTTTTGCGAAATGGAATAAATAATCCGATTTTTACCTCAAAGAAACTGCAACAAAAATTTTTGTGCTGACAATTATATGTTTGTACAATATGCACTTTTCACGAAATTTCTGTTATTTTTTTGTCGAACCTCTTGAAAAATTTTCCGAGTTGCGGTATAATAAAACCATACAAATTTTTAGGAGGTATATCCCATGTCAGTTAAAGTTGCTATTAATGGTTTCGGTCGTATCGGCCGTCTTGCATTCAGACAGATGTTTGATGCTCCAGGTTACGAGGTAGTTGCTATCAACGACCTTACAAAGCCTTCAATGCTCGCTCAGCTTCTCAAGTATGATACAGCTCAGGGCGGTTACTGCGGAAAGATCGGTGAAAATCTTCACACTGTTTCAGCAGACGACGAGAAGGGCACAATCACAGTTGACGGCAAGACTCTTACAATCTATGCTAAGGCTAACGCTGCAGAGCTCCCTTGGGGTGAGATCGGCGTAGACGTTGTTCTCGAGTGCACAGGTTTCTACTGCTCAAAGGACAAGTCACAGGCTCATATCGACGCAGGTGCCAAGAAGGTTGTTATCTCTGCTCCTGCAGGCAACGATCTTCCTACAATCGTTTACA
>NZ_CAMKRR010000058.1 GCF_946415235.1 uncultured Ruminococcus sp. | reverse complement strand
GTTCACAAAAAGTTTACGATTCCAGCCGCACATTTTGCCGGTCTTATACGTCAAAGCATATATAGAACAAATTGCGATTATCTCTTGCATTCAGAGGGATATCGTTGTATAATGAAATCAGGCAGTTATATGCTGCAAATCTGAAGAATGGCAGGTGAACATAATGATCTTAAAGAAACTCACAGCTGCTTTTATAGCAGCTTCAACGGCAATTATTCCCTTTACTGCAGATTATGCAAATATGGGCAATACATCAAAGGCATATTCAGAAGGATCCGTGACAGAAAGCTCAATTCCTGACTGGATACCCACAAGCTTTGAGGAGGCTTTGGAATTCCGCAATAAGTACGGCGCAACACACATCGGCTCAGGAAATGAAAGCGATCTGCTTTGTCTTGTTTTCAAAGAGCAGTATCGCAGCCAAGCAAGGTATGAGATAAAAACTTCAGGAGCACTTGTAACGGAATACTACCATAATGTGTTTTTTAATGAAGATACCGATGTTGCATATGAAGTTGTGGTATATAAAAGCGCATGGAAAACGCCGCCTGATTTCAAGGTCAAATTCAGTCGTGATTCTGTATTGCAGCAGGAATACTCCTTTACATGTTTCGGAACGCAGGCTGTAGAAACCGATATCTACGGCTGGCTTCCCGACTGCATCGAGGAATACATGGAGTATGAAAGTATTAATTCCTGTATATCAGCAAAAAACAATTATGTTGTATTCTGCCTTGATACTGATATCGGTACAGGGCATTACTGGATCCTTAACCGTGAAAGTGATTATGATAGTACTGTCATATCGTCTCTGTGCTCAACAGATTGCAGTGAGGAAACAACCGAACCTCTGGACGGCGGTACAAAACATGAGATCCGGGTATTTCAGGCTGAAAAAGACGGGTATGCAAAGATAGCGTATGACTATACCGAAAATTACTTTATTTCCAATTCACCCACTGCAATAGAAAAGACATTACTTGCCGACTGTGTGGTTATAGATGATGCACAGACCGTACTGCTTAAGGGAAATATGAGATATACACTTGTTGACTATGATACCGGCAAGCCTATTTCTGTTCCCGAAGATGACGCTCCTTATATATGGACAAATGTAAGCTATGACACACCTGAAGGCGAGTGCATTTTGAAAAGTCAGCCCTTCTGGCTTTATACAAATCCGGCAATTGACAAGAGCACAGGTTTTCACCTTGACGCAGATAATTTTTCATTCGGATTGAGCAATCCGCCAAAAGGATATTTGATCCCTGAAACGACCGATCCTCATCCGAGATATGAAAATGGCAGAATAATCCCTGAAGATTATATGACCGTCACAAAATATGACAATGAAACTGCTGATGTTGTAATAAAACTAAAAAGCCGTAAAAAGACCACATCATATTCAACAACTATCACTCTGTATGATAAGGATACGGGTGAACTGATCGGTATTCCTGAAGGTGATGATGCGTTCCGGATCATGAAACTCACCGGCAGCAGTTCACCTTCAAGCGGTAGAACCGTGAATTATGATATAACATCAAATCCCTGCACAGTCGATGATATTAATGTATATGATCCTGACAGCTATTATTACATCATATCTGATATGGCCGGAGGCTGCTATTGCGAACCTGAGTTTGAAGTCGTAAATGAAGGGAACAACAAGGTCGAACTGTCATGCAAACTGGAATGGGTACCGAACGGTGATGTCAACGGAGACGGCTGTCTCACTGTTTCAGATGCTTTGATAATGCAAAAGTGGCTTCTTTCTGCATCAGATATCACACTTTTCAACTGGAGAGCAGTTGATTTCTGCCGTGATAACAGGATAAATATATTTGACTTTGTAATGATGCGAAAAGAACTCATAAATCAGAATGCTACAGAATATTTAGAACCTGATCACCGCAGTTTCGGCGGACCAATACGTACTGTTACAGATTGTCTGAGATTATATCTTGGCCCGGATGAGAGCTATGAGAATGTAGCAATTATTTATAAAGGTACTCATCTCTCAGAATTAGGATATCAGGATAATAACGATAAATGGATATTTACCGAATACTGTGGTAAATATGGCTGGATCAGAACAGTAGAAGACGATGGCAAAACTCCGACGATCGTTTACGAGGTATACATGGATAAGCCAGTCATCTATCTCTACCCCGAGAAAGAGACAGATGTTCATGTTGAGCTTGAGCTGACGGAGGCAGAGCTCTCAACAACCTATCCGAAGTATAATAACGGCTGGGATGTGACTGCGTATCCTGACGGAAAGCTCATGAACAAAGCAGACGGTACACACCACAGATATCTGTTCTGGGATGCGGTAAACTGCCGTACAAAATTCGATTTCTCCAATGGCTTCTGCGTTGCAGGCAGTGATACAGAGAGTTTCCTCAAGGAAAAGCTCCCATATATGGGGCTGACCGAAGATGAAATGAACGAGTTCATCGTATACTGGCTGCCTTTAATGGAGCATAATAAGTACAATCTCATTTCTTTCCAGAGTGATACCTATACTGATTCTGCTAAGTTGAATATCACGCCGACACCCGACAGTATGCTGCGTATATTCATGACGTATGTTCCATTGGAAGAAGCAGTTGATATCGAACCACAGCAGCTATCGGCCTTTGAGCGAACAGGTTTTACAGTCGTTGAATGGGGCGGCAGCAGTATACAATAATAGCAATCACATGCAATAAACTGAAAATCCGAAGGCGGCGCACATATTATCATAATCCAACAATATCATTTATTGAAAAGAGTACGGCTTTACCGGAGATAATGACCATATCTTCTGCACATTCACAGTACAGGATACCTGTGCGGTTTGATGCTTGAAAAGCCTTAATACGGGATTTGTTCAGTCTCCTGCTCCAATAGGGTACGATCATGCAGTGAGTTGAACCGGTCACAGGATCTTCAGTTATACCGAACCTGGGAGCAAATATCCGTGAAACGCAGTCATATTCCGTACCCTTGGCAGTGACAGCTATACAAGCACCGTCAAGCTTGGAGATAAGCTCCATATCAGGCTGCAAGTCCCGAACTTCATCCTCATCACGCAGAATGAACAGTATATCACGGTCTCTGTATGCTGCAAGAGGGATAGTTCCGAGAGCTTCAATCATCATGTCCGTTATCTCGATATGTTCCAGCTTATAAGCAGGAAACTCCATTCTTATCAGCTCATCGCTCTTTTGAACGGTAAATGCACCGATCTGACCGTAGAAGTTGATAGTATCCGTATCCTGAGCGTAGAAATTGAAGAGAACGTAAGCAGCAGCCAGAGTAGCGTGACCGCAGAAATCAATCTCACTCTTGGGAGTGAACCAGCGGATATGATAACGGTCGTTCTCTTTTACAACAAACGCGGTTTCAGACAGGTTATTCTCTGCAGCGATATTCTGCATGATATCTTCACTTGGGAAGTTGTCAAGTACGCATACAGCAGCAGGATTACCCGAGAATATCTTATCCGTGAATGCGTCAACGATGTATTGTTTCATTTGTTTCTCCTGTTCTATGAGAATGTGATATTAGCCTAAATCTTGATTCTGACATAATACTTCGTATCGTCTTGATGATGGATATATCCGCCATTATTCAGCATAACTCTGAGAGAAGCTGGATTATCTCTGTTTACACGCAGATATATCTCATCTTCCTGAACATCGTCTCTTATCTCATCGATGAGGAGTTTAAGTCCCTGAGAAGCATAACCTTTGCTGCGATATTCAGGAGCTATGTAATAGCCAACGTGTCCTGAGCCCTCAATAAGCGACTGGCATAGATAATGGCGGAAGTGAAATGTGCCAACGATATTATCATCATCCCAGAGATAGTATACTGTCTGCGGAACATATCCTTCCGGCAGCTTTTCACCCTTTGATTGAGCAATCATCGTTTCAAGAGCATTATCAAAATCTTCACGGCTTATACCGTGATAGTCGTTGAGAAAACCGTTCTCATCTACAGGAATATCGCATTGAAAGAGCCATTCTTTCTCAATATCTTCGTAGTTAGCAGATTTTAGTATCAGCATATTTGCCTCGTTTCATTTCTCATCATTCTTTGAGATTTAGTGAATTATTATTTAGTAGCTTACGAGTATAATATCATATCACAGCGATAGTGTCAAGCTTTTCCGAAAAGAAGTTTGGATAGTTTATTATTACATAGTTAGAGAACAGCCACCCGGCACAAAGGCCGGGATTTCAAGTATTTACCTTGAGCTGTTCCGTACTTAGGACAAATTTGTTTGACTTATTGACTTTGATTTTCAATTATTAATCTTCATTTTCTTCATTTTGGGGATAAAACGTTTTGGAACATTCCCACTCTACTTTCTTTACGTTTTCCACAACAAGTTTTGTAGGCTGACCTGTAACGTCAGCTACTCTCTGTGCCATTTCATATGTTGTCTTATTATCCGGACACATCATTTTTCCACCATTAATATTCGTTGTGCTGATACAAGTATGCGTATGACATAATGAACCTTCTGTTTCCTTGTTATGTGAACCAGTTAAAGCTGCATGATTTTTAGTATACGGCTCAAAGATCTTATCTGTCAAAGCCATAGCAACATCAGTTGTTGGAGCCGTTTCAGGAGTATATGAGAGCATGGCATACTTTGTATCTTTAAAGTTTTTAAGTTCAATATCTGATTATAAACAAGATTAAATAAGAACCAGCTCCCTTGCGGGAGCTGGTTCTTTAATAAGCATTGTACCACCGTAAATGTCGTGTGATTTTCGTGTGATTTTGTGTGATTTTTAACTGTAAACAGTCACACGCGACTGCAAAAATGCAGTTTAAACTGTTTCATACAGGTAAGAGAAAAGCCTGTATTTCGGTGTTTTTCTCGAAATACAGGCTTTGTCGTTCTGGCAGGGGCAGAAGGACTTGAAGAAGATTTTGGTAATTTCTTGCCTTTTTGCAACTTCTCGTATTCGCCTATAATTCGGCAAGAAACGACAACTTAGAGCAAGCTTGATTTTGCTGCCTTTTTGCCGCTTTTAGTGGCAATAAAGGACAGATAAAGGACAAGGTTCAGGCATACTCCTGTAAATAGCCAAAACTTAAAAATAGTAGAATTATGCCCTAACGTCATTATATTACCATTTGTCTTTTGCTTCTTGTCCAGACTGTACTTGACATATTCTGCGCTTCAAAAACATGCCCTCATATTAAATGAAATGTTTGATTAAAATCACGACAGAAGTTTTTTATTCTGTGTGATTATGAAACAAATTGCCCAATATATGATAACTCCCATTTTTAATTAGTGGGTTACCTATTATTCCAACCAGATTCCCTTGCAAATTCAGCGAGAGCTGCGCAGAATGCTTCCTGCTGATGCTGAGGATCAAGCTTTTTATAAGCTTCGCAGAGTTCATGAACAGCCTTGACCACATTGCGAACTTCCTTACACTGTTCCTGTTGGTAATGCATTATTTGCTCCTGATTCTGTCTATAATAGTCAGGATTAACATACTGCGGATTAAAAAACTGATTGTAGAATTGATTGTTATACATAGTTGTACCTCTTTTCGTTTTTTCTTATTATAGCTTAATGATAAGACGATTACAAGTAAATAAAAGTGTTTTTTTAGGTAGTTTTCATGCACTCCACAATAACTTTGTAAAAAGCCGTATCATCCACCACTGATCTAACAGCTGCATCAAGCATCGTATCTCTGTCAACATGGCTCCAGTCAAGCGAAAAGCCATAGTGAAGTGCTATGCATCGTATCAGTTCACGGATACTTCGTCCGTTACCCTCACGGAACGGGTGAATGATATTCAGTTCTGACATAATATAGGACAAATGCTCAATCTGGCGCTGTCTGTCCGTTTCATGCAGCATATTGTCACTGTGTATCTTGGCAAAGACCTTATCCAGCTCCTGAGCGATTAAATTTGGCGGAAAAAACATGGTTTCGCCCTTGCTTATCTGCTCACGGCGGATATGTCCGGCAAAAGGGTACAGGTCTTCAAACAGGAATCTGTGTATATTTATTAGCTGTGTCTTGGTGAATCTGCCCTTGATTGGCGATTCGAGGAGCATATACTGTTTCAGAGATGTGATCTCCTCCTCCGCCTGTTTCAGCTCATGCATTTCCTTGATATTCAGCTTGTTTTTGAGCACATCAGAATCAGGATAGCAGTATATCGACTGAACCGTTGTGTATACTTCATATTTTGAAAACATTACTCCGCCCTATGATATTTTGCTTTCAGTTCTGCCATGATCTGCTGATAATTCGCCTGACCGCTGGCATATCTGTCAAGGTTGCGTCTGCTTTCGGCACTCAGTGTGAGCCCCTCAATTGCCATCGTTCCGGCAACATTCTGTACTCGCTGTTTATGCAATTGATCAGTAACAGGCTTTCTCTGTACCTGTGGCTTCATGTTTCTTCCTCCCCTTTTGAAATTCTAACGCTTCTTCATTTGCTCCGCCCTTGATGTTGAATTTGTCACATACGCTACCAAAACTACTCTTTCCTTTCCATAATGAACATTGCGTAGTTTATGTGTCATTCGTTTATGAAGATACGAAGCGTCCAGAGCAAATCTTTATATACATTATATCATAGTAATACTGAAAAAGCAATATTATCTTCCGATTTTACGTTGATTGCAACTTTTACTTCACCAATAAAATCAATAATTCCATTTTTTTACTCATTTCAAGGCTAATCTCAAAGGTACTGCATCATCAAATTTGTCACCAAGCAATATAACTTATCAACAATTATTTGACTTATTGTGTGTTTTATGGTATAATAATACATATTAATGTGTCAGGGGGACATGAGATGGCTATTCCAAAACTTAAAAAGGAAAATGTGATTGAAGCAATAAAATTCATTGATAAAAACGGCATTCCACCACAGTACCAAAGCACCCAATACGACCTTATATCAGAGGATAATAAGAAATACCCTCCCAAATATTTCATTGCCGTTGCAAATCACATTGAAAACAAAACAGAAATAACTACAGATATATAGCCGTTTACACAGCATACACAGCAAACACACCGTTTTTGAAATCCATTACAGTTTTTCAAGCTCTTAAGAATAGCAGCGCCGTACCACGTACCAGATGTACCACATTTAAGAACTGTTACGTTTGGTACACGGTACATGACTCGGCTTTATAAAAACTCGTGCCTCAGAACAAAGTAATTTTCATCTGAACTTGAAAAATGATGTATTTGGTGTATTCGGTGTATTCGCATACGGTGATAAGCCGTTTTCGGATACACACTGAATACATCGGAATACATCGCCGTTGTATCAGATGTATTTTTGAAGTTTCGGAATACAGGCAATTAGACACCAAATACATCAAATACACCGATTTTAAAATCCATTTAAAAATGATAAGCGCAGAAAGTAATATTTCAGAAAATGATTTCTGTGCGTGCTATAACGGATTAAATTTTTCACCTCAGATTGAATTCGGAAAATGATGATTTTTAATGGAAATGCTCCCTGTGATAAAGAGAAAAAATGAAAAAGTTTTTTGGACTATTAATTTGTATTATGAGGAGAGCAAGCAACCCCAGTGTCAGTACACTTCGGCATTTTCTTCAAAAGCTGTATTTGCTTTTTCAGAAGGGAGCAAGCATATCAAGTGTCGTTACACTTTCGATTTTTTGAAAAAAACGTAACACTTGCAGCTTGCTTTACTGGGAGATTCCCAGACCCTTGTTTTGTTATTAGTTTTGTATAACTTAAATCAATGTTTTTTTGACATTCATCCCCATTGTAAGAGC
Source organism: uncultured Ruminococcus sp. (assembly GCF_946415235.1). Lineage (GTDB taxonomy): Bacteria > Bacillota > Clostridia > Oscillospirales > Ruminococcaceae > Ruminococcus. Next base: position 9,059 of record NZ_CAMKRR010000058.1, on the reverse strand, counting down.
AATGAAAACAAAGTCAAAAATACACTCAAAGCATTGAATAATAATAAATTAGAATGATAGCCATTATCTTTATCTAAATATTGACTTGCAATTTATAAAATGATATAATATTTAATGTGTAAACCTGTACCCATAAATTAAGGAGTTTATGAAAATGATTAAGAAAATAATTGCAGTAATGTGTGCCACTGTGGTGTGTTCAGGACTTGCTTTTTTGCCCAACTACAATGGCAAATCAATTGTTCCTACTATTAATGCAGCCCTTGAGGGCGACTATTATACTGACGAATACGGCGTAACATACAGATTCACAATTGATCAATCAGATAATACTGCCTGCCTTAAAGGCATCAAAAATGTAAAGTCAAATCTTATTTTACCAAGTAGTGTAACATTAAATGGTAATTCCTACACTGTTACTAAATTAGGAAATGGATTTGGCTATCATTACGAGGAAATTAACAGCATTACTATCCCAAATACTATATATAGTTTAGGTGATAGTTGCTTTTATCTTGCTGATAACTTAGTGTCAGTAAATGGCGGTGATTCAATAAATGAAATAGGAAGAGATACATTTCAGTATACAGCATGGGAAGAAAATCAAAAAAATACTAAGGGTTACTGTAATCTTGGAAAATATTTAATAAGATATTTCTCAAGTGAAGAAACGGTGGATCTTTCCAAAAGCGAATTTGATAATATAGAATACATTTGTCCTCTTGCATTAAAATCAATTATCAAAACAAAAAAATTGATCCTTCCTAAAAACATGAAAAGTATTTCAATTGATGCAATTTTAATTCATAATGAAGAAAATACGCCATACATTTTAAATGAAGTAAAGTTTTATGATGCAAAATCAAATAAATACATAGATCTTTATGACGCTTGTATGTCTGATAATTATAGTGACTATTCTTTCATGTACGATAATTATGATGCTTTTCTTCAAACTCAGTTATGTGATAAAATAGCCCTTGATTATACAAAGAAAATCTTTAGTAAATGTGGAATAAAGTATTTAGGTTCAACGAATAATACTGGATATAGCGCATGGGAAGAATATCAGATCATACGAAAACTGTATATATACGTATGCGATAACTTCACAGAGTATAATTGTGAGAATGGCAAGTCATCTTCTTTTAAAACGGAATTCTTCTATCGTCATGGAATAATGTGTCACGATTTTGCGGAAATGTTTAAATACTTTTGTGACGCAGCCGGAATTACATGTGTAGTAGCATATGGCAATAATCATGAGTTTAATGATGTGAAAATTGGAGATAAATGGTTTAATCTTGATTCATGTGCAAGTTGGAATTTGTCAGTTCAGAGTTTTTTAACTACCGATAATGTATTTAAAGAGCCTTCTGGAAGTCACACGAAAACATATAAATCTACTTATTTACAGTGTACAACACAAATAGGAGATGTTAATCAAGATGGATATATCAATTCAATTGATGCGTCATTAATACTTGATGCATATTCGTCATCAAGAGTTAGCAATCGAAATAATAACTTCTCAAGTTTCGATTTAGTACTTTGTGATGTTGATAGAAATGGTTATGTTAATGCAATAGATTCTTCATGGGTTCTCTCATATTATTCATATGTCCAGACACATAAAGGTGGGGAAACACCATCATTAGAGCAATATATGCATAATAACGGATTGCATATTATATAATTGCCCATTAAAAAGCAGTAACAATAAAAATACATAGGTTTACACTAATAAACAAATACTGAAAAAGCTCTTGTTTTATAAGCAGGAGCTTTTCTTGTCTAAATAGAATAGTGCTATAATAGCACAAATATAAAAATCTATAATAAACGGAGGTATTAACCATGAACCAAATCGTATTAATCGGACGTCTGACCGCTGATCCTGTACTTGAAAAGACAGAAAGTGGCGTTTTCAAGTGTAAGTTCTCACTTGCAGTACAGGACGGAGCAACAAACAAGAACGGCGAAAAAGAAGTTGACTTCATCAATTCCATTGCATGGAGATCAACAGCCGAGTTTATTTCCAAATACTTCAAGAAGGGCAGCATGATCGGTGTGATTGGCAAGCTTAAGGTACGTCCCTATGAAAAGGAAGGCGAAAAGAGATATGCAACCTTTGTAAACGTCAGTAATGCCGAGTTCGTTGGATACAATAAATCTCAGTCAGGCGAAAATGGAAACGGCGACGAACCAGACTTATCAGCAGAGTTTGATGAGATACTGACACAGGAGGAGTCACCATTTTAAGTGAATACGGATAGAAAAAGCTTCTGAATACATCAGGAGCTTTTTTCTTCCCCGATTGAAGTTGTGCTATTATAGCACAAAATGAAGGAGTGATATTAAATGAGACAATTTTCTTCTCCGAGGGCAGCTGATTTAAAGTTTACTATCTATGATGATGGCAGCGGCTCTGCTGAGTACAAAGGGAGAAAAGTCGGAGAAATTGATAAAAGCACAAATGAAATCCGCATAAAATGTGATCAATGGCGTACATTCATTGCTACTGACTTAGAAAAGGAGTTTATTGATAAAGCTGAAGGTAAACGTAAAACCGAGACAGTAAATCCGGAGGTTGTGCAGCGAAAGAACTGTGTCTTACCCTGGGAGGCCGGGTCAGCGTGGAAAACACGTGTGATAAAAAGCTTATGATTCGGAGTAAGCTGAGGTCGTAGTACCGGAATCACTAGCTGGGAAGGACCTAATGTCAGAACATTGCAAATCACTGTAAGTAAGGCCGGGATATTTCGAATCTGAGGATATGTCCTGAAAGCGGGAACGTATGTCCGTGGAGGCAGAAGGGCAGTGGAAAGTTTACTGGAAGCTTTACGAATGGATGGAGGAGCAACAAGTGGTCCTATAATACTTGGGATAGATAAAACAAAGGACCGACCTGGATTAGTCGATCCTTTGGCATACTATCCCGCAAGGAGTACTTGAATAATCTGTTTTGATGTAGCGCCGTATACCTGACCGGTACGTACGGTGCAATGTGGAGGGAGAGGTTACCCCTCTCTCTACCCTATTTCCGTCCACGATGTGGATATAAATTTACAATTGTATTATAACAATTTTGAGTGGAAAAGTCAATAAATCATTCTTTTTTCTTACGGACTTGAAAAGGGCGCGAAACTTAAAGTTAAAAAAGCAGCTCCTGCAAAAGAAATCATTTTGAGGCATAGTAAGAACTTCAACGGAACGTTAAATGATAAAGATGTTTGCAAATTGGCCGGAATAAGCCGAAACACTTACTACAAGTACAAGGCTGAGCTTAAAATAATAAATAAATTTATAGCGGTGGAGCGTATGTGCAAAGCCGCTTTTTTATGTTTAAGAAGTCAAAATACGCCTGAGCGCTCCGGCAGGCAGGGCCACGCAAATGACATTTTGCAAATCTATCGACATCGAGATCCTTATTATAACCTCCAAGGTCTGAGGATAGCGCACTGCTAACGCATGCGTATGGTTGCTAATGCTCGAAATCTTACATGTGTAGCAATGTTGGATTTTGGAAACTTTTAGTTAACAGATTTGTTGCTAAACTAAGGCCATAAAACTCCATAAGCTCACTGCTAAGTGCCTGGCTGCCCATACCCAAAATAAACCGCATTGTTTTTGAAAAAGACAGCTCACTTTTACGAACAAAATCTCTCTTAGGATCAACTACAAAATCAGAGATATTTTTCTCCATGTTACAGATGATGGCATTAAGCTTGTTTTTGACGATATTACAATATTTTTGCACGGTAAAACCTCCAATCAGATGTGTATATCTGATTAGCTGCGCCGCACATTTTTTGCTTTTTGTCAATACCTTTTTGCAAAAATTTACATTATATACATAAAAAAACTGTAAGAGTATTTGGCCTCTTACAGTTTTTTCTTAACTTAATGACATTAGGGAGTAATGGGGGGAATATTATTTTCCCAACTAAAAGGGAAAGGGCGGATAATATCCGCCCCTACAATAAGTATCATGTTATTTATTATGTATGCCGCCCATGTAATTATGCATACATCATGAAAACGCCTTTATCTCGCCCATTATGAACCTTCTCAGCAGTACGAGGTCGGCAGTGTTTATTGCGTCGTCGCCGTTTATATCCGCAGCTCCGAAGTTATCAGCTTCGCCGTTGAGGACTGCCTTCTTCATGCCGCAGAGGTCGTATATATCCACCTTGCCGTCGCCGTTGAGGTCTCCCACAGCGTACTTTGTCACGGACTTGTCGGGTCTCCACCAGTTCACATTGTAAAGATATCCCTCGCCGCCTGTGAACACGAAATAAACATCGTGCTTTCCGCTTGTCTCGCTGATAGAACAGGTCTGTGTGTTCCATGTCTGCCAGCCGTCGGTGCCCTTTATATCCATTTTGCCGATGAGCTGTCCGTCGGGCTTGTCAAGGCGGACTTCAAGAGCAGCCCTTGCACCGTTTGAACCTATACGGAAGTCGATATTACTCACATTTGTGAGGTCTACGTCCTTGAAGCCGATGTACTCGCCGTTCTCGATATACGCAACGTCAAGTCCGCCCTCGGAGCAGTTCTCATTATCCGTTCCCGACTTGTAATCGCAGGTCTCTGCCTGAATAACCTTGCTCAGTGACTTGAGTCCGTTTATGGGAACTGTCTTCTGTATTGCCGCAGTCGTTGTGGTAGTTGCCCTTGCTGTGGTCGTGGTAGTAGTCGTTGTCGTGACCTTTGTAGTCACGAGCTGACCGTTTCCGTTGGTATAGACAGCTTCCACAGTTGCGTCGCCCTCCAGTCTCACCTTTATTGAAGCTGTTGTGGCATCGCCGTTTGTTATCTTTGCGCCGTTTATGCTCCAGTGTGAGAAGATGCAGCCCTCAACAGGCAGAGCCTTGATATATATATCGTAATCCGAGTGGTAGTTTCCGCTCCAGCTGCCGATATTGCCGAGGCTGAGCGTATTGAGCTTTATTTCTCCGCATTCTGCGGGATTTACGACTGTGAGCCTGTGAGGCTCGGAGGAAAGTCTCATAGCCGAGCGTGTGGTGCGCTCCGCATAGGGATAGCGCTGAGCGTAGAACTCCTCAACTGTGTTCATCTCGCCCTCAAAGCGTCTTATGGCGTTGTCCCCCGACAGTCCGCCAGAATGGAAGCGGGCATAGGTATCGGCTACCTGCTGTCTGAAGCTGTTCCTGTAGCCCTCTATGACCTCTCTTGTCCTGTCTGTCCTGAAGTCCGTATTTACAAGGTCCATCATCGTCCTTGCGAATTTTAGCCTGAACTGCTCATTATTGCAGAGAGCGTTGAACACTCTTGCAAGCTGGCTGTTGCTCTCGCGTATGCGCTTGTAGCAGTCGGCATAGTATGACTTGTCCTCTGTGCCGTAGAGCCCCTGTCCCGACTCGGTATCAAAGAGTATCATACGCCATTTGCCGTCAGCGTAGGGATTTGTCTCGTCAATAACGTTTGAGCGCCATGCACTGAAATTGTTCTGCGGCCAGTCTGCATTTGACCAGTATATCTGAGCTGCGAAATAGTCCATGAAGCCCTGTATGTCAACCTTGCTGCAAAACTCGTCATAGGAGATGCTGCCGTTTGCAAAGCCGTCGCATACCTCGCGCCAGTCCCTGAGGTCATTATCTGTACCCTCTTCCAGCGCGCCGTTCTCTATCATGGCGATATCGCTTTTCTTCACGCCGTAGTGGTCGCTGAGGAAGCTTGTGTTTATCTTTTCCATCATCTGATAGATGCCCCAGAACTCGCCGTCGATGAAGAGTATGCACTCAGAGGTCGCCTGATGTGCAAAGCCCCTGTCCGCCACAAGGGACTGGTTGATGCTGTCGCGGAAGAAAGCTCCCGTGTTGTCATTGCCGCCGTTGCGGAGAACTACTCCGTTAAACTTCTTGATAGCCTTTCCGTTCTTTGCTTTCACGGCTTTGCCCGAGAAGAAGTCGTAATCGAACTCGGTCAGGCCGTAGTCCTTGCGGGTATAGATGTTGAAGCTCTTCTGCGCGAGACATCTTGAAAAAGCGCCCTTTATGCGTATGCCCACATTCTGGTTTATGACCATCTGTCCGTTGTCGAACATGGTGAATATGGCAGGGCGCTCCCAGTCTCTGCCCTTCTGAGTATAATTTGCGGGTATCTCCCACGGCCACTTGTCGCCGCTGCTGTACCTGTTCTCCTCATAGATGCGTCCGAGGCAGTATATGCCCTTGTTGCTGTCAAAGAGGTTTGCAGGATCTGTAACAAGGGATACAACCTTCATCTGCTTGTAGTATCCCGAATTGGTCTTGCCTACCATATAGGTCTTTGTGACGTACTCGCTGGCACGGTTCTCCTTGTCCACTGCCACGGCTCTGATGACTACAGCCTTATCCACCCTTCCGCGTGGAGTTTCAGCTCCGTCGGGAACAATATCCGTGCGGGCGCTGAGGCGGTTGTCGGTATCCGACATATCCTTTATGGTGAGGGGCTCGGTGTATTTTTTCGAGCCGTACACAGGATCGCTGCCGTCTGTTGTGTAGTAGATGTCGCAGCCCTCGTCGGCTGTGAGCGTGAGTGTGAATTCGCTGTCGTAAAATCCGCTCTCATGTGAGAACACAGGCTTATGCACCGCAGCTCTTCCCTCGGGTGTGGCATTTGCCTTGTCGGGAGTACATTTCATCACGTAGAACTCGCCGCTTCCCTCGGGATACTGTCCGAATGAAGTATCCGCAGCAAGTGCCTCCGCATCAACTGTCTGTACAGCATTTCCGCTCGTGTCTGTAAGCACTATGGTCTCCCCGGAGGCAGAAAGTCCGAAAGGAGCTATACTGCTGTTGCCGGCAGCAGCGTCGCTGTCACAGAAAACAACGAGCCTTCCCTCTGACGGGATATGAGTTCCATTGGGGAACACATACTTAGGCGGTTCGTTTTCCTTGTCAGAAAGTCCCCAGCCCGAAATATCGGCTTCTGACTTTCCGCTGTTGTAAAGCTCTATCCAGTCGTAGCAGTTCCCGTCTGCCGATGGATATGAAGTGTTTTTGGTGCAGATCTCGTTGACCGAAACTTGTGTGACCGTATCTGCGTTTGCAGGAAGATATGCGGCTGTCTGCATCAGCAGTCCAAGGCATAAAATACCTGCGGCTGAACGTTTCTTAGAAAAGTTGTTCATTTTTCCCTCCAATTAATATTCTTACCCTCTGAATAATTTTGCGCTGCTGTCCTTTTATGATATCCGATATTGTGTTTCTGCCGTACACATCAGCCCATAGCCGGACTGCAACTTAAACATTATAACATATACACAAGGCTATTTCAAGCGGTTTATGGATTTTTTCAGCAATTCACAACAAACAATTGATTAAATACCTTTCGTTTATTCAACTTAACAAAAAAGCCCTGTTTTATGGGTAATGTCATTAAGTTAAGAAAAAACTGTAAGAGACCAAATACTCTTACAGTTTTTTATGTATATAATGTAAATTTTTGCAAAAATGTATTGACAAAAAGCCAAAAATGCGCGGCGCAGCTAATCAGATATACACATCTGATTGGAGGTTTTACCGTGCAAAAATATTGTAATATCGTCAAAAACAAGCTTAATGCCATCATCTGTAACATGGAGAAAAATATCTCTGATTTTGTAGTTGATCCTAAGAGAGATTTTGTTCGTAAAAGTGAGCTGCCTTTTTCAAAAACAATGCGGTTTATTTTGGGTATAGCCAATTGCATAAGGAAAGCCTGTATTTCGATAAATTTTTAATCAGTAACTTTATTAGGAAAATATTAGGAATCGTCTGCTGTAGTAAATATTAGTGTAAATAAAGGAAGTTCAGTGCACTCCCCTTAATCCAAATAAATAGGCATCTCATCAACAAAACAATACAAAAAAATAAAATATATTACAATAAATAGTGTGCCGAACGCAACACAAAAAGCGATGCCAAAGCCACAAGATCCGCAAATGTCGATATATAGCTGATTGAGGGATAGGCAAAGAAATTGCGGTATATAGTCGCTGATGAAACAAAAGCCCGTAAAACAGCAATATACCGCTAAATCTACGAAACGAGAAAATGTAAAAGAAATCAATGATTTCATTTACGCTTGAATTATGGAATATCATTGCCAATTATAACATATAATGTGTGCTAAAATCTAACTGTTTCGTTTACAATGCTTTACTTTACAAATGCCATGAAGTATGATATAATAGCATTATAGACAAGAGCTTAAAGCTTAGAGTGAAAGGGGTTGTTATTATGGCAAAGGTATACGGATATTGCAGATGTAGCACAAATGACACGAAACAGGATATCAATAGACAGGTGCGAGAGCTCAAAGCAATGGGCGCAAAAGATACTACCATATATACAGAGTACGTCTGCGGAATGAAGAAAGACAAGACAGAGCTCAATAAGTTACTGGAAGTTATTGAAAGCGGCGATACTCTCACAGTTACCGAGATATCACGTATCACAAGAAGCACAAAGCAACTGTGTGATATCATTGACTTTGTACAGGCTCGCAAGATTAAGCTTGTTATCCAGAACAGCATAACAATTGACTGCACCAACGGCGAGCTCGATGCAATGACAAAAGCATTTCTGCAAATGGCAGGTGTTTTTTCAGAGCTTGAGCATGATATGATATGCAGTAGAGTTAAAAGCGGTGTGGCAAATGCAAGAGCCAAAGGCAAAAAGATTGGACGACCTTCAATCACACTGGCTCAGATACCCGACAAGGTAAAGGATAAATACAATCTTTACAAAAGCGGCGAGCTCACAAAGTGTGAGTATGCTAAAGTGTGCGGCATAAGTCGCCCAACACTGGACAAGTATATTAATCTCATGACAGAGACATTATAAAGCAATAGGACGGTTACCAATGACGGCAATCGTCTTTTTTCCTTATAATATAATAGTAAGCTTGAGCGCTCCGACAGGCAGGGCCACGCAAATGACATTTTGCAAATTCACCTAAATCGACATAGAGATCATAATTTATAACTTCCAAGGCCTGAGGCTATCTCGATAATAATCCCCTGTCACAGAGTTGTCGGAGCAGACGGCAGTCTGACAGGCTATGCAGGC
>NZ_CAMKRR010000057.1 GCF_946415235.1 uncultured Ruminococcus sp. | reverse complement strand
GCATATTCGATCTCGCTGATAAGATACTGTCCGTTTTCTTTCAAACCGTTCTGCGTTTCGTTCAAAGGTTCATAGGAGTTCAGCGGTTTTCCGTTGTCAGATATTTTCTGAAGGAAGCCTACTACGATCTGTGTGTGCGTGGCTGCGATAAAGAATCCGCCAATGCACAGTACGACCATAACAGCCAGAACGATCAGTATGACTTTGAGCGCTTTATGCTTCTTTGCTGTACTTTTTTCCATAGCGACCATCCTTTCTTATCAAGCACTTGACAAATTCGCTTTTCTATGATACTATAATATCATAAAACGGATGCAAAGTCAATAAAATCGGAAAAATGATACTATTTTGCGAAATAGTATCATCAGGCAGAAAGGAAGAATAGAAAATGTCAGAATATGTTACCTCAGCCTACGGTGAAGCGCTGTTCAAGCTGATGAAAAAGAAGAACATCGAAAAGATCACCGTGGACGAGCTGTGCGAAACGGGCGGCATCGGCAGAGCGACCTATTTTCGCAATTTCAAATCAAAGGACGAGATCATCACCGCCTACATTATCATGAAGTGGCGAGAATATGAGCGTGAACACAGGCTAAAGGAGCATCAGATCAATGACAGTTACCGTGTCAGGCGGTACTTTGATTTTTGCTACTCTCTGCGGAAAAAGAACGACCTCATCATCGGGCAGGGACATCACGGAGCGATCCTGTCGGCTTATGAAGTTATCATGACCGACAGCGACACCGATCAGACCTCGGATACCTACGAAAGCTACTACCTTGCCTATGGGCTTTTCGGCATCTTTATGAAGTGGGCAAGGAACGGTTATGCCGAGTCGGTGCAGGAAATGACGCAGATTGTGGTGGAAAGGATATTTGCAGGAAATATCAATATTTCAATAATCGAAAAAGAACAGCTATACCAGAAATAGTTTTCATTCAGAATAATTCTATTCCACTCATTTATTCCACACGAAAATTATAAAAGGCTATAAATTGACAAAAACAGTGCGTTACAAAAATTCGAATTCCTCTCTGTCCGCTTTTTTAAGGAAGCCTGTATTTAGCAGAAAACGCTAAATACAGGCTTTTCTTTTTTGGCTTGACAGATACTTTCTTGTATGCTATAATAACTCAAAAATAGGAGGTACGCGAACAATGTACAAAAAGCTTTCAAAACCAGTATCTATACTAATTGCAGCGGTAATGCTTCTGACGATTGTCTCATGCAGCAATAATAAATCAGCAGATATCTTTTCAAACGTAAAACTGTCAGGATCCGAGCATTCATGGTCAAATACTAACGGGAAATATTCAGAGCTCCTTAAAACCTATGGCACAAAAACGTGCATCGGCGTTATGGCAGTTGCAACAGATGCTGATATCGTGTATCTGTATTGCGAAGATGCCACTGAAAAAGACGGTAAAACTTCTGTATCTCAGGATACAGTCTTTGACATTGCTTCAGTAAGCAAAACATTCACCGCTGTATGTATATTGCAGCTTCAGGAGAAAGGCAAGCTAAGCATTGATGATACTCTTGACAAGTATTTTCCTGAGTATGAAGCAGGAAAAGAGATTTCGATATATGATCTCCTGCACATGAAGTCAGGCATTCCGGATTACTGCAACAATCCCGATCCCTTCTGGAATATCTCAGGTGAAGAGGCAGCAGATCAGAAACTCAGCGATATTTACCTCGACAAGGTGACCGATGAGGAATTCCTGCAGGCGTTATATAATGCTCCTTTGATGTTCGAGCCGGGAGCACAGTTCAGCTACAGCAATACGAATTACCGTCTGCTGGCGTTCATTATCGAGCAAGTAACAGGTATGAAGTACTGTGACTGCGTTAAAAAGAATATATTTGATAAGTGCGGCATGAAAAAGACCACATCAATGGCTAAAGATGATATGACATATGTACCTGTGGATTTTGAGGAGCAGGCAGCTTACGGCTTTACGGACGAAAACGGTTATCCTGTCTGCCCGAATAACTCCAGAGGCGACGGCGGAATACATTCCTGTCTTTCAGATATGATCGCTTTTGACCGTGCGCTTTTCGGTGGAAAGCTGCTTGATAAGCGATCAATGGAAATACTGCTCAAGGATGATGACGGTTACTGCTGCGGACTTAACAGAGATAAGAACGGCTACTCCCATGACGGTTCATCGATGACCTGTTCTGCCAAAAACAGGATAATCGAATCCGACGAACTCGGAAATATATATGTGATAAGCCTTAAACGTAAAGTTGATTCCGATCAGAATAATGCAGGCACTATTTCAGAGCCTTTAGAAGGTACAGGATATATCAAGGGTACTGTAAAAGACGGTGTGTATATCAATGAATACGCAGACATAAAAATGACTATACCCGAAGGATACATATTAAATGAATTTGATCTCGGTTCGGCTATGGCTGGCTTTGAAGAAGATGACAAAAGGATCGAATCCGCAAAAAATTGCGACAGCTTATTCTACGACGGAAACGGCAGCGGAAGTGCTATAGAAATAGATTTCCTGAACACGGAGCTTGGTGTTCCTGATGACAGCAGCTATACCGAAGAAGAATATCTTAATGACTACGTTGACCTTCTGACTCGTGCAGGCGAAAATGATGAAGATGGCTGGACTATAATAAGCAGAGACATAAAAAAGGCTGCTCTCGGGAACAAAGAATATGCCAGAGCAACTGTGATCATCGACTATCACGGCAATACTGAATTCAATTATTATGCAAGAAAGATAGATGATGAACTTATGTGTATTATAATGGCAAGTGTCCGAGAAAATGAGAATGTTTCTGATTTTGAAAAGCTGTTTGAATGACCTTATAATAATCATTATGTCCAAGTATCATTTTGATTGCTCCTATTTATCAAGCCGCCTCAGCTCAGAGACGACTGCTCATATGTATTAAAATATACACCTCGGCAAATGCAGGATAAAACTCTGAAAACGGCTTATTAAGCATCATTTCAAATATTATTTGATATATTCAGCAATATTTGGTTAGAGCAGATCACTGAAATTTGTTATAATGCAATATATTATTTATATGGGAGGATATATTTTATGAGGATCAAAAAAATTATTGCCGCAGCTGCTGCCTTTACTGTATCGTGCAGCTTTGTACCGTTGACGGGCAATATTGCCCTGAAAAGCGTACTTACGGCAATTGCCGCAGATACCGCGGCAGTGAAGCTGCTGCCTTCACTTGACGTGCTTGGATCGTCTAATGCAACATTTTATTCCAATACCCAAAATGCTGCTTTTTCAATGGACGGAAGAGCCTATTATCAGGGCGTTGTACTTGGTACAAGCACCCTTAATACTTCAGCTTATGTGACATTTGATGTTTCTGCGCTTGATTCGTTTTCATGCACAATCGGTCACGTTGATAATGAGAACTATTATGATGTCAAGCTTAAGGTATACCTTGACGGCGTTTGCGTTGATACTATGACACTGTCATACAGGATGATGGCTCAAAAATATTCTGATCTTGATGTTTCCGACTCTTCTGAACTGAAATTTGTGTTTGAGGGCTCAAGCTGCAAGTATGCCATTGGTGACATCTCTACAAATAAAGAAAGTCCTGATAATCCGTCGGTTGCTCCTGTGTATAAGAATGTGAGCAATCTTCTTGAAAACCGCTTTAACAGTGACAGTATTTCCGTATACAGCGGTACGAGCAGAAATTCAGGCTTTAATATGAATGGCAGAACTTACTATCAGGGTATCATTTTCAATACATCTGTCATCGACAGCTATTCGTCAGTATCATTTAACGTAGAGAACCTTTCAAAGCTGAGCTGGACATTAGGTCATGTTGACGGCGAAGAAAACAGCAAAGCAACTATGAAGGTCTATATCGACGATGATGAGCAGTCCGATACAAGAGCCCTTTCATGGAATATGGAGCTTGAGGAGTATGAGCTTGATATCCCCGAGGGTTCAAAGGTAGTTCGTATAGAGGTACCGTCAAGCAGTGTAAAATATGCTATAGCTGATATCAAGGCAGACTCTCTTGATGCGGGCGAAGAGCATATCGTTCCGAAGTACATAAAGGCAAGCACTTTTATTGACAGCGGTTTCAACAATACCCGTATCACAAAGTATACAGGTTCGTCCAAGGGAAACAAGTACAACGTTAACGGACGTACATATTATCAGGGAATAGTGTTTAATGCAGATGTTATTTCAACTTATGGCTCAATAAACTATAATGTTGAAAATCTGAGCCATATGTCGTTCAGTGTCGGCAGGATACAGAACGCAGGCACTGCAAATGCGACCCTTTATATCTACCGTGACAACGAGGAGTGTATGTCCATTGAAATGAAGCCGTATATGCAGATCGCTGATTACGAGATCGACCTCAAGGACACGAAGAACCTTCGCTTTAAATTCAGCTCGGACGGTCAGTGCGTCTGTGCGTTAATGAATATCCATGTGGATAAGCTTGCTCCCGAGATAGATTATCTTACTCCGAAATACGATAAGATCAGCAAGTGTGTTGAAAGCGTTTTTGACACCGACAGCGTTACAACATATAACGGAAGCTCAAAGGGAGATATATTCAGGATCAATGGCAGAACATATTATGAGGGCATCAAGTTCAGCAGCACCATAATCGACAGTGTTGCACGTGCAAGCCTGAATGTTGAGGATATCGATACAATCTCATGGACGCTGGGTCATGTTGATAATTCGGGCCTTAACAGCGGAAAGCTCTATGTTTACCTTGATGAAGAGCTTATAAAGACAATTGACCTCAACTGGGGTATGAGAGCAACTGATTACAGCTTCGATGTCAAGGAAGGAACGGTTATGCGTTTTTATTATAACGTCAGCGGTGCTTCTGCATTTGCTCTTGCTGATATCAAGGCGGACTCAAGAGCGACCGAGATCGCACATATAGTTCCCGAGTATGAAAATGCATCGGAGTTCCTCAGTTCTAATTTCAATAACAGCAGTATTACTGTATATAACGGCGAGAGCCCTAAAACAAACAAGTTTACCATGAACGATAAAGAGTATACACAGGGATTCTTCTGCAGGTCTACCTCTATTCTCGGCAATGCGGGAAATGTGGCTTTCAATACGGAAAATGTGAAAAGCATAAAGTTCAAATACGGACATATTGACGGTCCGGGCGATGGCAATGCAACTCTTACTATTTATAAGGACAGTAATGAATCGGAAAAAATCAAGCTTGTGCCTGATATGGAAACACAGGAAATGAGCATAGATACAAGTGATGCAGAGTATATTTACTTCTATATGAATATTGATCGTTCAGGAGCATACGCTCTTGCAGATCTTGGGTTTGTTCCGGGTGACAGTTCTTCTGCATCAACCACCACAACTACTGCAAAGGCAGCGACTACAACAACATCTGCAACGACTACCAAGGCAACAACTACAACAAAACCTGCTGCAACTACTACAGTGACAACGACTACATCTTCTGCAACCACAACCACGGTAAAACCTGTAGATTATACTCTGGGCGATGTGGATAAAAACGGTATTGTCGATGCTGTAGACGCTTCAAGGGTGCTTGCATATTATGCCCGTATTTCCACAAAGCAGGACGGAGGATTCGACGATAGTCAGAAACAGGCTGCTGATGTAAATAAAGACGGAATTATAGATGCAGTTGATGCTTCAAAGATACTTTCTTATTATGCATATCTTTCCACAACTAAGGAAAAAACAGTATCAATGGAAGAATTCATGAAGAAATCAAGTAAATAATATAAAATGAGCCGTGTCACAATGACACGGCTTTCTTGTTGTATAAAGTTCGCTTTATAGTTTGTCTTGAAATTTCAACAGCTCCATGGTATAATATATCCAAATACTATTTATAATGACTCTATAACATTTCAAAGAAAAACTGCATAAAAAAGCCTGTTTCAAAAGAAACAGGCAAAAAACTGACGGGCGGGATCGGACCGCCGCAGCTGCACGGCTCTGTTAGCGGAAATGCAGATGCATCTCCGCAGGTGAGCTTACGTTCTTCCACTAAACTACGCCGTTTTTATTGATCCCTCGTTTCATGAACTCGGCATCAGTTTAATTTTATCATATTTATTACATCTTGTCAATGGAGATATATTATGGAAATGACGATAGAACAGGCTGAACAGGAATATCAGCTAAAACGCAGGCACGGAAAAATTCATATAAAGAAATACATCGGAAGCGGCGGAAAAGTGGTCGTACCGAGGCTTATTGACGGTATGCCCGTAACTATGATATGCAATTTTGCTTTTTCTAATTGTTATGGGATCACAGAGGCAGTGCTTCCCGATACTGTGAAATACGTAGGGATATCAGCTTTTGTCGGCTGCAAAAATATGAAAAAAATAACGCTGTGTACAAAGACCTATATCGAAAGCAACGTATTTTTTAATTCGGGACTTGAAGAGGTAAATGGGCTCGAATATCTTGCAGGAGGCTGTGTTGACGCAAATGTATTCATGCAGACTCCTTTTTTTGAAAAAAACGAGACCCTTATGATCGGAGACAGGCTTTTATGGAGTAGGCGCGAAGCCGAAACTTTTAATGTCCCATCTCATATAAGGGCAATAGGGCGTTATGCATTCCGGAACTCGAAAATAAAGTATATCAATTTCCCTGAAGGTCTGAATGAGATAGGTAATTTAGCGTTTTACGGCTCGGATCTTGTCTCTGTAAGAATCCCCGACAGCGTTGAAAAGTTCGGTATATTAGTTTTTGAGGCTGCAAAGCTCTTACCGATATACAGCTCCCGATGGATTTTGGCAGGCGAAAAGGCTGGGACAGCGATAACTTCTTTGTGCAGCCTGTTATAAACGATACTCTGATCACAGATGATAACGATGAGGATGAGGTTCTTGTATATAAAGACGTCAGCTGTATAACGTCAGACAGCGCTGTTCCTTTTTATAGACGAAAATTAAGGGAAAAGCAGGTGTTCCCCGAAAGGCTTGAATACCTTAAAAGACCAAGACTGCTATCTTCTGCACACGTCAATGTATTCAGAAACGATGATTTTATAGTCGAAAAGCAGGAAGCTGTATTTACTTATGATTATTTCTTTCATCCCGATAATCGAAGAAAAAGGTTCATGATCGTCTTTGATCTGAAAGATGTTTATGCGGAAGTACTGTTTTATTTCCCGATGATGCCATATGGTGCTGTATGGAAGGATCACCTTGAACTCAGCGATTTTTACGGCAGATGCATCACAAACGGCAGTGACGGCAGATTCTTTGATTTCGAGCTGTATGACGGACATATACTGGAACAGGTAATACCTTTCAGGATAAAGGCTGAAATAGCATATCTGCGCTGTACAGGCAACTATCGGCTTACAGCCGAAGCTATGCAGAGATATAGAGAGTATTTCAGGTTGCACCGAAAAAAGCTTGAGCGTATATTGAAGAAGAGTACGGATATAAAGATAAAAGAGTTCTTTGAAGAATTCCTTTGAACTCATAATATAAAGGACAGAAAAAAATGGTTGTATGGAATCCTTGGCACGGCTGCCGAAAGATAAGCGCGGGATGTGCCAACTGCTATGTTTACCGACGGGACGAGAGTATCGGCAAGGATGCTTCTGTTATTGCAAAGACAGGGGACTACAGCCTGCCTCTGAAAAAGAACAGGCAGGGAGAGTATAAGCTAAAAGCCGAGGATGGTATAGTTTTCACCTGTATGACCTCTGACTTTTTTCTTGAGGAAGCAGATGACTGGCGGCAGGGCTGCTGGGATATTATCCGTTTGAGAAATGATCTGCAATTTCATATCATAACCAAGAGGATAGACCGCTTTGAGAAGTGTATACCTTCAGACTGGGGCGAAGGCTGGGATAACGTAACTGTATGCTGCACCTGTGAAAATCAGGAAAGAGCCGACTACAGACTTCCTGTTTTTCTGAAGCTACCCATAAAGCACAGAGAGATCATCTCGGAGCCGATGCTTGAGGAGATAAATATTGAGAAGTACCTGTCAGCAGGAGCGATAGAGCACGTTTCATGCGGCGGTGAATCAGGTCCGAATGCAAGACCGTGTGATCTGAGGTGGATAAAGGAGGTACGCAGAGAATGTATACGCAGCGGCGTACCATTTACCTTCCGACAGACAGGAGCAGTATTTATAAAGGACGGAAGAGTATATCATTTAGACCGTAAGCTGCATATATCACAGGCTAAAAAGTCGGGTTACAGCTATATACCGGGTAATGATTCGGGTGCTGCAATAAAGTATGAGCTGCCCGACAGAAATGAGCTTTTCGCAAGGCTGAGCCGTTCAGAGTTCAGGAGCCGCTTTCATCTGACAGAAAAGGATAAGGCCTATATCGTTGAAAAGGGCTTAGATATTATCCGAAGCCATGCAAAGGATTTTGTTGAAAAAAGGCTTTCTCCCGAGGCGCCTGAAAATGACGGTAAGCAGACTCCTATGAAAGGGCATCCGGTTTTTGCGGCTCAGCACGCAACTGCCTGCTGCTGCCGGGGCTGTCTTGAAAAGTGGCATAATATCCCTGCCGGAAAAGTGCTGACACAAGCGGAAAAGGCGTATATAGTCGATGTTCTTATGGAATGGATACAAACGGAAGTGTAAAGCATTGCTCTCTCAGGGGGCAATGTTTTTATATAGGATAAGTCTAAAAAATGCAGGCAGAGTTAATCTGAAAAAATACAGCAAAAAACGGTCAGACTTTTATCTTTTTCTGTCTTGCAATCTATAAGTTTTAATGTTAAAATGTTTTCAGTATCATAAAAAATATTCTATAATAAAGGAGCTGACATAATGCTAAGGATAGCAAATACCGAAAACGGACAAGTACGTGGTCTGCCCGCAGCTGACCCGAGGGTAACCTCATTCAAGGGCATACCCTTTGCCGCTCCGCCTGTGGGCGAGAATCGCTGGCGGGCTCCGCAGCAAGCCCAAAACTGGCAGGGCGTCCGTGACTGCTTTGAGTTTGCGCCCATATCCGTTCAGGATACCCCGGGTTTAGGCGATGATATATATTGCCGTGAGTGGCACGTTGATCCCGAGATACCCATGAGCGAAGACTGTCTTTATCTTAATGTATGGACGAACGCGAAGTCCGCAAATGAGCGTAATCCTGTACTTGTATGGTTCTTCGGCGGCGGTTTTCAGTGGGGCTACACCTCCGAAATGGAATTTGACGGCGAACGTCTCGCAAGGAGAGATATCGTTGTAGTTACAGTAAATTACCGCCTCGGGGCGTTTGGCTTCCTCTGCCACCCTCAGCTTACAAAGGAGCAGCCGGATGCGCCCTGCAATTTCGGCAGCCTCGATCAGCAGGCGGGTCTAAGGTGGGTACGCCGCAATATTGCGAGCTTCGGCGGTGACCCCGATAATATAACCATAGCAGGACAGTCAGCAGGCGGCAACAGCGTAATGGCACAGATGGCCTGCAGGGATAACGAAGGCGATTTCAAAAAAGCGGTAATCATGAGCGGTATGTTTGGCTCACCCTATGTTGTCAATGAATTCTTTCTGCCTCAGAGCCTTGAACAGGCAGGCAAAAAAGGGGAGAGACTCTTTGAGCATCTTGGCGTAAAGACACTTGAAGAGGCAAGAAGGCTCGACGCTGACTTCATACACAGAAAGTATTCGGAGCTTCGTAACAACGGCGAGATGTTCTTCACCATAGTGCAGGACGGTCACTTCTGCACACAGGACCCGATGAAGGCATTCAGGAACGGCACACGTATCCGTGTTCCTGTTATGAGCGGCAATACAGGCGACGAATTCATGGAGTTCATCCATGCGTCGGATGATAACGAACTTGCACAGAAAGCAGATGAGTATTTCGGCAGCAGGGCAGAGGAGTTCCTTGCTTTTTCGGAAGCATGGGTCAGGAATGATAATGGTTATTCTCCGGTTTCCTCTCCCGAGCTTGGCGTCAAGGACGCTTTCCTCGGTGAGAACAGACAGAACGATCCGAAGAACTGCTACTACTACCGCTTCATTGCTGATATACCGGGTGAAGACGCCCCAGGAACATTTCACTCTGTTGACCTATGGTTCTTCTTCGAGACACTTGCCAAATGCACCAGACCATACGAGGGCAGGCATTACGATCTTGCAAGACAGATGTGCGATTACTGGGCTAACTTCGTCAAGACAGGAGACCCCAACGGATTTGACATAAACGGCAGAAGGCTACCCGAGTGGAATCCATATACTGACGCTGACCGCAGTGAGATGCTGTTTACCAGTGACGGTGCAAAGGCATCCGAAGAGCAGAACAGCTTCGTTAAGTTCCTGCTCGGAGAAATGAAATAAGGAGGATATTTTATGAGCAAGAAACAGGCATTCAATCCCTATCTCCCCAGCTGGGAGTATATCCCAGACGGTGAGCCTTATGTATTCGGCGACCGTGTATACGTCTATGGTTCTCACGATTTCTGGAACGGCTATGTTTTCTGTATGGGTGACTATGTATGCTGGTCCGCGCCCGTCAATGACCTCGGGAACTGGCGCTATGAGGGAGTTATCTACCCAAGGAACGCCGACCCTATGAACAAGGACGGTCATATGTGTCTTTATGCACCCGACGTTACTGTAGGCGCTGACGGAAGATACTATCTCTACTATGTGCTCGACAAAGTTGGCGTTATGTCCGTTGCAGTATGTGATGAGCCCGCAGGCAGATATGAGTTCTACGGCTATGTTCACTATCAGGACGGCACACGCCTCGGCGAAAGAGAAGGGGACGAGCCTCAGTTTGATCCTGGTGTTATCACCGATGGCGGCAAGACCTATATGTACAGCGGATTTTGTCCCGAGGGCGACAAGTCCAGAACAGGCTCAAAGGTGGTTACACTTGATAAAGATATGCTGACGGTTATCACTGAGCCGCAGCTTATAATCCCGGGCATCTGTTACAGCGCAGGCACCGAGTTCGAGGGACACGCCTTCTTCGAGGCTTCATCCATACGCAAGGTGAACGGTAAGTACTATTTTATATATTCTTCGGAAGTTATGCACGAACTTTGCTACGCTGTTAGTGATGACCCGTTAAAGGGATTTAAATATGGCGGAGTGCTTGTCAGCAATACCGACCTGCATATCGACACCTACAAGCCCGCAGATATGCCCTCGAACCGTGGTGCCAACAATCACGGCAGCATAATCGAGATAAACGGCGAGTGGTATATTTTCTATCACAGGCATACTAACGGCACATGGTTCTCCAGACAGGGCTGTGCGGAAAAGCTTACCCTGAACTCAGACGGAAGCTTCGATCAGGCTGAGATTACTTCATGCGGTCTCAACGGCGGACCTCTCGAGGGCAGGGGAGAATACCCCGCTTATATTGCCTGTAATATCTTCGGCAAAAAGCCCGAGATTTATATCGGCGACCTTAATGCTCCGCGCATAATGCAGGACGGCAGGGACGGAGATGAGGAGACAGGATACATCTTCAATATAAAAGAGGGTACAAATATCGGCTTCAAGTATTTCAGCTGCAAGGGCATTACCAAGGTCAGCATTACTACCCGCGGCTACGGCGGCGGCACTTTTGCGGTCAAGACCGCATGGGACGGTGAGGAGCTTGGCGAGATCGGGATTGAAAACAGCAACGTATGGAAGAAATTCACTTCCGATATCAGGATACCCGACGGCGTGAACGCTATATGGTTCACCTTCAAGGGCACAGGGAATCCCACCCTCGGATCGTTCACTCTCGAATGAAACATTTTTCTGATTTGCAGGGCAATTAACTGTTATAACTAAAAAGTTCCCTGTTTACACTAACCATTTTTTGCGATTAATGAACGAAAAACAGTGTTTTTTACTCATTTTTTGCCTTTATCACATATATTTATTGACAACTTGTTAATAATATGGTAAGATTTACAAAGATACCGATGATAATAATATCATATTCGGTATGACAGTAATTTAATTGCCGAGCGGCATGTGGATATGTAAATTATGAAGATATGTGTCGTGCGGAACTTAACCAGGAGGTAATAGTAATGAAAAAAAGAAGACTCTTAGCAACACTTATGACAGCAGCAATGTTCGCTACTACACTTACAGGCTGCGGCGGCAGTTCCGGTGGATCATCAAACAACAGCGGATCAGGTAGTTCTGCAACCACCAACAACAATGGCGGCGGAAGTTCAGATGGTGTTCAGGAGATCACATGGATGTTCTGGGACGACCTCAACGCTACCGAGGATAAAATTTCTCTCGGCTATAAGGATACTATCGAGAGATTCAACAAGGATTTTGAGGGCAAGTATCATGTAACACCTATTACAACAAACCTTGAAGAATACTACAACAATCTCAATGCTCATGTTTCAGCAGGTGAAACACCTGATGTATTTATCGTAAGTCCGGGTCCGCAGCTCACAGACTATGTTGAGCCGGGCGTTGCAGCTCCTCTTGATGAATATCTCAACAAGGACGGCTGGAAGGACACATTCAAAAGTGATGCTGTATTTACACAGCAGACCTACGATGGAAAGATATATGCTGTTCCGCTTAACACAGCTGCAGCATGCTGCTTCTACAATACAGAGATGTTTGAGAAAGCAGGCGCTTCAGTTCCAAAGAACTGGGATGAAATGATCACAGCTTGCGATAAGCTCAAGGCTGCAGGCTATACTCCTGTAACTATTTCCGCAGGTACTGCATGGTGTCTGTCAATGGTAGCAGGTTATCTCTGTGAAGCAGAGGGCGTAAGCCTTCCCAAGCTCGCTGACGGTTCAGCTTCATGGGAAGACGGCAAGCTCGAGAGCGTAGGCAACAAGCTCCTTCAGTTCTCAGAGTACTTCCAGAGAACAGCAGCAGGCGATACAAACGATGTTGCTACAGCTAACTTCTACAACGAAGAAGCTGCTATCCTTATCCAGGGTTCATGGGTTATCGGTCAGATGAACGGTGCCAACCCCGAATTTGAGTCTAAGTGCGGAGTATTCCAGTTCCCGGGCGTTGAAAGACTTATCGCTAAGTCAGACTCACTCTGTATGAGTTCAACAACTAAGTATCCTGAAGCTTCAGCAGCTCTCATAAAGTACTTCACTGATGATACAGCTCAGAAGTACACAGCTGAAGTAGGCGGTAAGATCCCTGTAACAAATGTTAAGTATGATGAGTCGGTAGCTCCTAAGCAACTCTCATACGTTATGGATATATTCGGCAAAGCAAAGGGTACATTCGGCTTCTACAACGAATCAATGCCGACAACCGAGACAGGCGCTCACTTCGATGACACTATGGTTGCTGTATTCCTTAAGGACATGACACCTGCAGAGGCTGCAAAGGACATGGAGGACTACTACAAGGCAAACTGCAGAAAGTAATTTCTGACTTTTAAAAAAATAATAGGGGCGTACCCTGCGCCCCTATTGTTTTACCATATTGATCTTCTGAAAGGAGTTGGTCCAGGATGGACAAAATGCTTAGGAACAAGAAAGCCATAATTTTATTTATGCTTCCTGCTTTCCTTTTGTTCACGCTGGTGCTTTTTATACCGATCGTTCAGTCGGTATATTATTCATTCTGTGATTACAAAGGCATAACCGAACCTGTTTACGTCGGACTGAAAAATTACAAGACTCTTCTTTCCGATAAAACCTTCGGCATTGCTCTGAAAAACTCAATGTTTTTCCTTATTTTCTCCTGTGTGTCACAGCTTATCGTAGGTCTTATCTTCGCAGCTCTTCTGACAAACATTAAAAAGGGACGAAATGCATTCAAGAACATAATCTATCTTCCCTGCGTACTTTCTTCGGCAGCCCTCGGTCTGATGTGGATGTTCATATTCAGCCCGAAGCTCGGTATCAACCAGCTCCTTGAAAAATGCGGTGTTGAGGAAGCTCCTCTCTGGCTTATGGATACCAAAGGCTATATCATTCTTCCTATGTGGGTAATAGCTTTTGTTTCTCTCTGGCAGTATGTAGGACAGTCAATGATGCTTTATATGGCTCAGATATCAGGTATAAGCAAGTCGCTTATGGAAGCAAGCTATATTGACGGATGTACAAAGGCTCAGACATTCAGATACATAACCCTTCCGCTGATCAAGCCGATGGTAGCTACAGCTATGTCACTGAATGCGATAGGCTCATTGAAATTCTTCGACCTTATATTCAACATGACAGAAGGTGGTCCGAACCACAAGACTGAGGTCCTTGCGACTCACCTCTATCAGCAGGGCTTCAAGTATTTCAAATACGGTTATGCAAGTGCGATAGGCGTTGTACTGCTTATACTCTGTCTGTTAGTAACACTGTTTATCAATAAGGTCGTAAAGACCGAGCAGTATGAGATGTAAGGAGGTACAGTAAAATGAGTTCTACAAGATCAGCAATTGCTGAACCTGATTTTTCATCAAAGAAAAAAACATCAGGTATCCAGATAGTCATTTATGTATTTCTGGTACTGATATCCATAACTTATATCCTTCCTCTTCTGTGGGTGTTCAATGTATCCTTCAAGACGAATAAGGAGATATTTACCTCTCCTTTTTCACTTCCGGAGAACATAACATTTGATAACTTTTCATTTGCATGGACAGCAGGACGTCTTGGTACAGCGACACTTAACTCGTTCATTGTTTGTGCCGTTGCACTGATATTAAGTATGCTCATCGGTTCAATGGCTGCATTCGGCATAGCCCGTTTGCGCTGGAAGGGTGCAAAGCTTGCCATGACATATTTCCTTACAGGTATGATGATACCTATACACTGTGTGCTTATCCCTCTCTTCACAAGATTTGCAAAGATAGGCCTTTCAAATTCACTTTTAGGTATTATAATTCCATACGTTACCTTCTCGCTCCCGATAACGATATTCATTATGACAGGCTTTTTCAAGGGTATGCCGAATGAGCTTATCGAATGTGCTTGTATTGAGGGTGCTAATATCTTCCAGATATTCATGAAGATATGCCTGCCGCTTGGCAAGACAGGTCTTTGTGTAACGGGACTTATGACTTTCATAGGCAACTGGAACGAGCTTCTTCTTGCTATGGTATTTATCTCTGATGATGCAAAGAAGACTCTGCCTGTAGCACTGTCAAAGTTCGTCGGACCTTACAATACCAACTATTCGCAGATGTTTGCGGCCATTATAATCGCGATCATACCTACTATAGTTGTTTACTGCTTATTCTCCAACCAGATCGTTGACGGTCTGACTGCGGGTGCTGTAAAGGGCTGATATCTTTAATTGACGGATATGATGCAATAGATCCTGCTGCGTTTTGTAAAAAACAAAGCAGGATATATTTTAATGATTTTGAAAAACACTGAAGAATACGTTTCTGCTGTTTACAATGATCTGTATTGGCATTACATATTATTGTAAACGGAAGGCTTATTTGATACATTTATTACATGAATATGATCTGGAGTTTAAGCTATGAAAGCAAAAATAACTATCAATCCCTTGGATATTATAGGTGATATCGACCCTCGAATATACGGCTCATTTATTGAGCATCTCGGACGCGCTGTATATGGCGGCATCTATGAGCCGTCACATGAAAGTGCTGACGATATGGGCTTCCGCAAGGATGTAATGGAACTGGTAAAGGCTCTGAAGGTCCCTGTTGTACGTTATCCGGGCGGTAACTTCGTGTCCGGCTACAACTGGGAGGACGGAATCGGAGACAGGTCAAAGCGTCCGAAAAAGCTGGAGCTTGCATGGAACAGCATTGAGACCAATGAAATTGGCATTGATGAGTTTCAGGAATGGGCAAAGCGTGCGGACGCAGAAATAATGATGGCAGTTAATCTCGGTACGCGAGGCGCTGATGAAGCCCGCAGCCTTGTTGAGTACTGCAACCTTGACACTGATACGTATTATGCTGATCTGCGCCGAAAAAACGGCTTTGATAAACCGTTCGGCATAAAGGTGTGGTGTCTTGGAAATGAGATGGACGGAGACTGGCAGATAGGCCATAAGACCGCTCAGGAATATGCCCGTCTTGCCTGTGAGACTGCAAAGCTTATGAAGCTGACCGATCCGACCATCGAGCTGGTAGCCTGCGGAAGTTCAGGTCCTTTAATGCCTACCTTCGGCGAATGGGAACGCACTGTGCTGCGCGAGTGCTACGACCATGTTGACTACGTTTCCATGCACAGCTATTATGGCAATCCTGATAATGACACCGCAGATTTTCTTGCGTCGTCAATGGATATGGATCAGTTTATAATTGATACTGCGAAAATATGCGATGAGATAAAAGCTGAGAAGAAGTCCGAAAAGGAGATCATGCTTTCCTTTGATGAGTGGAACATCTGGTTCCACAGCAATGAGCAGGATAAGCATATAGACCGCTGGCAGATCGCTCCGCCGCTTTTAGAGGACATCTATAATGTCGAGGACGCACTTGTCGTGGGATGTCTGCTTATCACACTCCTGCGTCACTGCGACAGGGTAAAGATCGCCTGTCTTGCACAGCTTGTCAATGTGATTGCACCCATAATGACCGTTACAGGCGGTGGGACATGGTTACAGACGATCTATTATCCTTTTCTCCACTGTTCGGTGAACGGAAGAGGAAAGGCATTGCATACTGTCTGTGAATGCGGTACCTATGACACAAAGAAGCATAGCAATGTGCCATATATCGAGACTATTGCAGTAGAAAACGGCAGCGGCATCACTCTTTTTGCAGTAAATCGTTCCGCTGATGAAAGCTGTGAGCTTGAGCTTAACGGATTCGAGAACTACAGTCTCGTATCCCATACAGTTCTGACAAGTGATGATATGAAACGCTGCAACAGCATTGATGATCCTGATGCAGTTTCACCTGTACAGCAGCAAATAGGCGGAAAGATAGATCTTGCCCCCCGCTCATGGAATATGCTTAAATTTACTGTGAAGTAATCAAAACCACCCGTTCATCGGTAATGTCATTAAGCTAACTGAAAACGATAAAGAAGCAGGAGTATGTTTGTATGTAAGCGAACGAACTCCTGCTATTACTTACACCAAAATGGCATAACGAAAAGACAGATCAGAGATCTGCCTGAAAAAACATTGACAAAGGCGTAGAATTATGATAACCTGTAATTGAAGCCGATAGCAGAATGGCAGCGAGTTTTTCTGACAGCGATACGATTAGGTCTGACAGGACATTTGTTTCTTGCTATTAAGTCTTCCAAAAGCGAATGATCTGCGTGATCAGAGCGAAAGAACCTGATGCAGGCGTGAATAGCAAAAGCATAATTGATTTTGTAGCGATAATCATTATGCTTAAAGTCAATCTCTTTATTGACCGGAATATTGAATTTCTGAGCAATTCCTGCCGTTGTTTTGAT
>NZ_CAMKRR010000056.1 GCF_946415235.1 uncultured Ruminococcus sp. | reverse complement strand
GTTCTCAGAGCTATGGAAAAGGCTCCCGAGGACAGATACCAGACAACTGCCGAGATGATAAGCGATATCGAAGCCTTCAAGGCAGATCCCCACATCTCCTTCGGCTACTATGCTGAGGAGGATGACGATACTGCCGATATGCTTGAGGACGCAAAGGGCAGTGAGGTACAGTCAGAGAGCAGACAGGAGGTCGCAGAGGCTTATGCTTCAAAGGCAAAGGCTCCCGCAATGGCGGCAGCCCTCGCAGGCGGGGCAGCAGGCGGCGGCTATTCATCGGGCGGCGGAGCTCCTTCAAGGAAGTATAACGACTCTTACAAGGATAACTATAACTCATATGACAATTATGACGATGAGGACGATGACGAAGAGGAGGAAGAGCGTTCTTCACTGGTCGTTCCCGTTCTGACGGCTGTACTGGTCGTTGTTATCATCGTTGCTGTAATATTCTTTGCGTCACTGCTCTCAGGACTTATCCGCGGCGGCGGCGGTGTCGGAAACAGCAAGACCATGCCTAACCTTATCGGCAAGAACTACAATATCGTAGCTCAGGAATACGGCG
The DNA here is from genome assembly GCF_946415235.1 of uncultured Ruminococcus sp. Taxonomy (GTDB): domain Bacteria; phylum Bacillota; class Clostridia; order Oscillospirales; family Ruminococcaceae; genus Ruminococcus. Next base: position 16,813 of record NZ_CAMKRR010000056.1, on the reverse strand, counting down.
ATGTACTCCGTTTTGAAGTAAGCGGTTCGGAATACAACGAAGCTGAAGTAAATACTATCATCAAGCAGAGCATTGATCCGGGCGCTGTTTTCAGAAAGAACGATGTATGTAAGGTAACTCTCAGCCTCGGTACACAGACTGTTGAGGTTCCCCGTGTAGCAAACTTCAATGTGGATATCGCAAAGTCACAGCTCACGGAAAGAGGTCTTGAGCCAAAGATAGTAAAGACCTCTGACGGCGAAGTAAAGGCAAATTATGTTATCAAATCAGAGCCTGCCGAGGGTGAAGAGGTCCCCAAGGGCTCACAGGTAATCCTCTATGTAAGCATCGGCGTGAATGCAGAGGAAATGAAGATGGAGGACTATGTAGGTCTTTCCATCAAGGATGCAACACAGAAGGCAGGATACAGAAAGCTCAAGGTAAAGACAGAGCCCGAGCCTTCATACGAGAAGAAGGATCAGGTAATCCGTCAGGAGCCTGAAAAGGGTGAAATAGTCAATCCGGGCGATACTATCACACTCTACTTCAGCGACGGTACTGTCCCTGACGGTAAGGTCGATTTCAGCGTAAACTTCCCGAACGAAGCATACGGAAGATTCAGTATCGACTTCGTTTATAACGACGGCAAGAAGACGAAATCAGAAACATCGGGTACTATCCTCTGTCCCGAAATGGGCAGCAGCTACTCGACAGTTATCGACGGTTCGGGTAAGAACGTAACTGTTAAGGCTTATCTCACAAACCTTACCAACAATAAGAAAACTCAGCTGGGAACATACACCTTCGACTTTGCAAACAACAAGTTCACAAGGGATTCCGAGGACGTATGGGGCGCATTCAATGCGGTAGACGGATTTGAGCCTAAGGAAACAGAGCCGACTACAGCAGAACCTGTTACAACTCAGGCTGTGGAGACTACAGCTCCTACAACAACTCAGCAGCAGGGTTCGACTGGCGAAGATGATGAAAAGAAGCCGGGTGAAAACGGAATCTGGCAGGACGGTGCATGGGTGCCTTATCAGCAGGGTGTTAACGGTGACTGGACAGGTCCCGGCAACAGCTGGCAGTGGTATTGATGAGCGATAAGTTCAGCGGAATAATTATAAAATGCTTAGGGGGACTCTACAGTGTAGAGTCCCCTGACGGTATATATGAGTGCAAAGCGAGAGGAGTTTTCCGCAACAGGGGGATAAGTCCCTGCGTCGGCGACCGCGTTTCCGCGGAAAACGGTGTGATAACGGAGATAGCTGAGCGAAAAAACTGTATTATAAGACCTCCTCTTGCAAATCTTGACCAGCTTATATTTATAGTGTCTACCTGTGAGCCTGCCCCGAATTATCTGATACTGGACAAGTTCATAGCCATTGCTGAGTACAAGGGCATTACTCCCGTGGTGGTCATTACAAAGACTGACCTCGGCGACAGCCGCCCCATTCATGAGATATACGGGGGCATCGGTATAGCCGTCGAGGAAGTGAGATACGGCGACGAAGCCTCGGTCGAAGCGGTAAGGGAGCTGCTCCGCGGAAAGATAAGCGCTTTTACGGGCAACTCGGGGGCAGGAAAGTCTACTCTGCTGAATGCGGTCGATCCTGCTCTTGATATAGCTACGGGAGAGATAAGCCGAAAGCTTGGCAGAGGCAGGCATACAACCCGTCATGCGGAGCTGTATAAGCTCAGGGACGGCGGTTACATTGCCGATACTCCCGGATTTTCCACGTTTGACACAAACCGCTATGATATTATCCGCAAGGAGGAGCTTGCAGGCTGTTTCAGGGAATTTGACGGACTTACAGAGGAGTGCAGGTTCAGAGACTGCGCTCACCTTTGCGAAAAGGGCTGTGCTGTGGTCGCTGCCGTTGAGCGCGGCGAGATATCCCGCAGCCGCCATGAAAGCTATAAGGCTATGTACGAGGAAGCAAAACAGCTTAAGGAGTGGGAACTGAAATGAGAAAGTGTGCAATAATCGCAGGCGGAGATATGCCTGACAAGGAACAGTACAAAAGCTGTGAATACTGGGAAAGGTTCGGCTGCATAATCTGTGCGGACAGCGGTTATTATACCGCACAAAAGATCGGCATAAAGCCTGATATAATCACAGGTGATTTCGATTCGTTCACGGAGGAGCTTCCGACGGATACCGAGGTCATTGCAAGTATCCCCGAAAAGGACGATACAGATACCCTTATGGCGGTAAAGAAAGCTATTGAGCTTGGCTACAAGGATATCGAGCTGTACGGCGCTCTCGGCGGAAGCCGCTTTGAACATACCATAGCCAATATACAGACCATGATCTACGCCCTGCAGCAGGGCTGCGACCTTAAGATATACGGCGAGAGCATACTCATGGTACAGACTGCCGACGACGGAGAGGTTGTCTACAAAAGCAGGGGAAAAAGCCTGTATATGTCAGTGTTCGCGCTGTCAGAAAGCGTGAGCATAGATTATCTGCGGGGAGTCAAATATCCCCTTGAGGACTATCTCATGGTGCAGTCCTTCCCCATAGGCGTAAGCAACGAGATAACCGACGAAGCCGCTCTGCTTCGTATAAACCAAGGTTTAGCTCTTATAATTCTCACCGATAAGAAGTAACAAAAGCCCCTTTTGATGAATATAATGTAATATATCATCAAAGGGGTGAGTACATATGAAGATAGTTGTCATAAAAAGCCCTAAGTTCATATCGGGGCTGCTGAGAGTCATATTCGGTATTAAAAAGGAAGAACAATAAAAAACGGGTGGATATCCACCCGTTTTCTTATTCCTTCTTTTTGCTGAAGAACAGTCCGACGCTTTCGCTTCCTGCGAGAAGGAAGAAAATAGTCCATGCAATAGCCAGCGGTATTATATAGAAGAGTATCACCAGCGGCATACTGCCATTGTGGCGGGATATCATCATGATACCCGGAACTATCTGAATTATGCCGAACAACAGCATTACTACCGAGGTTAATGTCTTGAGGCCGCCGATGCCTGCAATGAGTGAAACGGAGAGAACTCCCACGATAGCTGCTATATAAACAGCCGATTCCTTGATCGTATCCTTTATTCCGCCCATATCTCCCGAGTACTCGAACATTCCCACGCCCGAGTAGAGGATATAGAACATTATGGCTGCGATTATACCGAGCACTGCGAGTATTGCCGTTATTTTGAAGCCCTTTGCTGCCTGCTGCTGACGAGCCTGTTCCTTGAGCTCAAGCATCATTTGCAGGCTTGCCTTTGAGTCCTTCTGCTCGGAAACGAGCTGTGACGATACAGCCTTCTTTGCAGCCTCTGCCTTTGCTCTTTCGAGGTCCTCGTCCACGTATTTCGGCTGATACTTCGGCGGCTCGGGCTCGTCGTCCAGCTTTGGAGCTGTTACGGGAGCTTCGGGCTGCTTCGGCTCCTCCTTTTTCGGGGGAGGAGTATAGTTGTCCTCGTCGAGTACGGGAGCTTTTACCTCAACGGGGGGCGCAACTGCGCCGAGCTGAGTTCTTCTCATGTCGATTATCTGCTGCTGCTTGTCGGCAGGAAGAGAATAAAAACGTGCTCTGAGCTCCGGAGTAAGACCGTTTATTACATCTTCGTCGGTCATAACGAGCTTTTCATGTATATAAGGAGCTCCGTCATCGAGCACGGGAGCTGATACTCCCGTAGGTGCGCCTTTCTTCTCGGAAGCGTGTGCGTACTGCATACCGTCGTCGAGTACGGGGGCGGATACGCCTGTGGGAGCGCCCTTTTTTTCGCTGCTTTGAGCAAATGAGTCCATATCGTCAAGTACCGGTGCCGAAACTCCTGTGGGGCCGTCTTTTTTTGCCGAAGGAGCAGTATATCCGAAGTCGTCAAGAACAGGTGCGGATACTCCCTGCGGAGCGCCCTTTTTTTCATTTTCGGGAGTGTAGTTTATTTCTTCTGGGATGCCGCCTGCTAAATTCTTTTCATCATTCATATTAAACACCTCGGTTAATTATTTTTTATAAGATCGGACAGAGTGATATCTGCACCGTTTGATACCTTTGCATAGTAAAGAAGGACCAGCGAAGCGTCAACAGAGTCAACGATGCCATTGTGGTCGATATCCGCATAGGATGTCTGTGTCTGGCTGAAGGAGCTCATGCCGCCGCTTGAAAGCCGTGCGTACTCCGACAGGATAAATGAAGAATCTATGGCGTCGATTATCCTGTCGCCGTTGATGTCTCCGTAGCTGTAACGGGGAGTGGGATAAGCGGTCTTTGCTATGGGGTAAGCGTTTCTGAACTCTTCCGACTGATAGTCGGGGAAGGTCTTCTGATCCTCATTGGTGGCATAGTGCATGAGAGTCGGTGCAGCCGAATCAAGATCATCTGTGCCCTTGAGGAAGTAATAGAAGGAGCGCCCCTGAAATTTCATATCCCATGTGGGGTCGAGATAATAGTACTGCCCTTCAAGCTTTACTATGAGCCATACATGGTGACCTTCGCTCATGGTGCTGCTGTTGCGGGATAAGCCTGCTATGATACGGCAGGGGATACCGCAGTCGTTGTACATACGGTACAGGAGCTGAGTGACGCCCTGACAAACGGCGCTGCCATTGAAAAGGGCATTGTAGGCTGTATAGGCATATGGATCGTTCTCGTCCTCGGCGTAGGTAACGGAGGAGGTAACGAACTGGTATATGCTCCGTATCTTATTATAGTCTCCCGCTATGCTTGAAAAGCGGTTGGTCTTCATTATTTCACTGAGCTTTTCTGTAAGAGCGGCTTCCTCATCGGAGGTAGTGTAATACAAAATGTTGTAGGTAAGTCTGAGAGAACCGTTTGTTTTGGCGATGGCACAGTTGAATTTCTGCACCGAATATCTGAGGTAGTCGCCTTCATCTCCCTTGCCTGTTTCATCAAAGGCTTTGTAGATGAGCTGATAGCAGGTCTCTTCCCTTGAAGCGCCGCTGTCGGGAACTGTTACCGTGAATTCGGAGATATGCTCCTTCAGGCAGTTCCTTATGCTTATTACAGCCTCGTCCTCGGAAGCTGCAGCGCAGACCTGCGGCATATCGGCCGCTTTCACCTGTACAGCTGCTTTGTACGGAGATACCGTAAATGCAAGGGAAAAAGCCGATAATAATGCGGTTATCTTTACAGGCAGTTTCATAATGACACCCCCATATCTTTATAAGCAAACAGCCGCCGAAGCGGCTGATCGCGTATATTCCTTATCTTTCAAGTATCTGGGCTCTGTCGGGACCGATGCCTACCATGCTTACATGGCAGCCTACCAGTTCCTCGAGACGGGCAATATAGCTCTTGCAGTTTGCGGGGAGCTCATCGAAGCTCCTGCACTTTGAGATATCCTCGGTAAATCCGGGGAACTCCTCATATACAGGCTCACAGCCCTCAAGCTCCTCAAGTGTGGGCGGGAACTCCTTTATAACGCTTCCGTCGGGCTTTTTGTAAGCCACGCACATCTTGAGAGTGTCGATATTTGCGAGAGTATCCAGCTTGTTGATAGCAAGGCTGTCAAGGCCGTTGACTCTTACGGAGTGACGTACTATAACAGCATCGAACCAGCCTGTTCTTCTCGGTCTGCCTGTGGTAGTACCGAACTCGCCGCCTACGTTTCTTATCTGATCGCCTGTAGCGTCATCGAGCTCTGTCGGGAAAGGTCCCTTGCCCACACGTGTGGTATAAGCCTTTGCAACGCCTATGATATTGGTGATGACCTTGGGGCCTACGCCTGTACCTACGCAAACGCCTGCCGAGAGAGGGTGTGAGGATGTAACGTAGGGGTATGTACCGAAGTCAATGTCGAGGAGAGTAGCCTGTGCGCCCTCGAACATTATTGTCTTGCCTGCCTTGTGAGCCTCGAAGGTGAGTACGGAAACATCGTCCATGTATGGGAGAAGTCTCTTGCCGTATTCTGTGTACTCCTTTGTGACAGCGTCGAGGTCGAAGGCTTCGCCGCCGTATACCTTAGTGATTATTTCGTTCTTGAGCTTGCCTGTGGACTGTATCTTTTCTGCCAGTACCTCGGGATGAACGAGGTCGTACATACGAATTCCGCAGCGCTCGTATTTATCCATATATGTAGGTCCTATGCCTCTTTTGGTAGTACCGATGTCCTTGCCGCCGCGGAAAGCCTCCGAAAGGCCGTCGAGAGCGATATGCCACGGCATAACGATCTGAGCGCGGGGGTCAACTTTAAGGTGGCCCAAAGTCTTTATGCCTCTTGACTCAAGGCTGTCAAGCTCACCGATGAAGTCCTTTGGATCAAGGACAACACCTGCACCGATGAGGTTGAGGGCATTCGGGTAAAGGATACCCGATGGTACGAGGTGGAGCTTGTATACTTCACCGTTGTTTACAACTGTGTGACCTGCGTTGTTTCCGCCCTGTGAACGGACTACAACATCTGCGCGGGAAGCAAGGATATCTATGATCTTGCCTTTTCCTTCGTCTCCCCATTGAGTTCCGACTACGATATTTGCAGGCATTTATTTTCCTCTTTTCATAATATTTATTTGTGCCGGCAGTACCTGTAACTGCCGAAAATGCACACTTACAATATATTATAACATATAGTTTCTCAAAATGCAATATACGCAGCGAAAGAATTATCAATACCGCAAAAAAAGTCAGCTGTGCAGAAAAAGAGCGCACTCGGTGCGCTCTGTATCAGTTGGTTTTGTTTTGATAATAGGCCTCTTTATCCTTTTTCATTCTCTCTTTTGCTGTAATGAAAACCTGTCGGTAATTCTCGTGCTTCTCCGTTCTGTAAGTGCATCCGCCCTTTGCAATTCCGAGTTCATGAGCGAGCTTTCTGCTGTCGTTGAGTTCTTTGAGCTCATTATCGAAGCTCCGGAAATATTCCTCCATATCAAGAGAAGTCTTGTTTTCCATTAATGCGATGAATTCGTCACCTGCAACACGGTATACATTGTCTTTGCCGAATACCTTTTTAAGTATTATTCCCGAATGGTACATCAGCTCATCGCCTGCTTCAAAGCCGTAATGAGTGTTGATGTCTTCGAGACCGTTGATGTCAAAGAAAGCGACAGAGAATACGGGGCTCCTGTCCTTTATGTCCTCGTCAAGAGCTTTGATAGCATTTTTATAGGCTGCTTTGTTCTGGGTATTGGTCAGGATATCCTTGTACATATTGGAGTCAACATATTTTACGTACTTGTCCAGCTTCAGGCAGACGGCGTGAAGATTTGATGTTGCCTCTTCCATTTCATCGAAATAAGTTTCCTTGCCTTCTTCACCCTTTGCGAGCTCCTTGACAAGACCTGCTGCATTGTCAGGAAGAAAATCCAGCTTTTTTATCGAAGTCTGCATGATCGAGCTGTTCAGCTTCTGTGCAGAGGCATCAATATCTCTGATCTCTTTGAGAATTGCTGTAAAGCGTTTTCTGTTATCGGACCTTATGATAAATGAAAGTACGATACCTATAGTCATAGCTGCCATGAGGATAACAATGGATATGGCTCTGTTGTCGTTCAGCTTTCCGTTGTACCAGTCTGCGCTGAAATCCACTCCGACTATTCCCGCAACCTTGCCCTCAGAGTTGTAAACAGGGCTGTATGCCGAATAGAAGCTTCCCCATTCATCGGAATATGCATTTTTATCGACATCGGCTACGCCATTGGCGGCGTTTCTGAGCGCTGCGGTGGAGACAATGGGAGAACCGAATTCACCGGGATCTTCTTCGGCAGGGTCAATGGTGAAGGAAAATGAACCGTCAGCCTCCTGTCTTATACCGTAAATATAGTCAAGGGCTTTGTTATAGCTTTCAGTATCTTTATCCTCGGCTTTCAATACTTCAAGCTCGTCGCCGTTGAGCATATATGCTGCGGTATTGGCAATATCCAGCATACGCTGGTCTATCTGTTCACGCAGGTTCTTTTTCGCGAATACTGAAAGAGTAATTGCCATAAGCGCATTTGTCAGCAGCAGTAAAATGAGAGCTAAAATGAAGTTGCGTTTGCTTGTTTGTATATGTTTTTCGTTCTTGCTCATAATATTTCCCCCAAAAACTATTAATAATAAAATATATATTAATAATAAAGCTATATGATAATTATATCATTTGTTGTAGCTGCCGTCAACCAAAGATAACAAAAAGAAGCGCCAAAGTTGTTTCTTTTTGTGAAATGATCATAAAGAAGAGCCTTTTTCAACGTCGATCTTTATCTGACTTCCGTCGCTGACGGCTGTTATGTCACCGTTGAAGCAGGTAGCATAGGTCTTTGCGCCGCTTTTTTTGAGAGCATCCTGCACCTTGCCCGAAAACTCTCCCGACGAGGTGCATACAACGGCGCATTTCGGCGTTACGGCGCTGAGAAAGTCCGAAATATTATCAAGCTTTCTGCCGTGATACGGGACCTTCAGCAGAGTGCAGCCGCCTATGTCCATTATTTCTTCAAGTCTCTCCTCCATGGCGTCGCCCGTAAAGAGGAGGGTGTTGCTGTTGTGTACGACCTTTGTAACGAGAGAGAAGTTGTTCTCGTCGCTGTCGTTATTGCCGTAAAAATCCTTTTTTGGAGCGTATACCGTGTAATCTATGCCGTCAAGAGTGAATGATACGTCCTCTGTGAGCTTCATGGGCGTTATGGACTTCTCCGCAAGAGCGCTCTTGTATTTTTCGTATTCCTCCGTATTTCCCTCGTAGTCGGGGGTGAGTACGTTTTTTACGTTGTAGCTTCGTATGAGCTTTGCGGCTCCTCCCACGTGATCCTTGTCAAAATGAGTGATTATGAGGTAGTCTATGGTCTCTGATTCGTTTTCTTCGATGAGCTTTCCTATCTTTTTCCCGTCGCCCTTTTCGCCGCAGTCTATGACAACATTGGCAGTCTCGGACTGAAGAATTATCGCGTCAGCCTTTCCGACGTCAAAAAAAGTTACCTTCAGCTCTCCCGAGGAAGACGATCCCTGCTTTTCATTGCACGAGAACAGCGATAAAGCCATAAAAAACGCTGAAAACAGCAATGCGGCTGCTTTTCTGTTCTTTTTCATGTTTCAGACTCCTTTCCCATGGCGTAATGATTTACGCCTTTACTTTATACATTATACCACAAAATCTTGAAAATGGATTGAAAAAATCAAAAAAATATATACAAATATCTATTGACAAGTTCAAGATAATGTGTTAATATATGAGATAAATATTTGACATATATATGTCGGATATTTAGCAAAATGAGTATTTTATAAAGGAGGAATTTCAATATGAAATTCAGCAGGATCACAGCATTAATCATGGCATCTGTTATGACAGCAGGCGCGGCATCAGCAATGGCAGCTTCCGCAAAAGAGTACTATGTTAAGGTCATGAAGGGCGATATCGACGGTAACGGCAGAATTACCGGCGCTGACTCTGACCTTGTGCTCAAGCACATCAACGGACAGAAGCCCCTCGGAAACAGATTCAAAACAGCAGATGTAAACTGGGACGGTATCGTTGATATTGAGGACGTTGTTGAGATAAACAACAAGATCCACAGCGGCGATGTAAATGATAACGGCATCCTTGACAAGGATGATGCCAAGAAGGTACTTGACCATATCAACGGAAATAAAGCTCTCAAGGGCGACGCTCTCAAGAGAGCAGATATAAACGGTGATAAAAAGGTAGATATCGAAGATGTTGCCGAGATCAACAAGCTTCGCGGCAAGAGCGCAGGCTACAAGGCAGGCAATGTTCTTGACGATAACTACATTACATCGGATGATACCGACGCTATCCTGAAACATATCAAAGGCAAGGCAGCTCTTGATGACGAAGAGTTCATCCGTGCAGATGTAAACAGCGACGGCAAGGTAGATATCGACGATTATTCCCTTCTTTTCGATTATATCTCAAAATAAGCCGTAATCAAATGATACGAAAATGCTCTCCATGTCAGGAGAGCATTTTTTTATGTTAACCGAAGGAAAATCCGCACTTGCATTATAATGTATTATGTGTTATAATTATTTATTACAGGATTTTTGGAAGGCGAGGTTCTGCAAATTGAAGGACAATACCGCTGCAATAAGCGAAATAAACGGCTTGCTGGGCAGCAGCCCGCGAAAAGCCTATGTCAGGAGCTTCGGCTGTCAGCTGAACGTTTCGGACGGTGAAAAGATACAGGGTCTGCTGAAAAAAATGGGCTACTCCTTTACTGAGGACGAGCAGGAGGCCGACCTTATAATACTCAACACCTGCGCGGTGCGCGAAAACGCGGAGGACCGCGTATTCGGCATAGTCGGCAGCATGAAAAAGCTCAAGGAGCTGAAACCGTCGCTTATCATCGGCATTGCAGGCTGCATGACGGCTCAGAGCCATATTGCCGAGAAGATAAAGAAGTCCTATCCGCAGGTGGATCTCGTTGTGGGAACATCTGCCCTAAGCGCCCTGCCCGAGCTTCTGCTCGGCGCATTGAAGGGAGCGGGCTTCAGGGCTGATATAACCGAATACGACGACTTCTCCGAAGCGGTGGAGCAGGTGAGGAGCAGCAGCTTCAAGGCTTCCGTGCCCATAATGTTTGGCTGCAACAACTTCTGCACCTACTGCATAGTGCCATATGTGCGCGGACGGGAGCGCAGCCGCCGTCCCGAGGATATAATCAGCGAGGTAAGGCAGCTTGTGAGGGAGGGCTACAAGGAGATAATGCTCCTCGGACAGAACGTCAACTCCTACGGCAAGGACCTTGGTGGAGATATGAGCTTCCCGCAGCTCCTGCGCGAGCTGAACAGGATAGAGGGAGACTTCTGGATACGCTTTATGTCGTCGCATCCGAAGGACGCTTCAAAGGAGCTCATAGACGCCGTATTCGACTGCGAAAAGGTGGCAAAGCACCTGCATCTGCCCGTCCAGAGCGGCAGCACCGATGTGCTCGCCCGCATGAACCGCAGATATACCATAGAGGATTACCTTGAGATAGTGGAGCATATCCGCAGCCGGGATCCTGATTTCTCTCTTACTACCGATCTTATCGTGGGATTTCCCGATGAGACGGAGGAGGACTTCCGTGCAACGCTGGATATAGTGAAAAAAGTGAAGTACGACAATATCTACTCATTCATATATTCAAAACGCTCGGGAACAAAAGCGGCGGAAATGCCCGACGGTACTTCCGAGGAGGAAAAAGGCAGGCGCATGAGGCGTCTCCTCGAGATGCAGCGGGAGGTCTCCGCGGAGCATTACAGGCGTTTCATCGGCAGGACTATGCGGGTACTTGCTGACGATGTGTCAAAAAAGAAAAAGGGCTGGCTGACAGGAAAGAGCAGCGAGTTCATAATAGTGGAATTTGAAGGTGACAGCTCCCTTATCGGGCAGTTTGCGGATGTTGAGATAACAGGTGCCATGAACTGGGCGGTAACGGGAAAGCTCACAGAAAGGAACAAAACAAAATGAAAAAAGCAATTGCGATCGTATGCTTTTCAGCAATAGTGCTGACAGGCTGCGGAAAAACAGTAACCGGCGGAGAAAGCAGCAATAATACCACAACTGCTGCAAATACAACGGCAGCAGTTACAGATGAGGCTGCCACAGAAGCAGCAGAGACAACGACTGAAATTCCTGCCGAGACTGCTGCGGCAACCGAGGCCGAAACAGAGACCGACACACATGAGGCGAATGTGTCTGCGGGAGGCCGCATGGATATGTACCCTGCTGTATATAAGGAGAAGATACGCAGCGCTTTCGAGCAGATGGAAAATGAACATGACGGCATGGCAAGCATAGTATATGCATTCCGCGACCTTGACGCAGACGGCATACCCGAGCTCCTTCTGAAATACGGCTCCTGCGAGGCTGATTATCAGATACATATATACAGATTCGACGAGGATTGCGAGCTGAAAGACCTCGGTACTTTCGGCGGCGGACACACTTCCTTCTGCTATGACGAGAATACAGGCGACTTTGTTCTCCTTTGGGGACACATGGGCACGGCAAGCATTATGTATTATGAATGGGAAAACGGCACATTGGTATCAAAGGGCAGCTATGATTTCACCCTTGACGAGCAGACTCCTTCATATGACACTGTTCTTGATGAAAAGGGTATAAGATATATTGAGTGCGTATCGGCTAACAAATTCATTCTTGACGGCGAGATCAAGTCGTGGATATATCACAGCAACGGCGAGAGCGAGGAGAAGGACGGACTTTACCTCGATTTTACGGGCTGATAAGAATATAAAGGAGAATATAGAAATGGATATTATGGAAATGACAAGAGAGCTGGGAAAGGCTCTTCAGCAGGACGACAGATTTACAGCTTATATGCTTGCAAAGCAGGCTAACGACGAGGATAAGGAGCTCCAGGAGGATATCGCTCACTTTGAGGACCTGCGTATAAATCTCGGTACGGCAATGAGCACCGAGGAACCCGATTCAGACCGCATAAAAGCTCTTGACACAGAGCTCAAGGCTGTCTATCAGAAGGTAATGAAGAACCCGAAAATGATAGTATACACGGGAGCTCAGCAGGCTCTTGAAAAGCTTGTGTCAAATATGCAGCAGATAATCAGTATGTGTGCAAACGGCGAGGACCCCGATACCTGTCAGATACCCGAGACGAGCTGCACGGGAAGCTGTGCTACCTGCGGCGGCTGCCACTGATATATGTCATACAGTGATAATATCGCGGCAGCAAATGAAGCACTTAACACTTCGTTCGCCGAGCGCCCGAGAAGTATTTTTGCTCTTGGACCTTCAAGGGCTGATGCGGGGGCGCTGATCTTTGTGTGTATCGTTACCCTGCTGTTTGCAGGAAGGTACATAATTGTATGGTTGAGCGGCCATGCGATAGATCCGCTGCTGCTTGGCATGAGTATATTTATAGCGGTATTTTCGGCAGTTTTTCTTGCGTTGTCACCCCTGTTTTTCAGATCAGCTGCCGAGGTAAAGGACGACATCATAAAGGTCAGAAAAAAAGAGTATCATGCCTCCGAGATACGCTGTGAAAAGCAGTCCCTCAGGCTCGTATCGGAAAGCAGCACCGTTTTGAAGCTGAGCATGGGCTGTGACAACAGCGATGAGTTCATATGCTGGGCGAGATACTATCATATACCGATAACGGACAATAAAAAACAAGATAAAAGGAGCTAAGCCAATGGAAATCGACAGAAGTAAAATATCCCCCATGATGCAGCAGTACTTCGAGGTCAAGGACAAGTACGAGGACTGCGTGCTGTTCTTCCGCCTCGGCGACTTCTATGAGATGTTCTTCGACGATGCTGTGACCGTCTCAAAGGCTCTCGAGCTCACGCTGACGGGCAGGGACTGCGGACTTGAGGAAAGAGCTCCCATGTGCGGAGTGCCCTATCATGCGGCGGATATGTATATAAAAAGGCTCATAGATCTGGGCTTTAAGGTGGCTGTATGCGAACAGCTCACCGACCCTGCCGAGACCAAGGGGATAGTTGTCCGCGATGTCATCCGCGTGGTAACTCCGGGAACGCTGACGGAGAGCAGTATGCTCGACGACGGCAGCAACAACTACATATGCAGTATTTACTATGACGAGGAGAACAAGACCTGCGGAGTTGCTTCCGCAGACCTTTCCACAGGCGAGGCTGCACTCAGCTTCTTTGAGGGAAAAGACCTTGAAGCAGGCGTGATAAATGAGCTCTCACGCTGCCGCCCTGCGGAGATAATATTCCCGCAGAACTTCCTTTCGCTGAAGGCTGCGGCAGAGTTCGTAAAGGTGCGTCTCAGCTGTGCGGTAACTCTCCGCGACACCATATGCTTTACCCCGTCGGCACGTAGAGACATGGCAGCGGCTGTGTTCAATGTGAAGTCGGTGACAGAGCTGGGCATCAGCGAGGACGGAGCGGACTGTGCGGCTGTATGCGGTCTTTTTGACTACATAAACGACACGCAGAAATCATCTGTATCGAGATTTACTTCCATAGAGCTCCTCAGCGGAGACTCCTTCATGGGACTTGATCTGAACGCAAGGCGAAACCTCGAGCTCACTGAAACTCTCCGCAGCAAGGAGAAGAAAGGATCTCTGCTGTGGGTGCTGGACTCCACTAAGACCTCAATGGGACGCCGTCTGCTGAAAAACTGGATAGAGCAGCCCCTGAAAAGTCCCGCAAGGATAATCGAGCGCCTTGACGCGGTGGAGGCTCTTTACCGAAAGAGCGTCGTTCTCACAGATCTTTCGGCTCTTCTTGACAGAGTTTACGATCTTGAGCGCCTTATGACAAAGGTCATGTACAAGAGTGCAAATCCCCGTGATCTGAAATCACTTTCCGCAACTGCCATGCAGCTGCCTCTCATAAAGCAGGAGCTTGAAAAGCTGAGCGATTCAAAGCTCCTTGCAAGGTACAACGGCGAGATATCCACACTCGATGAGCTGGTAAATCTTGTGGAGAACGCTATTATGGACGAGCCGCCCATTATGGTGAAGGACGGCGGAGTTATCAAGGAGGGCTTCAACAAGGAGCTTGACGAGCTGCGGCATATAATGAACAACGGCAGGGGCATTATCGACGAGATAGAGCAGCGCGAAAAGGAAGCAACAGGCATAAAGAACCTGAAAATAGGCTATAACCGAGTGTTCGGATACTATCTTGAGGTCACACGTTCCTACTACGACCTTATACCTGAGGGCTGGATACGCAAGCAGACCCTTGCCAACGCGGAGCGCTTCATCACCGAGGAGCTGAAAAATGCGGAAAACGCCATACTCGGCGCAAAGGACAAGGCTCTCTCGCTCGAGGCGGATATATTCTCGGAAGTACGCGACTTCCTTGCCACAAAGCTCGAAGCCGTACAGAAAACAGCCTCCGCAGTTGCTGCCGTTGACGTTTTATGCTCCTTTGCGGATGTAGCTCTGCGTAATCAGTACGTAAAGCCCGATATCACCATTGACGGCTCCATAGATATAAAAGCGGGACGTCACCCTGTGGTGGAGCTCATGCTCACAGACGAGGTGTTCGTGCCCAATGACCTGTACATCGACAACAAGGCTGACCGTATGTCCATAATCACAGGACCGAATATGTCAGGTAAGTCAACGTATATGCGTCAGGCAGCACTTATAGTCCTTATGGCGCAGACAGGCAGCTTCGTGCCTGCGGATTCTGCTAAAATATCAGTTGTGGACAAGATATTCACCCGTGTGGGAGCTTCCGACGACCTTACGGCGGGACAGTCCACATTCATGGTGGAAATGAGCGAGGTATCGGATATACTCAAGAATGCAACTCCCAACAGCCTTGTCATACTTGACGAGGTGGGAAGGGGAACTTCCACATTTGACGGCGTGAGCATTGCCCGTGCAGTTGCGGAGTATATATGCGGCTCGAAAAAGCTGGGCTGCAAGACCCTTTTCGCCACTCACTATCATGAGCTCATAGGCCTTGAAAACGAGCTGGAGGGTGTTAAAAACTACAGCATCGCAGTCAACAAGCACGGCGGCACCATACGCTTCCTGCGAAAGATAGTCCGCGGCGGAGTTGACGAGAGCTACGGTGTGGACGTTGCAAAGCTTGCGGGACTTCCCTCCAAGGTAGTCGCAAGGGCAAGGGAGCTCCTTGAGGAAATGGAGAGAGCTCATGCATCAGAGCGCCCTGCGGCAGTACGTGAGGAGTCGGGACAGATAAGCTTCGGCAGTCTCGGACGTGAAGCGGCTCTCGAAATGCTTGAAAAGACCAATATAGACGAGCTTACTGACAGCGAATGCCGCGAGCTTCTCAGCGATATGCTGACTGCTCTTCAATAAAACTGCTGAAACTATGAATGGGTTTCCAAAGGGTTCACAACCCTTTGGTCAGGTCAAGGGCTGAAAGCCCTTGTAGGGGGTGGGGCAAAGCCCCACAGTTACAAAGCGCTTCGCAAAGGGTGAATTTCCAAACAGTCCGGTGGACTGTTTGGAAAGAGGGAACGCCTTGCAAGTGAAGGCGTTCCCTGAAGTACATATAAATTAAACAGAGGTGAACGATATGCCCGCATACTTTTCGATGATAATGGAATTCAGCCGCGCAGAGCTGGATTTTGACAATATGAAGGAGCTCATTGCATACATAAAACACGCAGGGCTCGAATTCAAAGGCGGCGCCTACAATGCCGAGAATGAGACTCTTGAGGATATAATGGACTGGAACCAGAAAAAGCTTGAGGACGACTTTGAGCTGGGCTACGACGAGGATGCCGTTAACGACTACAAGCAGATGTATTTCAATTACGGCGGCTTTTCCGAGGTACGCGGCTTCATCATGAACGAGGAGCCCATACGCGGAGAATATACCTTTACGCTCCTCATACCCGAGGAGGAAATTGTCATCGACGCAAAGACCTACAAGAAGGACGCTGTTGACAAGCTTAAGGCTATGGCTTCAAAGCTTTGGATACTGCCCAAAACTCGCACTATGCAGACAGAACTCGAGCTGGGCGAGGGCATATCTCCCGAGGAGGATATAAGGGACGGTGCGCTTCCTTCTGCCTGTCCATTCGCCATAGTATCCGAAAAGCGGTTCGGACATATGGACACAGCGAATTATGACGCCGAGCATATCGAGTACGGCGGAGTTATCCTCACACCAAAGGATATAAAGCTGGTCTGAACTGCGTTCCATTCAGAAAGGAAGTAAACAAATGCCGTCCATAAACGTGCTTAGCAAGGAAATATCAGAGCTTATCGCCGCAGGAGAGGTCATAGAACGCCCCTCCTCTGTAGTAAAGGAGCTTGTGGAAAACTCAATAGACTCGGGAGCAAAGCATATCACCGTTGAGATAAAGAACGGCGGAACTACATATATGCGAGTTACCGACGACGGCTGCGGAATGTCCTTCGACGATGTGCCGAAAGCCTTTCTTCGTCATGCCACCAGCAAGATAAGCGCAAAGGAGGACCTTGACA
>NZ_CAMKRR010000055.1 GCF_946415235.1 uncultured Ruminococcus sp. | reverse complement strand
AAGATATATATTGCCCTTGCAGGCAGACTCAAGACCGACCGCGGATTTAAGACCCTGCAGGAGCTCAATACTCTTGTGAATGAGATAGAGACAAAGAAGCTGAAAAGCTATCATCATATCATTCTTGTCCGCAATCAGGCGGGGCTGAAAAATCTTTACAGGCTCGTTTCACTCAGTAACCTTGATTATTTCTACAAAAAGCCCCTTATACCAAAGTCGAAGCTTATCGAGTACAGGGAAGGACTTATTTTCGGCAGTGCCTGTGAGTCGGGAGAGCTTTTCCAGGCTATAATTGATATGCGCGATCAGGAATACATAGACAAGCTTGCAAGGTTCTATGATTACCTTGAGATACAGCCTATATGCAATAACAGGTTCATGGTGAGAAAGGGCATTGCCCGTGACGACGAGGAGCTCCGCGATTTCAACCGCGAAGTGGTTTCTCTCGGAGACAGGCTCGGAATACCCACCTGTGCCACCTGCGATGTGCACTTTATAGATCAGAAGGACGCTATCTACCGTAAGATAATCCTTGCCAGCATGGGCTTCAGCGACGCCGAGGAGCAGGCTCCTCTCTATCTGAGGACTACCGATGAAATGATGGCTGAATTCGAGTACCTCGGCGAGGACAAGGCAAAGGAAGTAGTTATCACCAACACAAATGATATAGCTGACCAGATAGAGGCAGTTCGTCCTATACCAAAGGGTACGTTCACACCTACTATCGAAGGCGCTGAAGAAGAGCTTGTGAAGATAACTCATGACAAGGCACATGAGATATACGGCGACCCGCTTCCCGAGCTTGTTGACAAGCGCCTTGACCGTGAGCTTTCGTCTATTATAAAGCATGGTTTCTCCGTACTTTACATTATCGCTCAGAAGCTTGTATGGAACTCAGTGGACAACGGCTACCTTGTAGGCTCCCGTGGTTCCGTAGGTTCGTCATTCGTGGCTTCGATGGCCGGAATTTCGGAAGTAAATCCGCTTCCGCCCCATTATGTGTGTCCCAACTGCAAGCACAGCGAGTTCCTGCTTGACGGTGTTTACGGCTCGGGCTTCGATCTGCCGCCGAAAAAGTGTCCGGATTGCGGAAAGGACATGAACCGTGACGGTCATGATATCCCATTCGAGACCTTCCTTGGCTTTGACGGTGATAAAGCTCCTGATATCGACCTTAACTTCTCCGATGAATACCAGTTCTGGGCTCACCGCTATACGGAAAAGCTCTTCGGAAAATCAAACGTTTTCAAGGCGGGAACTATTTCCGTAGTCGCGGAAAAGACAGCATACGGATACGTAAAGAAGTACTGCGAGGAGAACGGCATAACGCTTAACAATGCGGAAATGAACAGACTTGCCATAGGCTGTACCGGCATAAAGAGGACAACAGGTCAGCACCCGGGAGGAATGGTCGTTGTCCCGTCGGATTATGATGTTTATGACTTCACCCCCGTTCAGCATCCTGCGGATACTGCGGATTCCGAGATCATAACAACTCATTTTACGTTCAATTCACTGCATGATACTATCCTTAAGCTTGACGAGCTTGGACACGTTGTCCCTACACTCTATAAGCACCTTGAGGACCTGACAGGCATAAAGATAAAGGATGTTCCGACATCTGATCCCGATGTTATACGTATGTGCACCAACTGCGATGTGTTGGGAGTAACTCCCGAGGATATCTACTGCAAGACAGGAAGCCTCGGCATACCTGAGATGGGTACGGGCTTTACCATACAGATGCTCCTTGACGCAAAGCCGACAAAGTTCAGCGACTTTTTGCAGATATCGGGACTTTCACACGGTACGGACGTATGGCTCGGCAACGCTAAGGACCTTATCGACAACGGTGTGTGTACCATTTCCGACGTTATCGGAACCCGTGACTCCATTATGACCTATCTTTTATATAAAGGCGTAGAGCCGAAGATGGCTTTCCAGATAATGGAATGGACACGTAAGGGAAAGGCTCCCAAGCAGTTTACTCCCGAGATAATACAGATGCTCCGCGACCACAACGTCCCCGAGTGGTATATCGAGAGCTGTCTGAAGATAAAGTATATGTTCCCGAAGGCTCATGCTGCTGCATACGTAATCGCTGCCATAAAGCTTGGCTGGTTCAAGCTGCATATGCCGCTGGAGTATTACGCTACATACTTCTCTGTAAGAGGAGAGGATTTTGACGCAGAGCTTGCCATAAAGGGCAAGGCTGCCGTAAGGGCAAAGATCGAAGAGATAAAGTCTCTCGGAAACGACAAGACCAACAAGGACAGCGCTCTCTATGATATACTTCTTATTACGAACGAGATGATGTCGAGAGGCTATGAGTTCCTGCCGATCGACCTTTTCAAGTCGCATGCCACGGATTATCTTGTTGAGGACGGCAAGCTGAGAATACCGTTCTCAGCCATGAGCGGCGTCGGAGACAACGCTGCAAAGGGCATTTACGAGGCAGTACAGAAGGGCGGCTTCATGTCTATTGAGGAGTTCCAGTCCGAAAGCGGAGCGTCAAAAACAACAATTGATATGTTGAAAAACATAGGTGCATTTGGTGATTTGCCCGAATCCACACAGATGTCCTTCTTTTGACTTGACTTTCTCTTAGTAATATGTTATCATATTATCATGTTAGCAGACTAAAGTGGAATGATGAGGAGGTAAAAAAATGAAAAATTACGATCTTATAACTCCCGAGGGCACAAAGGATCTGCTCTTCGGAGAGTGTATAGTAAGAAGAAATATAGAGAATACACTTATGAATCTGTTCAAGAGCCGCGGCTACAGCGAGACTATAACTCCCGGACTTGAGTTCTATGATGTATTCAATCTTAATTCACGCTATTTCCCGCAGGAGAACCTTTACAAGCTCACCGACAGCAAGGGCAGACTTCTTGTTATGCGTCCCGATACGACCATGCCTATTGCAAGAATAGTTGCCACACGTCTCAGGGACGCAGACCTTCCGCTGAAGCTCTGCTATGCTCAGGCAGTATATACCACAGAGCCTTCATTGAAGGGAAGAAGCGACGAGGTAGTTCAGGCGGGGATCGAGCTTATCGGTTCACAGCTTAAGATCGCTGATCTTGAGGTCATATCCACAGCTGTTGATTCTCTTAATTCCTTCGGCATGGAGTTTTCACTCGAGCTCGGTCATATAGGCATTTTCAAGGAGCTCGTGGGCAAGCTTGAAGCTTCTGAGCATGACAAGGAAAGTATTAGAAAGCTCATAGAAAACAAGAATTTCCCTGCACTCAATGATATGCTTGACAGCTTCGGAAATTCTCCTGTTACAAATGCGCTCAAAAAGCTTCCTGCTCTCTTCGGCGGCGAGGAAGTATTTGAAAAGGCTGAGGAGCTCATGCCCGATGAAAATATCAAGCGCATACTTGACGAGCTGAGAGAGATATACGCAGACGCTTCCGAGCTCTGCGGCGGTGATGGTACTATCACAGTTGACCTCGGACTTGTTAATAAGACGGATTACTACACAGGTCTTATCATAAAGGGCTATTTACAGGGACATGGTGAGGAAGTCCTTTCGGGCGGACGCTATGACAAGCTCATTTCCGAGTTCGGGTATGATGTTCCAGCAGTTGGCTTTGCAGTAAATATAAACGCTGTTGCAAAGCTCATGGAGAAGAGCGATGTGCTTCCTGCCGAGCCTAAGGCTGACGTTATCGTATTTGCTGAGGAGGGCTGCGAGGTAGCTGCCATAAAGGCTGCACGTGAGCTCCGCGAGCAGGGACTTATAGTCGAGAACGCACTGTTTGACGATATCGAGAGCGTTCGTGAATACGCCATAGAGAAGAAGATAGCAAAGGTAGTAGTTATTGACGGCGAAAGCAAGGAGGTCTCCATATGAACAAGCCTATAAGAATGGCTCTTACAAAGGGCAGACTTGAAAAGGATACGGTCGGTCTTCTTGAAAAGCTAGGCTTTGACTGTACAGCAGTCCGCGAAAAAGGCAGAAAGCTCATACTCCCCGTACCTGACGCAAATCTTGAAGTAGTTCTTGCCAAGGCAAACGACGTTATAACATATGTTGAGCACGGTGTGTGCGATATGGGAGTTGTAGGCAAGGATACTATAATGGAAATGAGGGGCAAGTTCTATGAGCTTGTTGACCTCGGTTTCGGAAAGTGCAAATTTGCTCTTGCTGCAAAGAAGGGCTACGATTTCTACAGCGGCTACGGAATAAAGACTATCGCTACAAAGTATCCCAATGTTGCGAGAAAGTTCTTTGAGAAAAAGGGCATGGACACCGAGATAATCAAGATAGAGGGCTCTGTTGAGCTCGCACCTCTCCTTGAGCTTGCCGACGGTATCGTTGATATTGTTGAGACAGGTACGACTCTTAAAGAGAATGGACTTGAGGTCATTGAGGACGTTGCTCCTATTTCCGCAAGACTTATCGCAAATACTGTAAGTCTGAAAATGAGACACGCCGAAATAGACCGACTTATCACATTGATAGAGGAGAATCTTTGATGAAGAAAATATTTGCTAACGGTACCGACGAGGTCGCTTTTCTCAATGACCTGAAAAAGAGAAGCGGCGAGACCAGTAAAAAGGTCACAGAGGTCGTATCGGAGATAATAGAAAAAGTTAAAAACAACGGTGACGAAGCCGTTAAGAACTATACTTTGAAGTTTGACGGCAATCTCCCAAAGTATTATGAAGTTCCCCGTGAGGTCATAAACGATGCTCTTACGGAAGCAGATCAGGAGTTTGTGGATGCACTTCTCAATGCACAGGAGAATATTGCTGATTTCCACAACAGACAGGTGGAGCAGAGCTTCATATCGCCCAAGAAGAACGGCGTTATAATGGGACAGCGCATACGCGGTCTGCACAGGGTAGGTCTCTATGTACCGGGCGGTACAGCGGCTTATCCGTCAAGCGTGCTCATGAACGCAATACCTGCAAAAATAGCAGGCGTTGAGGAGATAATCATGGTAACTCCGCCCCTCAAGGACGGTACTCCAAATAAGGATATACTTGTGGCTGCCGCCATCTGCGGAGTTGACAGAGTATTCCTATCGGGCGGCGCACAGGCTATAGCTGCTCTTGCATACGGAACGGAGGAGATACCCAAGTGCGACAAGATAGTAGGCCCCGGAAATATCTATGTGGCTACCGCAAAGAAGCTTCTTTACGGCATTGTTGATATAGATATGATAGCAGGTCCGAGCGAGATACTTGTTATCGCTGACGATACCGCAAACCCGAAGTTTGCGGCTGCCGACCTTATGTCACAGGCAGAGCACGATGTGCTTGCTTCCGCGATAATGGTAACAACAAGCGAAAAGCTTGCTGACGGTACAATAAAGGAAATAGAGAGACAGAAGGAATATCTTTCAAGAAAGGATATAATCACAAAGTCTCTTGAGGATTACGGCGCAATAATCATTGCGGACAGCCGTGAAAAGTGTGTCGAGCTTGCAAATGAGATAGCTCCCGAGCACCTTGAAGTACTTATGGAAAATCCCTTTGAGCTTCTCGGAAGCCTTGACAATGCAGGCTCCATATTCCTCGGAAACTATGCTTCAGAGCCGCTCGGCGACTACTACGCAGGACCTAATCATGTTCTGCCTACAAGCGGCACGGCACGGTTCTTCTCGCCTCTCGGCGTGGCAAGCTTCACAAAGCGTACTGCTTATACCTACTACACTGAGGAAGCTCTCAGACAGGCTAAGGACGACATTGTACTTATCGCAGAGCGCGAGGGACTTACAGCTCACGCTAATGCCATAAAGGTAAGATTTGAAGACTGAATCACGCAATGGGGCGGCTTGAAACAGAGCTGCCCTATAGGTGTTTTTTTGAAAGGATATATTATGAGTTATAAACTGAATAAAAAGCTGGTAAATTTAGTGCCCTATGATCCTATTACAGGTCACTATGATATAAGACTTGATGCAAACGAGAGCTGTTTCAACTTATCTGACAGCTTAAAGGAGAAGATAAGCAGGAGCATTTCGCAGATTGACTTCAACCGCTATCCCGATTGTCTTGCCAAAGCTCCCACAAAGGCCTTTGCTGAGCTTTACGGCATACCCGAGGAGTTTATCAGCGCAGGAAACGGCTCTGATGAGCTTATAAGCATTATTGAGGGCTGCTTCTTTGAGGCAGGGGATACGATAGTAAATGTATCCCACGACTTTTCAATGTATGAGTTCTATGCACAGCTTTATGAGGTAAACGTCAGGACCTATCAGAAGGAAGCCGATCTTACCATAAACGCTGATAAGCTCATTGCTTTCTGTAAGGAAAACAAGGCAAAGGGACTTATTTTCTCAAATCCCTGCAATCCAACATCTATCGGACTTGACAGGGCTTCGGTAAGAAAGATCATTGAAGCTCTTGACGGAGTTCTTGTCATACTTGACGAGGCATATATGGACTTCTGGGATCAGTCGCTGCTTGCAGATGTGGATAAGTATGATAATCTGCTCATACTCAAGACTTGTTCAAAGGCTATCGGACTTGCTGCCGTAAGATTCGGATTTGCCGTTGCGAACAAGACCATAACCAACGCCATAAGAGCTGCAAAATCACCTTATAACAATGATACGGTCGCACAGACCATCGTTTCGGATATACTTTCCGAGAAGCAGTATCTTGCAGACTGCCGCGACATTATCATAAAGAACACAAAGCAGCTTTACAGTGACATCGTCTCAATAAACGAGAGATATAACTGCTTTGAAAAGGTATATGAGACCTGTACCAACTTTATACTGATAAAAACTGAGGAATTTGAGAAGATATATAAGTATATGCTGGATAATTCCATTGCAATAAGGAAATTCAGCGGATTTATAAGAGTTACCGCCGGAAGTGCGGAAGAAAACGCACGTTTTATTGAAGTGCTTGAAAAGTATTATTCAAAATAAAGGGAGGTCACTATGCGAAAGGCTGAAATCGAAAGAGTAACAAAGGAAACACAGATCAGTGTGAATATTGCCCTTGACGAAAAGGGAAAGGCTGAGATCGACACAGGTATAGGCTTTTTTGACCATATGCTCACAGCTCTTTCCGTTCACAGCGGTATCAGCATGAGCGTTAAGGTGAAGGGCGATCTTCATGTTGACTGCCACCACACTATAGAGGATACGGGAATTGCGATAGGACAGGCTCTCGGAAAGGCTCTCGGCGCAAAATCGGGAATAGTCCGTTACGGTACGGCTTATATCCCTATGGACGAGGCTCTTGCTATGGCAAGCCTCGACCTCAGCAACCGCCCTTTCCTTGTATTCAACTGCGATTTTACCAATCAGAGCTGCGGTGAGTACGACCTTTGCATGACAGAGGAGTTCTTCCGTGCATTTGCCTTTAATTCGGGCATGACTCTGCACATAAACCTTCTCTGCGGAAGCAATGATCACCACAAGGCAGAGGCAGTATACAAAGCAGTTGCACACGCTTTGAAAACCGCCGTTACCGAGAACAAGGACGGTTCGACACTGTCCACGAAAGGAGTTCTCTGATGATAGCTATAATCGACTACGGTGCAGGAAACATTTTCAGCGTAAAGAATGCTTTGGACTATCTCGGATTTGAAAACAGGCTTGTCAGTGACAAGGAGTCCGTAAAGGCTGCGGACGCTGTGATACTTCCGGGTGTAGGCGCTTTTCCTGCGGCTATGAAAAAGCTTGAAGCTACGGGACTTGTTGACACTATCAAGGAAGAATCGGCAAGGAAGCCATTCCTCGGCATTTGCCTCGGTATGCAGCTCATATTTGAAAAGGGATATGAGTTCGAGGAGTGCGACGGTCTCGGACTTATCGGCGGAAGTGTCAGAAAAATGGAGGAGCCCGGGCTTATAATCCCTCATATGGGCTGGAACAGACTCGAAAAGCTCAATGACTGTCCGCTTCTTGAAGAAGTGGGAGATGACGAGTACGTTTACTTCGTTCACTCTTATAAGGCACACTGCGAGGATAAAAACATTGCTGCGTATGCCGATTATGGCGGAAGAGTCCCCGCGCTGGTATACGACGGAAAATACGTCTACGGAGCGCAGTTCCACCCCGAAAAGAGCGGAGAGACAGGACTTAAGATACTCCGCAGCTTCGGAGAGCTTATATGATATGCAAAAGTCTGCTTTCGTGTTCAAACAACACCCGCGAGCTTGGAGGGTTCAGAACTGCTGACGGCGGTATAACGAAAAATAACGTGTACTGGCGCAGTGATGTTCCCGAAAATCCTACAGACAGGGACGTTGAACTCCTGCTTTCCGCCGGTGTAACTACTGTAATAGATTTGCGGACAGAAGCAGAAAGGCAGAAAACTGCCAATGCTCTGGCAGATATGGCTGAGTTTGAGTATCATCATTTTCCTATAACCGAAGGAAGCGGAGTTCCCGAAAGCCTTGAGGCTGTGCCGCTTTCATATATGACAATAGCCAATGCCGAGAATATGCCTAAGGTGATGAAAGTTATTGCGGAAGCAGAAGAAGGTGTCCTTTTTCACTGCACAGCAGGAAAAGACAGGACAGGCGTCGTGGCTGCGATAATACTCATGACTTGCGGTGTTGACATTGAGTCTGTAGTAAGGGATTATGTCATCAGCCGTGAGTACAACCATAAAAGGCTTGAAGCGTTTCTTGCAGCTCACCCTGAGGTCGACAGAAATATCGTTCTTGCTAATGAAAAGAGCATGATCGGCTTCATTGAGCTGTTTACGGAGCGTTTCGGTACAGCAGAAAGATACTTTGAATATATCGGTCTGTCGGCGGAATACGCAGATATGATAAAAAACAAGCTTATGAAAGGCATATGATATGGAGAAGTTTTCGGAAAAGCTTGAGCAGCTCTTTAAAGACTTCGGAAAAGGCAGGAAAATGGTGCTTTCCACATCTGAAAACGACAGGGTTTCGTCACGAATGATGAGCGTTGTACAGATAAACGGAGACTTCTATTTTCAGACCGATACTGAGCTGCGGAAATATCATCAGCTTTCTGTCAACAGAAATGCTGCTCTGTGTATTGACAATATACAGATAGAGGGCATATGCAGCGAACTGGGACATCCCCTTGAAAATGACGGATTTTCAGCTGTGTTCCGTGAGTGCTTCAGAGGCTCGTTCGACGCATATACCGCCCTGAAGAATGAACGCCTGTTCGTTCTCAGACCGCTTTATATAGAGCGCTGGATATATAATGATAATGTTCCGTATATTGAAATATTTGATATTAAGGAACAGCGTTACTCCTGTGAAAGGTATGCGGGAGTATAAACACCAAACAGTAAAAGGAGAAGATATATGATAATATTCCCCGCGATCGACATAAAGGACGGAAACTGTGTCCGCCTTTTCAAGGGTGACTTTTCCACAGTTGAAAAGGTCGCTTCCGACTACCTTGAGACTGCAAAGAGCTTCGAGAAAGCAGGAGCTCAGTGGATACACATGGTAGACCTTGACGGCGCCAAAGAGGGCAGACCCGTCAATACAAAGATATATACTGACGTAGCCGAAAAAACCAATTTAAAGGTGGAGCTTGGCGGCGGCATCCGCAGTCTGGAAACTATAAAAGAGTACCTTGACATGGGTATCACAAGAGTTATTCTCGGCTCGGTAGCTCTGAAAGATCCTAAGCTTGTCTGTGAAGCCGTTGAGAAATTCGGCAGTGAAAAGATAGTTGTAGGGATAGATGCAATGAATGAAATGGTAGCTACAGAGGGCTGGCTCGAAAGCTCTGATGTACACTATATCGACCTTGCAAACAAGATGATAGAAGCAGGCGTGAAGTATTTCATTTTCACCGATATTTCAAAGGACGGTACACTCTCAGGCGTAAACCGCGAACAGCTCAAAAAGCTTGCAGACGCAACTGAGGGCAGAGCAAATATCGTTGCAAGCGGTGGTGTTCACACTATGGACGACATTATCGCCTGCAAGGAAATGGGACTTTACGGAACTATCTGCGGAAAGTCCATATACAAGGGAACTTTGAATCTTAGAGAAGCTATTGAGTATTCAAATGAATGAAAAAATAATAAAAAGGCTGCCCGCAGCTGTAAATATCCTTTCATTTGGTATGCTCTTTGTGTATTTCGTGTATATGCTCGTGGTGTATAAGGGCTTTCCCGAACAGATAGGCATACATTACGGCGAGGACAACGAGTTCGATGTTTACGCTTCAAAGTGGCTGGCTTTCTTCCCGTTTATGGCTGGGTTCGGACTGGCTACAGTATTCACCATCGGAAGTTTTGCTGTAAATAAGGCAAAGCATATAAGCAAAAAGTTGAGCGAAGAGGATAATGTATTCGTCAGAAAGACTGTACTTATCGCTTTTGATGCAATGAAGCTTTTCTGGGCGGTATTTTACACTATATGGGCGCACTGCGTTATACATCAGACGAGAATGTTTACATTCGGAATACCCATAAGGAATTTTCAGGGACTGCCATTATTTATTATACCGTGGGCTTTTATAGCGATTGACAGCAAAGTAAGGCTGAAGAAGTCAAAACGTTATATAATCATCGGCGAGATCGTTTTGACTGTATTTATGATAACAGGAGCGATAATAGGAACTAAATTAAGGAAGTGAAATAAATGCTTGCAAAGAGAATAATCCCTTGCCTTGATGTTAGAAACGGCAAGGTCGTAAAGGGCGTAAATTTTGAAGGAGTACGTGACGTTGGTGACCCTGTTGAATGTGCAGAGGAGTACAACAAACAGGGAGCAGACGAGTTGGTATTCTATGATATAACTGCTTCATTCGAGGGGCGCGGAGTTTTCCTCGATGTAGTAAGAGATACGGCAAAAAAGGTTTTTGTACCGCTTACAGTAGGCGGCGGTATAAAGACTGTTGACGATATCCGCGAAGCGCTCCGTGCAGGAGCTGACAAGGTATCTGTAAACTCACAGGCTGTGCAGAACCCTCAGCTCATCAAGGATGGAGCTGATATATTCGGCAGTCAGTGCATATGCGTAGGCATCGACGCAAAGAAGATAGCCGATAACAAGTGGACAGTTTATATAAACGGCGGCAGAAAGGATATGGGCATAGACCTTATCGACTGGGTACACACGATCGAAAAGCTCGGTGCGGGCGAGATATGCCTTAACTCCATAGATGCTGACGGTACTAAGGAAGGCTTCGATATCCCTATGCTGAAAGCTGTATGTGACAACTGCTCCATACCTGTTATCGCCAGCGGCGGTGCGGGAAAGATAAACGATTTCTATGAAGTGTTCGAGAAAACAGGAGCAACTGCTGCCCTTGCGGCTTCGCTTTTCCACTTTAAGGAGCTCACAGTGGGACAGGTCAAGGACTACTGCCGCAGCAAGGGCGTTATCGTTCGCTGATGTATATAAGAAGCGTAAAGCTTGAAAGGATCACAGAGGAGCTTGGCTATGCCGCAAAGCTCCCTGCCGTGAAAAGTCTTGCTCAAAGGGAGGAGCTGGGATTTAAAAGCCCTGTTACTTATTTTGTCGGCGAGAACGGCACGGGCAAATCCACTCTGCTTGAAGCGATAGCCGTGAAGTGCGGTTTCAATGCAGAAGGCGGCTCACTGAATTTTTCCTTTTCCACAAAGGAGACCCATTCGCCGCTCCACAGTGCAATAAAGCTCGTACGCGGCATTGAGCGTCCGAAAACAGGCTTTTTCCTCAGAGCTGAGAGCTTTTATAATGCAGCTTCGTATATTGACACTCTCGGCAGCGAAATACTTGATGTATACGGCGGAGTATCGCTTCATGAGCAGTCTCACGGTGAGAGCTTTTTCTCCCTTGTTATGAACCGCTTTAAGGGGCACGGTCTGTATATACTCGACGAGCCTGAGGCGGCACTTTCGCCGTCAAGGCAGATGTCGCTGCTTGTAAGGATAAATGAGCTTGCGGAACAGGGAAGCCAGTTCATTATCGCAACTCATTCGCCAATAGTACTTGCATATCCCGGTTCAGTCATCTATGAGCTGACGGAAAATGGCGTTACAGAGACCAATTATGAGAACACAGAGACATACGGCGCAATGAAAGCCTTTATGGACGATCCGAAGCGTATGATAAAACATTTGCTTGATAAAAACTAAAAGGAGTTAATATGATAAAGATCGACATTAATGACCTCGACAAGTTCTTCGTGAAGGGTGAGCTTATCCCTGCGATATGCTACGAGGTCAATACAAAAACAGTTCTTATGCTTGCGTATATGAACAAGGAGAGCCTCAAAAAAACTCTCGAAACAGGCTATACATGGTTCTGGAGCCGTTCCCGTCAGGAGTACTGGAACAAGGGCGCAACTTCAGGACATCTGCAGAAGGTAGTTTCCATATACGGAGACTGCGACAACGATACACTGCTTGTAAATGTTGAGCAGACGGGAGCTGCCTGCCACACAGGAAGCTACAGCTGCTTTTTTAACGAAATATATAATACGGAGGAGAATGAATAATGACAGTTTATCAGGAAATATTTGAAGTTATCAAGGAAAGAAAAAAGCAGTTCGAGAACGGAACTGCCGCAGAGAATTCATATACCTGCTATCTTTTTGAAAAGGGAGTAGACAAGATATGCAAGAAGGTAGGCGAGGAGGCTACAGAGACTGTTATCGCTGCAAAGAACGGGGATAACGACGAGCTCATGAACGAGATAAACGATCTGCTGTATCATGTAATGGTACTCTGTGCAAATCAGGGACTTGACTGGTCCGACGTCGAGAGAGTGCTTGACGAGAGGAATGAAAAGATCGGCAATCTCAAGAAGTTCCACGAGGTTGACAAGAATACATGATAAAAAGCTGCCGTATGGCAGCTTTTTCATTTAGTCTCAAGCTTTGTTTTTACATCTGTGGTATCGAGATAGTCGAAAAGAGCTGTGAGTATATCCGTATAGCAGGGAATATACAGGTGCATACCGTCTCCGGAGCTGTATCCGTTTGTTAGGCAAAGATCGTCGTCGCAGATAACGGAATAGTCGTCGAAAAACAGCACGCTGGGAGAGTCTATACGCTTTACCATCTCCATGAGAGCCGCGTTGTAATCGCGGATTATTGTATTTTTGACCACCTTGCAGCCCGAGCCTACAGGAGTAACAGCTGCAACTATAATAATTATATCGGGGATACGCTCACGTATCTCGTCTATCACTTCGCTGTACTTTTTCACGAATTTCTGCGGCATATTCAGGTTTACGTCGTTCATTCCGAGCCACATATACAGCATTTTCGGATGCAGCCTTTCAACAGCGTCCACAAGCCCGAGCTCCTCCGAGCCGACTGTGAAGCTGAAATGCGAGAGATTCCACATAGATACGGAATCGCCTGCGATACTGTGCTCGCGGGGGATAAATCCGTAATATCTCAGTCCGAGAGTGATAGAGTCACCTGCCGTAAAGAGGTTTTCCTGATAAAGGGCGCTGTTTGACGAAGTTCCCACATATCTCTGGGGCTTGCATACATCTTCGGCAGCAGTTGTGACGGAAGTTGTTGTTTCCGATGCTGTACTGACTGATGCTGTGGAAGTCGCTGCGGTCCTGACAGAAGAAGTTGTCGCTGCCTCTGTACTTGCAGACACAGCAGCAGTTTCCGCAGTCACGGGTTCGGCATTTAATGCGGCTTTGCAGCTGTTTGCCGCAGCTGCTTCGTGAGAGCTCTTTTTTGCAGATGCTATGGTCAGCGCAGCTGCTGCAAGGGATAATATAACAAGCAGGAGGATAACGGGTATCCTTATCCTGCCAAGAATAGTTTTTATCATTTTTTACACTTCCTGTGTTTGATGCGCCTGCGGAAATATCCGCGCATATTTATTGTACCATATTATGCCTTAAATGTAAAGCACGTAATGGTAAGTACAAAAATTCCTTAAATCCTTGACAATATGCTGTATGGGGAGTATAATTATATGTGCAATATTTATGAATATCAGGAGTGGAATTGAAAATGAATAATATCACTATTGCGGAGCTTTATGATCTTTCTCATACAGCTGCAAAGGATTACCTCAGCAGGTTCACATACCCATGGGAAGCGCTCAAGGGCATCAGCAGCTTCATTATCGAGCTCGGAAAAACACTCAGCAGCGACGAGTATGACAATCCGTCGGAAAACGTATGGGTGCATAAGACAGCAAAGGTTTTCCCCACAGCATACCTCGGAGCTCCGTGTATAATCGGTGCAGGCACAGAGGTACGCCACGGAGCTTTTATCAGAGGAAGCGCTCTTGTTGGTGAGAACTGCGTAGTCGGAAACTCCGTCGAGCTCAAAAATGTTATCCTCTTCGACAATGTGCAGACTCCCCACTATAATTATGTCGGCGACAGTATTCTCGGCTATAAGTCGCATATGGGCGCAGGCTCCATAACCTCAAACGTAAAGTCAGACAAGACCAATGTGGTCATCAAGTCAGGCGACGAGAAGATCGAGACAGGTATCAAGAAGATCGGTGCAATGCTGGGCGATCATGTAGAGGTCGGCTGCAACAGCGTTCTCAATCCGGGTACAGTTGTCGGTTCAAATTCAAATATTTACCCTACAAGCTGCGTAAGAGGAGTTATCCCGTCTGACAGTATTTACAAGACAGGCGGAGTTATCGTACATAAAAGCTGATCCTATCTGTAATACGTTAAAAGCTGCCTTCGGGCAGCTTTTTGTTTACTTTTTTTGCGGTAAATATTGTAAAATAAATCAAAATGTGGTATTATAGAAATAGTATTATGTATCGCCGATGGCAGAATGGAGGACTGTATGGAAAATAAGATAACATTTGGCGGCAATATGACTGCTCAGATCAATTTTGCAATGCAGCAGAACTATGTTCCGGTATTCAGAAATATGGTAATGACCAATAATACTGATGAAGAACTGAAAAATGTTCGGCTCAGGATAAGCTTTGAACCTGAATTTGCAAAGGTATTCGAGTCTGTGCCTGTTGACCTTAAGCCGTCACAGCCTGTGGAGATCTCTCCTGTGAATATCATATTGCTGTCTGACTATCTTTTCAGCCTTACGGAAAAGCTTGTGGGAAGCGTTACCATACAGGCTTTTATCGGCGACGAGGTGATCTCCGAGGAAAGCAGGAGCATCGAGCTCCTTGCCTATGACCAGTGGTCGGGAATAAACTTCATGCCCGAAACTGCGGCTGCATTTGTTGCTCCCAATCATCCGAAGGTGCAGGAGATAGTAGCAGCGGCAGGAGCTTACCTGAAAAAATGGTGCGGCGATCCGTCATTTACAGGCTATCAGACTAAGAACCCAAATATAGTAAAACAGCAGATGGGAGCGATATATGCGGCATTGCAGGAGAAGAATATCGCATATACCATGCCTCCCGCAAGCTTTGAGGAAGCTCAGCGTATACGTATGCCCGATGCAGTCCTTGAGACAGGACAGGGTACCTGCCTTGACCTTGCCGTGCTCTACTGCTCATGCCTTGAAGCTGCGGGGCTCAATCCTCTTATGGTTATAGTTCAGGGACATGCCTTTGCAGGCTGCTGGCTGGAGGAGGAGACCTTCTCTGACTGCCTGCAGTATGATATGTCAGCTCTCACAAAGCGTATCGCTCATGGTATAGACGCGATAAGTCTTGTGGAGTGTACTGATTTCGTAGCGGGCAAGAACACGGATTTTGACAGCGCGGAAAAACACGCTGCCGCACACCTTGACGATGATGCAAAGTTCTGCTTTGCAATAGATATCAGCCGTACACGTTCAAGCGGCATACGTCCCGTACCGTCAAGAATTTCCGAGAACGGAACCTTCAAGGCAGTGGACTACGGCGCACGTAAAAAATCTGAGATAACCTCAGCTCCCAATGAGATAGATATTTCCGCACAGGCTGTAAGCGGAGAGGCACGGGAGGTCACTAAGCAGGTAATGTGGGAGAGAAAGCTCCTTGACCTGAGCCTGAGGAACAGCCTTCTCAACTTCCGTGCAACAGCAATGAGCGTTCAGCTCATGGTAAGCGACCTCGGCGTACTTGAGGACGAGATATCCAACGGCGAGGACTTCAAGGTAATGCCAATGCCCAACGATATGACGCTTCAGATGTCCGACAGCAAGATATATGAAATAGAGAACGATAAGGATATAATCACAACTATCTCCGAGTCGGAGTTCAAAAGTCACCGTCTGCGTACTTTCCTTAAGGAATCAGAACTTGAAAAGATAATGAAGAAGCTCCACAGACAGGCAAAGGTAAGCATGGAAGAAAACGGCGTAAATACAATTTACCTTGCACTTGGCTTCCTGCGCTGGTACGAGACTGAAAAAAGTGATAAGCCGCGCTATGCTCCGCTCATACTTGTACCGATTGATATTATCCGCAAGGTTCAGGAGAAAGCCTATGCTATCCGTATGCGCGACGAGGATACTCAGGTAAACATTACCATGCTGGAGTACATACGCCAGACCTACGGTATAGATATCAAGGGACTTGATCCCGTGCCCGAGGACGAAAACGGCGTTGATCTTCAGCTAATACTGAATACCGTAAGACAGAACATCATGTCACAGCCCCGCTGGGATATAGTTGACTATGCCTTTATAGGGCAGTTCTCTTTCAACCGTTTCATTATGTGGAACGATATCCGCAACCGTGCGGACGAGCTCGCCAAAAACAAGGTAGTTGCAAGCCTTATCTCGGGTAAGACCGAGTGGGCAGGGGACGACCTCTATATATCTCCACTCGACCTTGACAATAATGTAGCTCCTACAGATCTTGTAGTTCCGCTTAGTGCCGATTCTTCTCAGCTTGCAGCAGTATATGCAGCCTCAAAGGGCAAGAGCTTCGTGCTTCACGGACCTCCCGGAAGCGGTAAGTCGCAGACTATCACGAACATGATAGCAAGCGCACTGTATCAGGGAAAGTCCGTACTCTTTGTCGCTGAGAAAATGGCCGCGCTGTCCGTAGTTGAAAAGCGTCTGAACAAAGTGGGACTCGGACCGTTCTGCATAGAGCTCCACTCCAATAAAGCCCAGAAGAGAGCCGTTCTCAAACAGCTTGAGGAAACTCTTAATGTAGGCCGTATCAAGAAGCCTGCTGAGTATAAGGCACAGGCAGACAGGATAGCCGAAATGCGTAAGGAGCTCAACGGCACTATGGAGGAGATACACAAAAAGCGCAATTTCGGCTGCTCAATGTACGATGCAGCGGTAAGATATGAAAAGAACAGCAGCTCCGGCGGAAAGTTCACATTCACCAACGAGCAGCTTGACGCCATGAGCGAGACTTCCTACACTGCATGGAGAGATACTCTTGAAAGCCTTGCGGCGGCAGGCCGTGAGTTCGGAGATGTTACGACAACAGCTCTCGGTGTTTGCGAGCTTTCGGAATGTACTCCCGAGACACGCGGAGCTATGGAAGCAAAGCTCAAGGAGCTGAAAACAGCTCTTACGGCAGCACAGGGCGATACTGCTCAGCTTGCGTCGTTTACGGGCAGCAGTGAAATGACCTTTGAGGAATGCAAGCTTGCAGCTGAGATAATCACAGCCTCTGCAAAGGGTGAGCAGCTTCTGCCGAATATCATAAGTGACAGCCGCTGGAACGGCTTCAAAGAGCCTGCACAGGCACTTATCGGTACAGGTAAGTCCCTTTCTCAGGTAAAGGACGAGCTCCTTTCACAGTTTGAGCCGTCAGTGCTGACATACAACGCTTCCGATGCCCTTGTAAGGTGGAAAACCGCACAGGGCAAGTGGTTCCTTGCAAAGAGCATTGGCAGCAAGAAGCTCGTAAAGGAGCTTGCTGCTCACGCAAAGTCAGCTTCGGCGGTCACAAAGGAAAATATAACACAGTACTATGACAAGATAAATCAGTTCAACGCTCTGAAAGAACAGGTAACATCGGCACAGCCCGAGCTTGTGAAGTATTTCGGCACACTGAAGCTTGACGAGAATGCAGACTGGAACGCTGTTGAGAGCATTGTCGCACGTTCCACCGAGCTTGGTGAAAGAGTGGCTCAGTCCACCTTCTCTCCCGAGATAAAGCAGAAGCTCTGCGACAGCCTTACAACAGGTATAAACGGCGATACCTCAAAGATAGTTGCCGACTATTCTGCTCTTGAAAATGTTGCTTCACAGCTCCGCAGCAATTTAGGCATAAATACGGACAAGCTCATAACAGGCGAGAACTGGGGCAGCGATGCTCAGATGAAAGCAGACGCAGTTATTGAAGAGCTCCCGCAGCTCAAGGAATGGACGGGTATCGTCACTATATGCAATAAGCTCAGGGAGTATGGCATCGGCAATGTAGCCGACGCTTATATAAACGGCGAAGTCCCCACGGAACAGCTTGTGGCAGCCTTTGACTGCGATATCAGCAAGGCTATGGTAACGAGCACTATCTCACGCAGCAGTGTGCTTTCAAGGTTCCAGGGAACACTCTTCGAGGATACAATCAGAAAATTCGGAGAAGTCCTCGATGATTTCTCAACTCTGTCCATAAAAGAGCTTGCAGCCGACCTTTCCGCAAAGATACCCGCTCCCGGCAGTTCCGCAAACAGCTCGGAGATAGGAATACTGCAAAAGGCTATCAAGTCAAACGGCAGGATGATGTCTATACGCAAGCTTTTTGACAGCATACCGAATCTGCTCCGCAGAATGTGTCCTGTAATGCTCA
>NZ_CAMKRR010000054.1 GCF_946415235.1 uncultured Ruminococcus sp. | reverse complement strand
CGCCGCACATTTTCGGCTTTTTGTCAATACCTTTTTGCAAAAATTTACATTATATTCATAAAAATAGTCACAGGATCTATTTCTGATTCCTGTGACTATTTTTCTTTCCCTTAGCTTAATGACATTAAGCTAAGGCTGGACTTTTTTGACAAGCTGAGCCCACTCAAATGAGTGGGCTTTTTCACATTTATATGGTGTTAAAAAGTAAGGTTGCCTTGCTAATTCAAATTCAAACAGAAATAACGCTATATGTGTAAAACACCAAATCAGAACAAGACAATCGAATATATAAAAAGCCGACTTTATTCATTGAACAAAGTCGGCTAATGTTTATATGACTAATATTTCGAGAAATTACACTTCGGGGTATTAATATATTGGTTCTGTAATCATACGTATCGGGAATTAACTATACTTACAGCTTAACATTGTACTTACCCCATTTTTCACTCTGACTATCATTAAATGCGTCCTTTGGAACAATAATCTGAGCAAGGCATACTGATATTAAATCATCGTCCGATTCGTACACGAAAGTTTTCTCAAGTAAGACTTCTGAGAACTGTTCGTGCATAAGCTTTTCAAGTTCGGCATCTGATTTGTTTATCAATTCATTATAATATACACGGATATAAAGCTTTGCAAAAGCAGTACCGTCATATACAAATACCATATCGTAATATCCTCGATCATCTCCACCATCGCCATCGCCAATACTAGTTATTATCACTCCATCTTTTAAGGAAGCCACTCCATATGCAATTGGCATACTGTAATTTGCAGTCTCATAGTAACTCTGATCGTCCTTGTGATTAAAGATGTACATTATTATTCCTGATTTTGTGTCCGTATCAAGAGTAGCTATGATTTCTTCCTCCAAACCAAAAATACAGCGAATTCCAGATAGTGAAGGCTTTTTTGAATTAAACTCCTCAGAGCCATATAAACTTCCTGCAAGACTGATACCGCGTATAACAGGCATATCAGTTCTGTCATTCGGAATAGGTATCAGTTCTCCCGAAAGCTTCGCTGTTACTTTCGTAGTAGTTATTGTAGTTATTACAGTTGTCGTCGTTACAGCTGTTGTTGTCGTAATCGCAGCCTTTGGATCATTTAAGTATTCAGAAAAACTTAGATTTCCGCCGACAGATACATATGCATAATATGTGAGAACACTTGATGCATCTACTGCATCTATAAACCCGTCTCCATTTACATCCTGTACAGCAAGCTCGCTCTCAGCAGGCTTGTCAGATGATGTGGAATATTTCGCGTAGTTGGCGAGAATTATAGAAGCATCTACTGCGTCTATAAGTTTGTTGCCGTTTGCATCACCTTTAAGAGACTGCATGTTTTCCCCGTCATCCTGACCTATTATTCCGAAATGAACACATTTTATAAGGCTTTCGTCAAGACCAAGTCCTGAAATGTATTCAGTCATCTGTGCATAATCTCCTTTTTGAACAACAACTCGTATCTTTTTAACACCGCTTTCTTTATATACCTCAGCAAATCCGTAAAGTGAGTTTCTGTTCATATAATTCTGTATTCCCGCTGCATAGTCATCTATTGTAAGAGTACCGCTGAAATCATAGCCTGGTCCATGAGGATCGAAGTCTATATCAACGCCCTCAGTATCGAGTTGTGCAACATAGACTCTTACCTGCGTATCATACTCCTCGGGATAGGATATGCCTACTTTTTTATCTGAATAACAAGTAATTCCATGAATGGAGTTATTATCCATATACTCGGCGATCTCTTCCGCAAGTTTCTGAGCAGCGCTTTTTTCAGCTTTTTCCTTACCGTAATAAGGTATCTCCCCATCTATACTCAACGAATCAAAGTCAGACCGCAGCTGCAAATAATTCAGTGCAGCATTACGCGCAGCTGCATATTCTTTTTTGTCGGTAAGCGTGCATCTTATGATGCAGTCACAGGCGATACTGCTCTTCTTTGTGCTTCCTTTTTCATTAACGTAGAGACGATCTTCGAATACATTATAATCAAAATACTCCTCGGGCAGAGCAAGTGAGCTCTTTATCATTTGTTCGTTCCATATGCTGTTGCCTGAACAATACAACTGATTTCCATTATCCATAGGAGGATATTTCTTCAGAAGTTCCTCAACTGTCTGATCTGAGAGATAAGCATCGGAGAAAATCAAAACTTCCCACAAATGCGGAAACACGTACTCTGCATCGTCACCCTGACCGTAAACATAATAGCCCTTTTCCTGTGTCAGACCTTTTTCAGCAAAAAGTGCAACTACTTCTTCCGTTGTCATAGCAAATATATCGTCATAGGTATATTCGATTTCAGGGAGCTGATACGATGAAGGAGAATCAGTTGAACCCGACTGCTCTTCATTATTTGTCATTTTTTGGATAAAAGCATCGATATCATCTTTACGAATATCAATAAAACCATTTATGGCTTTATCCTTATAAAACCATACAATCGTAGGCGGTTCAGCCGGATTTCCTCCAACACTTAGACAAAATCCATCTTCAAGAGTGATAAAACATGTACAGAAAGCTCCAGTGTCGCTCCATTGGGCTTCATATGGTCCGAAATCAGCCCATGATAGATCAGCGCCTTTTTTGGCAAGTTCTTTGACATCTGAAAGTGTCATTTTCTTTGTGCCGTTGGTAATGAGCTCGTAACCGCCCTCTGATGACTCGGCAAAAACATTCTCAGCCATACCGGCAGAAGTAAATGGACACGCACAGCACATTACAGCTGTGATCATTGCGATAAACTTCTTGTTTTTCATAAGATCACTCCTTACTTTTTTATTCTTTAAAAGGCAGTTTCCTTGTAAACGGTATCTGTTCTCCTTTTTTTATTGCGACAACTATATCATCGGATTCAAGTATTGTATAGAACTTTACTGTCGGATCGTCATGGAAAATGCCTTCAAAATCTGTACCATAACCGAGAAATTCATCAAGAGTATACTCATTTTTTCCGTCATCCCCACTGTCATCAGTTCCAATATAGTAGTAAACAACTCCGTCAATGTAAACTTTTGAGAAAACCTCACCCATGTTATTACCGCCTGAAGTAGTTGTTACAGGATGAGAATTATTGCTATTTGATTGTGCAGTTGTACTGACACTGCTTTGAGTTGTCATTGTAACGGTCACTGTTGTTTCGATAACAGAAGTTTGCTGAGTGGACGGTTCTGTCACGGGATCAGCAATAGTTTCGGTCGTATTTGCCTCTGTTGTTTCGGCATTTGTGCTTGTTTTCGCAGCGGAAGTCGTTTCTTTTTCCGTCTTGGTTGTCTCAGTTGCGGTATTTTTTACGGTCTTTGTGGCCGAGACCGTGGTTTTTGAGGAAGTCTTTACCGTCGATACCTGCGAATTCGCTTCAGCAGTAGTCGTCGAAACTTCTATAACAATATCAGGTGACGATGGTATAGACGGGATATTCCTCGAGTAGTTCCAGTACCCCAGTCCCAGCCCTACAGTCAGGCACAGGCAGGCAATAACAGGAACAGTATGCATGATTATTCGCTTCTGTCGTTCTTTTTTCTTTCTGTGTTCGGTTCGTCTGGAAAGGACACTCTGATATAACTCATAATTACTCTTCATATTCAAAGCCGCCCCTTTCCAGTTCTTTTTTCAACGCATTTTTTGCGTTATACAGCAGATTGATGATCTGTCTGCTGCTTTTCTTCATTATCAAGGCAACTTCCGCATTATTGAAATCTTCAAAGTAAACAAGATATAATGCTTGTCGGTACTCAGGTTTCAAATTATGCAAAGCATGATGCAAAACAACCTTTTGTTCACTTTTGATGTAATTCCCTTCGATATTTTCCTCATCGGCAAGATATTCCTGCGATTCCAGCGGAATAATACTGAATTTCGTATGCTTTCGCAGATATTTCGCTGTTATGTTACGACCTATCGCATAGAGCCATGTCTTGAATGAGCTTTTCCCTGAATATTTGGGACATCGGACCGCAAGCTCTGCAAAGGTATCCTCCATCAATTCCTCAGCAGTGTGTATATTCTGCACAAAGCTGTTGATATACAGAGTTAGTCCCGTGCGATATTCGCATATTATCTCATGCAGGCCTTCATCATCGCCTTCAAGGAAACGGTGGTAGCTACTTGCACCGTTATCCATAGGAGCTGCCTCCTCTCAAGGTTATTTTCTGCCTTTTCACTTATTAGTACCATGTTTTTGTGAAAAGTCTAAGCGCCAAAATATATTTTTTATTTTTAGCTATTATACCACATATTTTTATCAATTACAACAGATTTTTATTAATTTTTTAGTATGTTAATAGAGTTCACTCTCATTTTATTCTAAAGTTACACACCGGTATATTATCAATGCTTGTGCCATTATGTCATATCAATTAGAAAAAAATTTTTATTTCGTTGAAAGTCTTTTCAGGAGGGGAGAAATAATAAAATATTTTTAAAGCATTGATTTTAAAGCGAATATACAGTATTATTAAGGTGATGAACAAGCCTCAGCATCAATAAAAAGCGATACTTTTTTGGAATGTCGTAACATTTGGCGTCTGCAAAGCAGGCGGAGCTGCAATAACTAAAGGGTTTAGTAATAGGTTGGTATGGGACAATAGTGAAAATGAGTAATTACTTATAAGCGCAAGGCTTGCGCCGCCGTGTGCGCGTCATAAATAAGGGAACGGGAGATTTTTCTTCGCGGAACTTGCTATTTCTGTAATTATATGTTATAATAGTAACATTATTATATAAGGAAAGGAATAATATGGACAGTTCAGATATATGGAAGATAGTTCTCGTCATAGCAATGATGATATTTTCAGCCCTGTTTTCGGGGACTGAAACGGCTTATTCCAGCGTAAACAAGCTGCGTCTCAAGAATTATGAGGCACAGGGCAGCAAAAAAGCGAAAAAAGCCTTAAAGCTTGCCAATCGCTTCGACGAAGTCCTTACAGCCGTGCTTATCGGCAACAATATCGTGAATATCGCAACTTCTTCGGTGAGTACGCTTATTTTCATCAAGCTCGTCGGAGCCAAAGGTCCTGCCATATCCACTATAGTCGTAACTGTGCTCGTGCTTGTGTTCTGCGAGGTACTGCCGAAATCCTATGCCAAGAAAAACGCGGAGAAGCTTGCTCTTGCATTTGCTCCGCCCCTCACATTCCTCGTGGGACTTTTCAAGCCCTTCGTTTGGCTGCTGAACAAGCTTTCGTCACTGGTCTCAAAGGGCGATGAAGCTCCCAGCGTTACCGAGGACGAGCTCAAGTATATGATCGACGAGATCGAGGAGCAGGGCGTTATCGAGGAACAGGAGAGCGAGCTGGTAAAAAGTGCTCTTGAATTTGATGAGATAACCGTAAATGAGATACTCATTCCCCGTGTCAAGGTCATAGGCGTGGAGCTCGGCTCATCTATCGACGAGATAAAGGAGCTTTTCAGCCGTGAAATGTACTCCCGACTGCCTGTTTATGAAAAGAGTCTCGATGAGATCAAGGGTATCATCACAAATAAGGCATTTTTCAAGATGCTGGTGGAGGGCGGCAGTGATATCACACCTATCATACAGGAAGTACCGCATATTGCCGATACAAAGCTCATTAGCGAGGCTATGAGGGATATGCAGCGCTCAAAGGTACATCTTGCCGTAGTCATTGACCAGTACGGCGGTACAAAGGGAATAGTCACCCTTGAGGACATCATAGAAGAGCTTGTGGGCGAGATCTACGACGAGGACGACGAGATAGAGACAAATATAATGATGCTTGCTCCCGATAAGTACGAGGTGGCAGGCGATATGAGCATAAGTGATATGCTGGAGATGCTGGACCTTGACGAGGATATGATAACTACTGATTACACCTCCGTAGGAGGCTGGGTGACGGACGTCA
The DNA here is from genome assembly GCF_946415235.1 of uncultured Ruminococcus sp. Taxonomy (GTDB): domain Bacteria; phylum Bacillota; class Clostridia; order Oscillospirales; family Ruminococcaceae; genus Ruminococcus. The sequence goes on along the minus strand of NZ_CAMKRR010000054.1, from coordinate 12,970 downwards.
TGGAGCATATCCCCGAGGCAGGCGAGACAGCGGAGTGCGGTATATTCCGCATTACTGCCGCAGAGGTAAACGAGCAGAATGTTGAAAAGGTCATTATTGAGGTGCTTCCCACTGATGACGATGCTCACGAAGAAGATGAGGATGAATAGTGCTGAGAACTCGGAACCAAGATCGTAGGGGCTGCCTCTGGCAGCCCTTTTTGCTGATCGCTGATAACTGAAAAACCCGAAACAGTTTAACTGTTTCGGGTTTTTATCATTCTACAGTGCCTTCGCTTCTGCCTATAGTAAGGACGAAACCTTTGTTTATGGGCATTATGCCCTGCGGGTCTACTGTTTTTACCGTATTGTCGGGGAGCTTTACGCTCCATGTATCATTGGAGAGGTTGCGGAGAGCGTGTTTGCTCGGGTCCTTCTTGTTGCGGACAACCTCGCCTATTATCTTGTGGAAGTCGCCCTCGGTATCGCTTGCCATACCCTCATAGAGCTTGGCTCCGCCGAATGCGGGAAGCTCAAAGCGCTTGAATTTTATACTCTCGGTGCAGGTCAGCTGACCGCCGCAGTACATACAGTTCACGGAATATTTCGGCGCGATAAAGGTCTCCTTGCCGCAGTGAGGGCAGGGAACGGTCTCGCTTCTCAGCTTCACGAAAGCGTCAAGCCATGTCATTTCGATAACGCGGTCGTAAGGCGGCTGTACCGACTTCTTTCCGAAGGACTCTATGAAAAGGTCGCGGATATAGTCGGGATATATCTTCCAGAAGCGGAGAGTATTCGTGTTGAGCTGATTGTTTGCGGCGTTGCGGTCGTCCTCGGGGTCGAGTACGAATACAGGGTCTGAGCCGTAAAACTTCTTTTCAAGCTCGGGAGTCATACACGGGGGAGTGGAGTACTTGCCCTCCAGCGGATGCTCGATAAAAAGCATACGGAAGAGTATGACTGCCAGCGAGAAGCGGTCGGAGCGCTTGTCGGGGGCGCCGCCGAGAACTACCTCGGGCGCCATATAGCGCTGTTTGCCTGCTATGCCGAAGTTCACGCCGCGCTCGGATACATTGTCGTTGTCGCAAATGAGCACATCGCCGTTTTTCGGGTCGATGAAGAAGTTGCCGTTATTGAGGTCCTGATAGCTGTAGCCGTCGTTATGCAGGGCACGGAAGCCCTCGATAATGTTTATTGCGGCGTTGCAGCGAGCGGTTATATTTGCAAAGCTTGCCTTCATGCGGCGGGTCTTGGGGTCCCACAGGAGGAAGCGTGTCAGCTCCTCGTAGCCTGACGGGCGGAGGGGCATGATATAGCCGAAAGTGCCGTCTACCCAGTTGGAGAGCTCCTCGGGCCACAGGAAAGCCTTTGTGGGAGCGCCTTTTTTTATGTTTGCCTTGAGGTTCTCGTAGAATTCCTGCGGATTTTTCATCTTGTCGATGGTGGACTTGTGATACCATTTGAGAGCCATCTGCTTTCCGTTGCACTCAACGCGGTATACGTTTCCCTGTCCGCCGCCGCCGAGAAATTCGAGTATGGTGAATGTGGAATTGTAAACGGTCCTGCCTGTGTAGCCTACTTTGAGTTCTGCCATTTTAAGCTCCTTTCAGTTAACTTATATGTTGGAGAATTCTTCATTCTGCGGTTTTTTGTTTTGTGTGGTCGTCTCTGCTTCAGAAGTATATTCAGTCTGAGACTTATTATCTGCCGACGGAGCGGTAGTTGCAGCGGGGTTGACGGGAACAGTGTTCTGACACAGCCATGTGCACCAGTCCGTATAGTATTTCGCCAGTACATGGACGCCGTCGCTTGTAAGCTCTTCCTGAAGAGCGCCGTTTGCGTCGTCAAACTGACCGTTTACATCTATATAATATACCTTGCTGTTGTCAGCCATTGCCTGAAGATTGGAATTGAGGGCATTTATCCTCTCATTGTTTATGATGGCGTCCTCCTTGTAGGAAGCAACGTGGAGATTTGCCTGCAAAAAGATGACAGCATCGGGCTGGAGCTCCTTGACGCCGTCAACAAGACGTCTGTACTTTGCGGTAGTTCCCTCGATATCGTTTCCGATCTCGTTAACTCCGAGCATGATGTATATTTTTGCGTACTGCTTCTTGCGGAGCTTGTCCCATACCGTCATGTTATCCACGGTGGACTCGTCTATGCGGGCTGCCATAAGACCCTGATCGCAGAAATAATCCGCATTTTTCAGTGTGCCGTAGAGCTTTATGCCGACTGTACGCGAGTCTCCGATGAACAGAGCGTCGTCGAAGTATTCGGGGCCGCTTTCCACGAAGTTGGACTGCGGTGCAGGCGGCTCGGTAGTTGTTTCCGTCGTTGTCTCAGCTGCGTCCGAGGGAGCCTGAGTTCCTGTGGTAGTTCCCTCTGCGGGAGCGGTAGTCGTCTCGGCGGGCTGTGTGGAGACCGTGGTATCCTTTGCGGCAGCCTTAGGCTGTTTCAGCTCGCTGTTTTTCCATATCTGCTTATATATGAACGGCGAAGCCACAACGCAGGTGACCAGCAGTATAAGTGTATATATGCATTGTTTTAACTTGCTCAATTTATTCTCTCCTTAAAATCTGAAATACATGAACGGGTCGTCCATTCCCTTGTACATACAGTAGACTGCCGCAAGGAATACCGCAAGCAGCGCAAAAGCTGTAATGAAAGAGTGCTTTATCTTCTTGTAAATCATTTCGGGCAGCCTTGTGGAGAAAACGAGGGCTGCTGCGAAGTATTTCCAGTATTCTGTCCAGTACTGCTTATAGTCGCCCTCCATTACCGCGTAGGTCTTCTGCGGCAGGAAGGGGATGAGCCTTTTGAAGTAGATACCCAGCTCATGGAAGTCCGTAATAGCGAAAATAAGCCATGTGATCGGTATTATGAGTATCATGTAGGCGTGTCCGAGGGGCTTTATCCTGTTCAGAGTCTTGCCTGTCCAGAATTTCTCGCTCATTATTATAAGGAACAGGACAAGTCCCCAGAGTACGAAGTTCCAGCTCGCGCCGTGCCAGAGACCTGTGAAAAGCCATACCACCAGCATATTGAAAACCATTCGTCCGTCGCCCTTGCGGTTTCCGCCGAGTGGGATATAGATATAGTCCTTGAACCATGTGCCGAGGGTCATGTGCCAGCGGCGCCAGAACTCCGTCATAGTCAGGGATATGTACGGGTGGTCGAAATTTCGTGGGATATTGAAGCCCATTATCCTTCCGAGACCGATTGCCATGAGGGAATAGCCGCAGAAGTCGAAGTAGAGCTGGAATGAATAAGCGAATATACCCAGCCATGCCAGCGGCGAGGATATGCTTTCGTAGCCTATGGTAGCGATATCGCTCCACAGACCGCCTATCTGATTGGCAATGAGCACCTTGTAGCCGAGACCTATGGTAAAGGTCTTGAGGCCGTCCTCAACACTGCGGATAGAGTGGGTACGGCTTTTCAGCTCCTTTGCAACGTGGTCGTATGTGACTATAGGACCTGCAATGAGCTGAGGGAACATAGTGATGTATGCGCCGTAGTTTATCAGGTTCTTTTCAGCCTGAGCCTTGCCCCTGTATACGTCGATTATATATGATACGTTCTGGAAGGTGTAGAAACTTATGCCTATAGGGAGGATAATATCCTTTACGGTAAAGCTCTGACCGAACCAGTGATTGATGTTTTCCGTGCCGAAGGTCCAGTACTTGAAGAATATCAGCCACCAGAAGTTGAAAAGTATGCCGAATGTGAGCCACAGCTTTTTGATATACCTGCTGTTCTCAATGAACTGTCCCACTATGAAGTTGAGCAGTACCGTCAGCAGGAAAAGCATGATATATACCGGCTTTTTTACGCCGAAGCTGTAAAATATGACGCTTCCCGTGAATATGATAAGGTTTTGATAGCCTATGCGTGTGGAAGAATACGCCTGCATGAGCAGAAAAGCTGCTGCGGCGAGGAAAAGTGCTATGGGGATCGGCTGTAAAAGCCCGAAATTATGGAACAGGACGTAGCCTGCGACTGCGCTCGCGAAGAGAATGACGACACATCGGTATCGTTTTTCCGAAGCTGTGTTTGACTCGAATAAAAGCCATGCAGCGGCTGCTGCATAGATAAGGACGGGAAGCGGTCTTATGAGCCGCATGACATAGAACATATCTATTCCGGCTATTATCACGGAGACCAGTAAAACGATGTTTCTGTATTTTTTTTCAGATGCCGAATAGGCTATCAAGAAAACAGGCAGGAATATGAAAATAAATTCCAAGCTGCTGAATACCAAATATATCACCCTTCAGTTAAATCATTTGTTAGAGCTTCCGCTGTTTGGTTTGCCTGTAAATATGCGGAAAATAGCATTATAAAAACTCATACATTACTATTTTACACGTTTGCGGATTAATTGTCAATAGCTTTGGGATAATGTAGCAATTTGCAGTAATCAGCCGCTTTTTAGTGATTAGTTATTAGCTATTAGTGATTAGCAGAACTAAGAGCTAAGAATGTAGGGTACGGGTGCCTGTCAGATATCAGCCCCTACACGTCGCCCGCAATAATTGCCCTGCTGCGCTTTTTGTCTGTAGGGGCGCACAGTTAAGCAGTGCCCCAAATCTGTGATTTGGCTGGCAATGCTATATGCAGAGCTGTGCGCCCGTTAGCTTTTTGCGTTGATTTCGGGCTAATGATGTTCGCCGCTACAAAAAAAGGAACGCCGAGGCGGCGTTCCCTACAAATTATTCTATCCCTGCCTGCTGTTTAGCAGCTGTGAGGGTGTTCTTCATGAGCATTGCGATAGTCATGGGACCAACGCCGCCGGGAACAGGAGTAATGAATGAAGCCTTCTTCTCCGCGGACTCGAACTCAACGTCGCCGCAGAGCTTGCCGTTGTCGAGGCGGTTCATACCAACGTCGATGACCACAGCGCCTTCCTTTATCATATCGCCTGTTACGAAGTTAGCCTTTCCGATAGCAACTACAAGGATATCAGCTCCGAGGCATACCTCCTTGAGGTTCTTTGTCTTGGAGTGGCAGATAGTAACTGTTCCGTTCTTCTGAAGAAGCAGCATTGCCTGAGGCTTGCCTACGATATTGCTTCTGCCGATGACTACGCACTGCTTGCCTGTGATATCGGTTCCCGTGCTCTCGATAAGGCGCATAACGCCTGCGGGAGTGCAGGGGAGGAAGGAATAATCGCCTATCATTATCCTGCCCACGTTTATGGGGTGGAATGCGTCAACGTCCTTTTCGGGAGAAATAGCGTTGATTATAGCCTTTTCGTCGATATGCTTCGGCAGGGGGAGCTGTACCAGTATACCGTTTACTCTGTCGTCACGGTTGAGCACGTTCACAAGGTCGAGGAGCTGTTCCTGTGTGGTGGATTCCTCAAGAGCGTACTCGAATGACTGGAATCCAACTGCTTCGCAGGCTTTCTTCTTGTTGTTGACGTAAACTCTCGAAGCGGGGTTGTTTCCCACGATAACTACCGCAAGTCCTACCTTTAGTCCTTTTTCTTCCTTGAGCTTTGCTGCTTCGTCGGCAACCTCCTGCTTTACAGCTGCCGAAACTGCTTTTCCGTCGATGATCTGTGCCATGTTATTTATCCTCCTTGTTATCATCGGACTTTTCGTCCGAACTGTCGGCTTCCTGTTTTTCGTCGCTGCTGTCCTCGTTATCGTCATCATCATCGAGGATGCTCAGCTCCGACATATCGAAGTCGTCATCATCATCGTTAAGTATATCGAGATCCTTGCCGCTGTCGATCTTTGCGTCCTCCTTGGACATACCCATGCGCTTTCTGCGTGATTCCTCGATGAGCTGGTGGGATTCCTCGGTATTTACATATAGCGTCATGCTCTCGGGATCGCGTTTTCTTCTAATGAAGAGCATTACCTGCAATATTACGGACAATACGAAGAGTACTGCCGAAAGAGCCTGTGATATGCGGATATTTCCCAGCATAAGGCTGTCTGTGCGGAGCCCCTCAACTATGAAGCGCTCGGCTCCGTACCATGAAAGGTACATGAGGAAGAGCTGTCCGTCGTACTTCCTGTGCTTTGACCAGAAAGCAAGAACGACAAATCCAAGCAGACACCATGCTGATTCGTACAGGAAGCAGGGGTGTACGGGATCCTCCCAGAGCATCTTTACGTCATTGAAGTACATATCGCCGCCTATCTGCATATTATTGCTGATAGTACGCTGTATGGTTCCGCCTGTCATACCGAGGATACTGTCGGTATTCACGCCGAAGGCTTCCTGATTAATGAAGTTGCCCCAGCGGCCGATGCCCTGTCCGAGGAGAAGTCCGATAACGGTTATATCCATCATCGGCAGGACCTTGACCTTGCGTATCCTTGCGACTATATATCCTATGATGAAGGCACCTATGATACCGCCGTACACGGCAAGTCCGCCGTTTCGGGTGTTGATTATCGCCTTCCAGTCCCACTTGTATTCGTCCCATTTCATCAGCACGTAGTAAACTCTTGCGCCGATTATTCCGCCGATAACGCCGAAGATTATAACATCTATGGCTCTGTCGTAGTCAAGGCCGAAGCGCTTCATCTTGGGAAGCACATAGCAGAGTGCAAGGATAAGTCCGAGGGTTATGATTATTCCGTACCACTGTATCCGAAAGCCGAATACGGTGAAAGCTGTGGGGTCGATGTGGAAGGACCAGCCCAGCTTCGGGAACACTATTTCGTGTTCTTCCAGAAATGTTTCTGTGGTCATTTGTTATGCCTCCTTTTCTATTACAGACAGAACGCATCTGTCGCTGTGCAGCTCTTTCTGCATAAACTTTGTAACATCGCTGCTTGTAAGCTCGGAAAGCACCTCTATTGAGTCATAGGGGCCCACATTTTCCATATGAGCGCTGAGCATGAGGTTTGAAACGGCTTCCACATTGTTGAGCTCTCTTATCATCATGCCGTAGGCTGATTTTTTGATGCGCTGGAAGTCCTTTTCGTTTATCCCCTCTGTGATGAGCCTGTTTATTTCGGCGCTCAGAGCTTCCCGCACAACATCGGGAGAGTCCGATTCGCCCGAGAAGAGCACTGTGAAATAGCCGCTTCCGTAGAATATCTCGCCGCAGAAGGTGGAATTTATGACACCGTCCCTGAGAAGCTTTTCGTACATCGGCAGGGCGGGGTCTGTGAGCAGTGATGAAGCCGTAGATGCCGCAGCTACCTGTTTAAGGCGCTCTATGCCGTCAGCAGGTCTGCACTTATATCCTATCTGGAATATGGAAGCTCCTATGGGGAGAGTTTCGCGTACCTCGGGTGAAACTATATCCGCGGGTTCTTCGGGGAAAACTGTTTCGAGCCCCTTGTCCTCGCATGGTCTGAGGTACCTGTCGCATATTTCCAGTACCTTGTCCGCACTGATGTTTCCCGCGATGGAAAGCACCATATTGTTAAGGTTGTAGAACGTATCGTAGCACTTGTAGAGCAGGGGAGCATCTATTTTGGATATGCTCTCCACAGTACCCGCTATGTCCGTTTTTACGGGGTGTGCATGGTACATACACCTGAGCATATTGAAGAAAACGCGCCATTCGGGGTTATCGTTGGTCATCTGTATCTCCTGACCGATGATGCCCATTTCCTTATCCACGTTTTCCTTAGTGAAATAGGGCTTCTGCACGAATTCAAGGAGTATTTTCAGGTTCTCCTCATAATTCTTCGAGCAGCTGAAAAGATAGCAGGTCTTGTCAAAGGAAGTAAAGGCGTTGCACATTGCGCCCGTACCTGCATAAAGCTCGAAAACTCCGCAGTCCTCGTTCTCGAAGAGCTTATGCTCAAGGAAGTGAGCTATTCCCTCGGGAACTGTGGTATAATCGCTGTCCGCGGCAATTTTGAACATGGTGTTCACAGAGCCGTACTTTGTTCCGATGAGGGCTTCTATACCGCTGAAGCCTTTCATTTCGCATATATAGATATCAAGTCCGCTGTCGTGCTTGATGTGTATGCAGCTGTCGCCTGTGCGCTGGCTTGTTATTGTCTCTTTTTTCATTGAGCCTGTACCTCCTTGCTGAGCATGAGGTAAACGCTGTCGGGTCTCAGCGACCTTGCCGCCTGTATGATCCTGTCCTTTGTCACTTCGGCGAAGCGCTTGAAGTGCTCCCCGGGAGTGATTATGTCCTTGTCGCAGAAGCAGTCGAAGTACCAGCCGATATATGAGGAAGGAGTATCGCCTATCTGCAATACAGCATTGTCCAGTGCCATTATTGAGCTTGTTATCTCCTCGTCGCTGATATTGCCGTTTTTTATCTCTTCGAGCTGTGCCAGTATCTCAGCCTTTGCCTTTTCTATATTTGCCCGTTCAACGCCGATATCCACAAAGAAAGAGCCCTTTACCGATACCGAGCTGCTTGTGCAGTAATAGCACAGGCTCAGCTTTTCGCGGACATTGAGGAACAGCTTTGAAAACGGCATCTCGCCGTAGATTATGCTGAGCATTTTCAGCGCGTATCTGTCGTCGGAATCGGTCTTGAAGGCGAATACCGCCTTGCTCTGGTTAACGTCGAACTCCTCCGAGACAGTCTCGATCTCCGCTTTGAGAGGGCTGTGGTTCCTGAGATCAACACTTTTCGGAGCCCTTTCGATACCCATGAAGCTTTCGCGGAACATTTCCGCAAAAGAGTCGTCCTTTTCGGGTGAAACATAGTATATCTCTATCTGAGCCGTTCTCAGCAGCTCCTTGTAAGCACGGAAGGCGTCCTTCGGATCGGCAGCAAGAGCTGCTTCCTTTACGCCGTAGCTTGAGGTAGCTGCGGGTTCACCGCGGTAAGCGGTCTTTGCAGCCTGCATGAGAGCGTAGCTTCGCTTGTCGTTGAGCTCGCTGTTGATATTGTCAAGGAGGTCCTTCTTCACTATCCTGAAGGACTCTTCGTCGAAAGCGCCGTTTTCGGCGTTGGGAGCGAAAAGACAGTCCCTTATGAGGTCTCTCATCTCTCCGCCTATATCCTCTCCGTCGATAGCGTATTTATTGCCGAGCCATGAGGCTTTTACACATAATGTCTGCGCGTCGCCCTTTTTGCGGGTCGATGAAGTAAGCCCCGCACCGTAGAGCTCGGAGAGCTTCTCCGAAAGAGCCGCATAGGTCCTGTATCTGCTGCTCGATACGGTGAGTATGCTTGCTGCGAGATTGTTCACAGCGGCGGTCTCGGCGCTGAGCTCCGTAAGGAAATAAACGGCAAGCGAGCAGGTCTTGAATTTACTGTCGATAATGGAAGTGAAACCTATACCACTGCCAAGATCGGTCCTGTTATATGTCATAAAGCTTGCACTCCAATCATTAAAAAGCTTTATTTTGCAAAACTATATACTATTATACCACAACCTGATAAGAATTGCCATAGTATTTTTAATTTTTTTTGAATTTTTATGCTGCGGGCTTTTAATATGCTGAAATGCTTGATTTTTTCCATAGAGAAGTGGTATAATATAAGGCAGATGATAAATGATGTAAGAAAGGAGGCATGAAAATGAGATACATTGGTGAACAGTGTCCTGTTTGTCAGAAGGAATTCACAGCAGAGGACGATATAGTTGTCTGCCCCGAATGCGGCACTCCCCATCACAGAGACTGCTATATGCTCGGGAACAGGTGTGCCAATGAGGAGCTTCATGCCGCTGGAGAGAAGTGGAAGCACAGGAATAAGCCTTCGAGGTACAGAGTGTGCCCTAAGTGCAGCTTTCCCAACAGGATAACGGATACAGCCTGTCAGCGCTGCGGAGAAGAGCTTTCGGCAGTTCACGAGCAGACGGCTGATAACAGCGGAACGAACGGCGAAAAGCATTGGGGTGAGACCTTTACTATGCCCGATGCCGAGGAGCTGATGAATCCCATAAAATACCTCGGACTCGATCCTGATGAGGATATGGGCGGCGTGACGATGAAGGAAATGTCCGATTTTGTAGGTCCGAGTACTATTTATTATATACCTAAATTCAAAAAGATGAAGGACGAGGGCATAAGACCGACCTTCAATCTGTTCAGTCTCCTGTTCCCGTGGCTTTTCTTTGCAAACAGGAAAATGTGGGGCTGGGCTATATTTGCGGCGGTACTGAGCATAATCTTCGATATGCCCGAATACCTCAGATATTTCATAACGTATGATAAGGGGGTCCCTGCGGATATAATCAGTATTCTGAAGGAAAACAGGTCCGTGATCGAGCTGATGGGAGAGATATTCGTAGGTGCCGATATAGTAGTCAGGGTATTGTTCGGTTTGTTCTCAAACTGGTTCTATTACCGTTTTTCGCTCAATTCTCTGAAAAAAATAAAGAAAAATCATAGACCTGCTGAGGAAATAAAGACTGTCGGCGGAGTAAAGCCGCTGAATATGGTGCTTATCATGATAATCAAGTACTGTATGTTCATATTTTCCATTATGGCTCTGTACATGGGATATGAAATGATGACAACTATCAGGGACTTCAGCGATCTCTGCATCAGATGACAGACTGACGCTTTTATTCAACAGGGGGGAACGATATGAGCTTCAGAAGGGCATATGTCCTTTTGGTACCGCTTTTATGCCTGATACTGTCGGGCTGCGGACTTCAGGACTATCCTACTTATTCCTACGAGCTGCAGAACGGGCTCGGTGAGGATTATCTCATAAATTACTGCGAGCAGACGGATTATCCCGAGAATATAACCCGTGTGAAGGTATTCAGGGAAAAGGACAAGATAAGCGACTATAACGGCGGCGCATATTCGGGCTGTGATTCGTATATACCGTCGCAGATAATGTTCGTCTGCAATTCGGATAAGGTGGATTATTACTATCTCAGGACGCAGAGCGGCGAATATATAGTTGCGGACGGAGTTGCCGACCTGAAGATGAATTTCAATATGCTTCTTCTCGGGAAAAATACTTCGGATATGTCGGAGACGGAGAAGAATACATACAAAAAGCTGGCAGAGACCGTAAGGAATGCTGTTTCTGCGGACAGTATAAGGAAAAAGTTTTTGGACTGCGGTTATAATTCGTCGGTATTTATGACATTTTATGATTTTACTGTCTGAAATGCAAAGCGGACGCCCTTCGGCGTCCGTTTTCATTTCTTATGACTTATCATACATAGTCGCTGTCTCTGTTCGGATACATTCTGTATATGGGAGTATTGCTGTTTCCGTCACCTATCCATACCTCTATCTTTGAAACATCGTCCTTCCGATAGCATATGAACCAGCGGTTGAGAGGCTTTCCTGCTTCGGATTTGGTGTACTTTATGGGAGTTTTACCCTTTCCGACAATAGCATTTAGCTCATTCTGGAAAGTTTCGGTCTCCTCAGCACCGCCGCTCCAGAGGGAACGGTTTCCGCCCGCATTCTTTGCACCGTCCTTGGTGCAGGCTATGCAGATAGTATAGGTCTCCTCCGCGCCGTTGTACTTTACGGTAACATTTTCTTCCTTGATGCTTTCTTCCGTCAGAGACTCCTCGGCGTCCTCATTTGCCGATATGGTAGTCATTACCGATTCGTAAATGGTCTTTGCACTGGCTATATCGGACGTCCTCTTGGACTTTTTGACATATCCCAGCATAGCAGGCAGAAGAATAGCGGAAAGAACTCCGATGATAGCGATAACGACTATCAGCTCTATGAGCGTAAAGCCGCGTTTTTTAGTATTTGCCATATTAAATCCCCCCAGATCATATTATGCAAATAAAGAATACTTATTAACTTTATTATACTTTTTATTATGATGTTTGTCAATAGGGGTTAACAGAAAATTCACATAATTGTGCAATTGTTTCTGTTTTGTAATTATTTGACTTTTACTTGACTACGACCTTCTTGAATGCCTTTTTACCCTTGCGGACTATGATCTCGCCCTCAAGCTTTATCATTTCCTTTGGATCGGACTTCTTCTCGTCATTTACAGTGATACCGCCCTGCTGTACAAGACGTCTTGCCTCGGAAACAGAAGGAGCGAGCTCTGCTTTTACAAGGAGATTGAGGAGTCCGATTGCGCCGTCAGTAAGGTCTGCGGAGTCTATCTCCGCAACAGGCATATTCTCGTTTGAGCCGCTTCCGCCGAAGAGAGCCTTTGCGGCAGCCTTTGCTTTTTCAGCTTCCTCCTCGCCGTGAACGAGCTTTGTGAGCTCATATGCGAGAAGCTCCTTTGCAGCGTTGAACTGAGCGCCTTCCATAGTCTTTTCCATTTCCTCTATCTGCTCAACGGGAACGAAGGTAAGCATTTTCAGGCACTTGATAACGTCGGCGTCGTCAACGTTTCTCCAGTACTGGAAGAAATCGTAAGGAGTTGTTTTCTCGGGATCAAGCCATACTGCGCCCTTTTCGGTCTTGCCCATTTTCTTTCCCTCTGAGTTGAGGAGAAGGGTGATAGTCATAGCGTAAGCGTCCTTGCCCAGCTTTCTTCTGATGAGCTCTGTACCGCCCAGCATATTGCTCCACTGATCGTCGCCGCCGAACTGCATATTGCAGCCGTACTTCTGGAAGAGCTGGTAGAAGTCGTAGCTCTGCATTATCATGTAGTTGAATTCAAGGAATGAGAGTCCGCGTTCAAGTCTCTGCTTGTAGCACTCGGCTGTGAGCATACGGTTTACGCTGAATTGAGCGCCTACCTCACGGAGAACTTCGATGTAATTGAGGTTCATGAGCCAGTCCGCATTGTTGACAACGATGGCCTTGCCCTCGGAGAAGTCGATGAATCGGCTCATCTGCTTCTTGAAGCAGTCAACATTGTGCTGTATTGTCTCGGGAGTCATCATTTTTCTCATATCGGTTTTTCCCGAAGGATCGCCTATCATGGCAGTACCGCCGCCGATGAGGACAATAGGCTTGTTGCCTGCCATCTGGAGTCTCTTCATAAGGCAGAGCGCCATGAAGTGACCAACGTGGAGAGAATCGGCTGTAGGATCAAAGCCGATGTAGAATGTAGCCTTGCCTGCATTGACAAGCTCCTCTATTTCCTTTTCGTCTGTGAGCTGCGCGAGGAGACCTCTGCGCTTGAGTTCTTCAAAAGTAGTCAT
>NZ_CAMKRR010000053.1 GCF_946415235.1 uncultured Ruminococcus sp. | reverse complement strand
CGCTGTTGGGGATAACTACAGCGTTACCGCCCTCCATAACAGCTACGCAAGAGTTTGTTGTACCAAGATCGATACCAATAATTTTACTCATAATAAATTCCTCCTAATTTCTGATTCATAATTCATAATGCATAATTGAATCATGAATGTAATTTACATTTGTTGAACCCATAATTATGAATTGTTTAGTGCTCTGCGCTAAACAGCCACTGCCACCATAGCAGGCCTTACCAGCTTGTCACCGAGCATATAGCCCTTCTGGAAAACAGAGCAGACATGATTGCTTGCGTAATCGGTGTCGTCCTGCTGCTGTATGGCATTGTGTATGTTGGGATCGAATTCAGCTCCGAGAGCCTCTATCTCGCTGACATTCATCTGCGTGAGGAAGCTTTTGAACTGATTGTAGATCATATTCATGCCGTTTTTGAAGTTCTCGTCGGAACATTCTGCTTCAAGTGACCTTTCAAAGCTGTCAAGAACCGGGAGAAGCTTCTCCACACACTGAACGGAAGCGTTCTGGTATGTCTCCGTTTTCTCCTTTGCAGTCCTTTTGCGGTAGTTATCGTACTCCGCGAACAACCTCAGGTACTTATCCTTTTCCTCTGCGAGGGCATCTTCGAGGTCTGCGAACTGTGCTGCCGAATCATTGTACTCGCTGGCAGCGTCAGCTTCGTCGAGGTCGTCGGAGTTTTCCTCCGCGTCCTCTGTCATATCCTCGTCAAGCTCCTCAAGGGGCTCGGAGATATTCTCGTTTTTCTCCATCGGTCATTGCTCCTTTCTATGGCTCCTGTTTATCTGACGGAGCGTTTATTATGTCATCGTCGCCGTCCATGAGCGCGGATATCTTCTGCGTCAGGTACTCGACGTAAGGGATTATCTTTTTGTAATCGACACGCATGGGACCTATGATACCCAGCGAGCCTGCTTCCTTGCCGCCCTTGCGGTACTTGGAAACTATCAGGCTTGAATTGCCTATCGCAAAGCTGTCGTTCTCCGAACCGAACTTTACCTGTATGCCGCTGAAAGCGTTTTCAAGCATCTCGGAAAGTCCGTCCTTGTGCTCGATGAATTTGACAACTTCCATTTTGTCAAGCTCTTCACATGAGAGAAGCTTTTCGCTTCCGCTGACTGTCAGCTCCTGCTGGCGCAGGTCCTCGGAGAGCTCGCATATGCCTTTCACAAGGGGCGAAAGCGATACCATATAGGCACTTACCGCAGCCACCATCTTGTCGAACATTTCCTCTGAGAGGTCGTCTACCGACACACCGCTGAGGTTTTCTTCTATATAATGTGTAAAGAAATCGAGCTGTTCATGGCTCAGGTCGAATTCCAGCCTGCAGGCCTTGTTCTTTATGCTTCCGCTGGAGGTTATCAGCAGGATAACGTAAAGGCGCTTTCCCGTAGGTATTACCTCTACCTTTGATATTACCGAGAAACGCGGTGCCGCATTGGTGACTACCGCGGCGCACTGGGTTATCTCCGTAAGGGCTGTGGCTGCATTCTGTACAAGGAGCTCCTCGGGAGTATCCTTGCCACCCAGCATTTCGTCAAGTCTCAGCTTTTCTTCCTCGGGAAGATCGTGAGGAGTCATGAGCTCGTCGATGTAAAGGCGGTAGCCCTTGAAGGTGGGAACTCTTCCTGCCGAGGTGTGAGGCTGTTCGAGGTAGCCGAGCTGTTCCAGCACTGCCATATCGTTTCGGATAGTAGCGGAAGAAACATTTATATTTTCAAGCTGCGAGATTGATTTCGACCCGACAGGTTCGCCTGTTCTGACGTATTCGTCAACCACGGCAGCAAGTATCTTCAGCTTTCTGTCGTCCACTGCACTCACTCCCTTTCAATCTCGTTAGCACTCTATCTCTCTGAGTGCTAATTATAATTTATCACTATTGTGATGTTTTGTCAAGGGGTTTATACATTTTCGGCTTTTTGACCTAATTTTACCACCTGCCTATGTGCATTTAGAGCAAATTGACAAAGAGCATAAATAAGCGGTTTTTCGTGAATTACCCTATTGACAAAGGCAGTCTTACGCTGTATAATATACTTGCAGCAAAGAGCTGCATATAATCGTTTGAAGAGTAAAAATGCGTTCGTTATACCTACGGGTATTCCAGTGTTGACCGAACGGGGAGTTGTCGGTCAAACGAAAAGCTTCGGCTTACGGTTCGTATTTTGCATCCCGCTTCATAGGACAACCAAAAAGAGACTATGCCTTCTTTTCTTGTCGTATGAGTGAGGAAAAGGAGGATTTTTTTATGACTGCAAACAACAAGGGAGCTGCTGTAAAAACAAATGTAAGACTTTTCGGCAGTACAAGAGTACTCATAGTTGCTGCGCTTCTCGCGGCAATGAGCATAGTGCTGGGAAAATTCGGCGCTATTAACATAGGAAACAGTATCCGCATCGGCTTCGGCGGTCTGCCCATACAGATGGCAGGCATCTTCTTCGGACCTGTTATAGGCGCTGCTGTGGGACTTGTTGCGGACGTTATCGGCTGTCTGCTCAAGGGCTACGCCATAAACCCCATAATCACCATGGGCTCGACCTGTATCGGTCTTTTCTCGGGACTGATGTTCCACTATGCGCTTCGTCCCATGAAGAGCGTTCTTCTGCCTAAAATAGCCATTTCGACCATTGCTGCTCACGCTGTCGGCTCTATGTTCATCACATCTCTCGGTCTTTACGCTTATTATCATACGCCCTTCGAGACACTTATACTCCGTGTGCCCATATACATTATAACAGCAGTCATCGAAACTGCCGTTATCTATCTTATGCTGAAAAACAAGGCTTTCGCCGCGGAGCTTGACAAGGTAAGGAGCAAATGAACTATACGGAAGCCCTCGGCTATTTGAAAAAGGCTGCCGAAAGAGGCAGCATACTCGGTCTTTCCCGTATCACGGAGCTTCTCAGACTCATGGGCGACCCGCAGGAAAAGGTGAGGACAGTCCATATCGCAGGCACCAACGGCAAGGGCTCCTTCGGAGCTATGCTCACTTCCGTCCTGAAAAGCGCAGGCTATAGGGTTGGGGGATTTTCTTCCCCTGCCATAACAAAGGTCACGGACAGCTTCCGCATTGACGGCGAGGAGCTATCCGAGGAGGACTTTGCGGAGCTTATCGGCGATATAGCTCCCATATGCGAGAGCATGAACGAAAAGCCCACAGAGTTCGAGGTCCTTACGGCTGCCGCATTTGAGCTCTTTGTGCGTAAGGGCTGCGATATAGCCCTTGTCGAATGCGGAATGGGAGGCGACCTTGATTCCACAAATGTTATCAAGGCTCCCGTATTATCGGTAATTACCAATGTTCAGAAGGATCACGCGGCTTTCCTCGGAAATACCATTGCGGAGATAGCTTCCCATAAATGCGGCATAATCAAGCAGGGCAGACCTGTTTATTTCGGCGGCGACAGCGAAGAAGCCTGCGAAATTGCCGCAGATACCGCAAAAGAACACGGGGCGGAGCTGCTTCTCCCCGATTACTCGCAGTTTTCGTGGACGGACGAGAGCTGTACCATAAACGGCACGGATATCACATATAAGGGCGAAAAGCTCCATATACCGCTCCTCGGCACGTATCAGTGCGAAAACGCGGTGAATGTGCTCAGCTGTGCCGAGATCCTCAGGCGCGAGGGACTTGTTATCCCCGCTGAGGCAGTCCGCGAGGGACTTGCAAACGTGAAATGGCACGGACGCTTTGAGGTGCTTTGCAGAGAGCCGCTGATAATTTACGACGGCGCTCACAATCCCGACGGAATACGCTGCGCGGCTGACAGTATACGCCGATATTTCGATAAAAGAGTCGTTTTTCTCATAGGTGTCATGGCTGACAAGGAGTACGGGCTGTATGCCGATATGCTTGGCGAGCTCGCGGATACGGTGTTTGCCGTAAAGCCTGATAATCCCCGTTCTCTTGAAAGCTCCGTGCTTGCGGAGACTTTCAGGAAAAAGAGCATCAGGGCTGTGCCCTGTGAGGACTACTCCGAGGGAGTAAGAGCTGCATACTCGTATGCGGAGGAAAAGGGACTTCCACTTATTGCACTGGGTACGCTCTATATGTATCGGCAGTTCACGGAAGAACTCGAAAAAATAAAAGGCTTACGTTAGACGTAAGCCTTTTTTATCAATATTTCGGTCTTGCTGGCAAGCCCCACTGGTTCTCGCCGTCGCTGGGTCTGCACCAGAATATGATGTTGAGTATAACTCCGACCAGACTGACAGGTAACATCAGGCATGAAAAACCGCTGATAATTTCTGAGGGAAGTCCGGGTATATATGTGAAAATCACAGGGATATAGCCTACTAAAGCAAGAAGCAGCCACCATGCCGACTTTCCTGCGTCGTGAAGCCTTCTTGCTGCGCTTGACCACGAAGGTATAGCAAGTGCAATGCCAAATATGAGCGAAATGATCGTAACGCCGCCTAAATTTCCGATAAGCTTGCCATATGAATCATAGCTGTGTGACGACACGGTAGACGTGATTGACGAATATGTAATTCCGCCGACTATACAGCTAAAAACAAGGCTTACCAGAAAGCAGAACAGGTAACCGTACCAGAATTCGCTTCGTGTGGAACGTCCCTTAAAGTTGAAGTAGTTCTTGAAGTAGAGCTTGATAGCCTCACCGAAGCCCACATATTTCGGGCTTTCGTCGCTCTCGTTGAAGGGTCCCTGAAAGCCGTACATGGGTCCGTTGTACATATTCGGCTGTCCATAGCCGTAGGGCTGTCCGTAGCTGCCTGACTGTCCGTAACCGCCGCCCTGCTGACCGTAGCCTGTAGGCTGTCCGTAGTTATTTGGCTGTCCGTAACCGCCGCCCTGCTGACCGTAGCCTGTAGGCTGTCCGTAGTTATTTGGCTGTCCGTAACCGCCGCCCTGCTGACCGTAGCCTGTAGGCTGACCGTAGTTATTTGGCTGTGCAGAGCTGCTGCCCTGCTGACCATAGCCTGTGGGCTGTCCGTAGCCTGCAGGCTGTCCGTAATTATTGGACTGGCTGCCTGCGGAAGCCTGTGTGCTGTCTGATGAATTATCGGGCATTACAGAGGGCATTGCGGAAACATCATCCATTGCTCCCGATGCTTCTTCAAGAGAAGCTCCGCAGTTTTCGCAGTATCTGTCGCCGATATTGTTTTCAAAATTGCAGTATTTACATTTCATGTATAATTCCTCCCTTTATCATGATATTTACATTTTATCAGAATATTGTCTGTTTGTCAATATTTTTGTCGGAATAATACTATATAATAAAAGCTCCCTTACAAGGGAGCTCCAATTTTATTCGATCGTAACAGAGACCTTCAGGTCCTTCTTAGCTGCACCGGCACGCATGATCGTACGGAGAGCCTTTGCTATCCTGCCCTGCTTGCCGATAACTCTTCCCATATCGTCGGGAGCAACGCTAAGGTGGAAAACGATAACGCCCTCTTCGTCGGGTTCGTCCTCAGTGATATTGATGGCAGTTTTATCTTCTACGAGACCTGCTGCGATGGCATAAAGTAAATCTTTCATTGTAAAAACCTCCGTTAAGCTGCGGACAGAGGCAGAGACTTATGCCTCTCCTCTTCCATTTAGCTTATGATCAAAGAACTCCCTCTTTCTTGAGGATAGCCTTTACTGTGTCTGTAGGCTGAGCACCCTTAGCGATCCAGTCCTTAGCCTTATCTGCGTCTATCTTAACAACAGAGGGCTCCTTTGTAGGATCGTAGTAACCGATCTCCTCAACGAAACGACCGTCTCTGGGGTATCTTGAATCAGCAACTACTACACGATAGAAAGGAGCTTTCTTAGCGCCCATTCTTCTGAGTCTGATCTTTACTGCCATTGTATTCACCTCCGTATTTGGAAATAATATATTCAAGCGGCGGGAGACCGCATTGAAAGCTAAAATATAAAACAGGGAATTTCCGCTATAACTGCGGCGTAACGCACATAACGCGATATATCCCGTGAGTCACTGCTCAGAACGGCAGATTTCCGCCGCCCTTGCCTGTATACTTGTCGAAGTTCATGCCTGCAAGGTTCTTTCTTGCCTTGCGGAGAGACATCTTTCCGCTTTTGCCTGTGAATTTCTTCATCATGGACTGCATCTGCTCGAACTGCTTGAGCAGACGGTTTACGTCCTCCACCTTTGTTCCCGAGCCGCTTGCGATACGCTTTTTGCGGGAGGGATTGATGATAGAGGGCTTAGCGCGTTCAGCCTTTGTCATTGAGGTTATCATAGCCTCGACTCTGCCAAGCTGGCTCTCGTCGATATCTGCGTCCTTGAGCTTGTCGCCCACGCCTGGAAGCATACCGAGTATGGATTTCATGGAGCCCATGCGCTTTATCTGCTTCATCTGGTCGAGGAGGTCGTCCATATCGAAGGTATTCTCCTTGAACTTCTTCGTGAGCTTTTCGGCGTCCTTCTGGGACATTACGTTCTCTGCCTTTTCTATGAGGGTGAGTACATCGCCCATGCCGAGTATCCTCGAAGCCATTCTCTCGGGGTGGAACTGCTCGAAATCATCAAGCTTTTCGCCCATACCAACGAATTTGATAGGCTTGCCCGTTACCGAGAGCACGGACAGAGCCGCACCGCCTCTTGTATCGGAATCAAGCTTTGACATTAGTACGCCCGTGATACCCACGGCGTCGTCAAAGGCTTTGGCAACATTTACTGCATCCTGACCTGTCATAGCGTCAACTACGAGCATTATCTCATCAGGCTGTGTTTCGTTCTTGATGTTTACGAGCTCGTCCATGAGAGCTTCGTCTATATGAAGTCGGCCTGCGGTATCTATGATAAGTATATCGTGACCGTAGTCCTTTGCGTAGGCAAGAGCCTTCTTTGCTATCTCAACGGGGTCTGTCTGACCCATCTCGAATACCTTTACGTCAGCCTTTCCGCCCACTACCTGTAACTGGTTGATAGCGGCAGGACGGTATATATCACAGGCTGCCAGCAAGGGACGGTGTCCCTCCTTCTTGAGGAACTTTGCAAGCTTTGCGGCGTGTGTGGTCTTACCCGAGCCCTGAAGTCCGCACATCATAATGACCGTAGGCGGCTTTGAAGCCATATTTATACGGGCATTGCTTTCGCCCATGAGTGAAACGAGCTCGTCGTTTACTATCTTTATTACCTGCTGTGCGGGAGTAAGGCTTGCAAGCACCTCTTCGCCGACTGCACGTTCAGTGACGTTCTTTACAAAGTCCTTTACTACCTTGTAGCTTACGTCAGCCTCAAGAAGTGCAAGGCGGACCTCGCGCATAGCCTCTTTAACATCTGACTCTGTGAGCTTTCCTCTTGATTTGAGCTTTTTAAAGACGTTGTTAAGTTTTTCGGAAAGTCCCTCGAATGCCATTGTCAAGCCTCCTGTTTACGGTATAGTCATGTCGCTCAGAGGAGCTCCCTGACCTTTTCTATATCACTTGTTATTTCGTTCTTTATTTCCTCGTCGGTGATACGCTCTGCGGCGGACTCGATATGTCCGAAGCACTCACGCATTTTCCCGAGCCTTGCTGCGAAGCCCAGTTTTTCCTCATAGTTGAGGAGTATCTCCTCTGTACGCTTTATGATGCTGCGTACCGCCTGCCTTGTTATATCAAGGGGCTGACCTATCTCCGCAAGGGAGAGATCCTCGCAGTAGTACATCTCCATTATGCTGCGCTGATGTTCTGTGAGAAGATCGCCGTAGCAGTCAAGGAGCATTACGAATTTAAGTTCTTTAGCCATTTTTCGCGCACCTCACATGGGTGTAATGCAAAATCACTTTACACATTATACTACACTTCACACTGTTTGTCAAGAGAAAATCTGAAATTTATTTCATTGCGGCTTCGGATATGTCTGAATAGGTTATCTTTACGAAGTCGGCAACATCATTTTCGTCAAAATCCACTACAACGCAGTGTGCTCTTATGACGCCGTTCTTGTCCTCGCCGTTCAGCACCCCGTAGGTGTAGGTGTGTGTATACGGTATCTCAATCCTGTTCTCCTCGTCGGGCTTGCCAAGAAGCCTTTCAACGTCGGAAACGGTTGAGCTCATGGGGACTATGCCGTATATATCGCAGTCGGAGCTGCTTATGGAAACGCTGTATATCACGCTTTTCTTTTCGTGTCCCGAATAGCAGTTCTCAAGGGATACCGTCGCCATTTCCTCACCGTCGTAAAAGAGCCTTGCGTAGCCGCTGCCGTCGGGGAGTCCGTAGTCCTTTCTGTCGTAAAGCTCGTATTTCCAGCCTGTTCCGAGCTCCGAAAGAGGCAGGGGAAGGTCAAAATGCACACCCTTTATATTTATATTGCTGCGGACAGCGTTGATGTCGAATACTCCGTCCTCAACGGTATAAGGCTCCGCCTTGCCGGGGAGCTCCACAGGTGTCTTGTCTTTTTCGTTCTTATCGCTGAGGCAGCCTGCCGACGCGCACATAACGCCGCAGCAGAGCAGCAGCAAACCTATCTTTTTCATATCATTTCTCCATGCATCAAGCTTTTATTCCGATCTTTTCGCCGTATTTCACCACGGTTTCGATACCCTCGGCGGAGTTTTTCAGTATGTCCCCGTCGGGAACTATGCTGTCCTTTTCAAAGAGAAGCACCACCGTTGAGCCGCCGAACTCGAACCTGCCCTTTTCCTCGCCTCTGCGGAAAGCTCCCTCGCCGTGGAGGTTCACTATCCTGCCCACAAGCATGGCTCCCACCTCTGCCTGCACCACGTCTCCGAAGTTGTCGGTGTGGAGCACGGTATACTCTCGGCAGTTGCGCTTGTATATGTTGTATCTTTCAAGGGCTATGGGGTTTACGGTGTGAAGCTCTCCCGCAATGAAGGTATTATCGCTCTTCATGCCGCTGTCGATGTAGCAGTAGCGGTGATAGTCGTCAACTTCGAGGCGGAATATGCAGCAGTATCCGCCGCTGTAGCGCTTTGCGAGAAATTCATTGCAGAGCAGGTCGGATACCCTGTACCTCGAACCCTTTATGCTGAAAACGCTCCTGCTGCTTATTCTGTGTACGGTCAGCTTTGAGTCGCAGGGACTTATCAGGTGCTCGGGGGTAAAGTCCACGGGACGCTTTCCCTGCTTTATCCTGCGGGTGAAGAAATCGTTGTACGAGCGGAAGCCTCTCATGACATACTGAGAGGTATCTATGCCGCTCCTTTTTATGAAGGGCTTTATGAGCGGCTTTGAGAGCGCAGAGTCCATGAAGCAGCCTGCGGCGCGGGAAACTGCCGGAGCTGTCAGAGTTTTCAGGAGAACTCTCCCGAGGACGCTCCCATAGAGTTTTTTCAGCAGCTTATTCTGTTTTTCGTTTGATACTGCGACCTGTCCTGTTCTTGTTTTTATCATGGTGAAGCTCCTTGCAGACCTCTTGTCGGTATCAGAGACGCGCATTGGCAAGCATGAGCTTTATGCGGTTCTCCTGATTTACTCTTGTTGCACCGGGGTCATAGTCTATGGCGACTATATTCGCATTGGGATTGTCCTGCTTGATAGCTCTCGACATACCCTTTGCAACGATATGGTTTGGCAGACAGCCGAAGGGCTGAGTGCAGATGATGTTCTCAACGCCCGACTTTGCAAGAGCTGCCATTTCCGCGGGTATGAGCCAGCCTTCGCCCATTACCACGCCCTGATTTATGTACTTGTCAGCAAGCTTTCTCAGGTGCTCGAAATCGTGGAGAGGCTCAAAGCTGCCCTGTTCCTTCATGACCTTTATGAGCTCTTTCTGCTTTGCGTATATGAGCTCGTAGCCTATCTTGTTGAATACGGACTCCTTTGTGGGGTGGTCGTATATCTTGGCGTCGTTGAAGGTTCCTGCGGCGCAGTACATGACAAACTCCAGCAGAGAGGGCACAACGGGCTCGCAGCCCTCGGAAATGAGGAAGTCCTCAAGATGATTGTTGGCAAGGGGAGAGTATTTCACGTATATCTCGCCTACGATGCCTACTCTTATCTTCTTTTCGCTGCTCAGGGGGATTGACGCGAAGTCGTTCAGTATATCCCTGTATATCTTCTTTGTTTTCAGGTACATCCTGCTGCCCTTGAGGAAGATATTGCACAGCCTCCTGTGCCATTTGTCCAGCATTTTCTTTGAGTCGCCCTTGTTTATCTCATAGGCTCTGCACTTGTTGTAGCAGGTCATGAGAAGGTCGCCGTAAAGCACGGCATAGAGCATTTTCAGGAACATGGGCGCGGTTATCCTGAATGCGCTGTCCTTTTCAAGTCCGCTGAAATTGAGGGATACCACGGGTATCTGCGGATAGTTCCTGGCTACAGCCTTTCTCAGCAGGTGTATGTAGTTTGAAGCTCGGCAGCCGCCTCCTGTCTGTGTTATGAGGAGTGCGGTCTTGTCGGGGTCGTACTTGCCGCTTTTCAGTGCGTCCATGAACTGTCCTATTACAAGCAGCGCAGGATAGCAGGCGTCATTGTGGACGTTTTTCAGTCCCTCGTCCACTACCGCCCGTGAGTCGTTGCGGAGCAGCTCCAGCTTATAGCCCTTTGCCTCAAAGATAGCAATAAGCATTTTGAAGTGTATGGGCAGCATATCGGGAACGAGGATAGTGTGGGTCTTTATCATATCCTCGGTAAACTTTGCATATTCGGGCACTTTTATCCCTCCGTATTTATTGAATGGTGTTCGGCGAGCCGTTTATCGGAAATGATAAACCGTCTCTTAACTTGCGGAACGCCGAGGGCGGCGTTCCCTACAGATATTCTCATGTTACGTAATTGTATATCGCGGGCGGTCGGGAACGCCCGCCCCTACAGGCTAACTCTCAGCTGTTTTTACTTCTGTTCCATAGCCGCAACAAGGCTTCTCAGTCTTATCCTTGCAGCGCCGAGGTTGTTTATCTCGTCTATTTTCAGCTGTGTATATAGCTTTCCGCGGCTTTCCAGTATATGTCTCACCTCGTCGCCGGTGACGGCGTCTATTCCGCAGCCGAAGGATACAAGCTGTATGAGCTGCATATCAGGCTGAGTAGTAACGTACTTCGCCGCACGGTAAAGGCGTGAATGGTATGTCCACTGGTTGAGGACTCCCAGCTTGGGAGTTTCCGCAAGATTTGCTATGCTGTCCTCGGTTATGACAGCCATGCCGAGACTTGACACGAGCTTGTGTATTCCGTGGTTTATCTCCTTGTCGATGTGGTAGGGTCTGCCTGCCATGACTATTATCTTCCGTCCCTCAGCCCTTGCCTGCGAGATTATCTCCAGTGCCTTGCGGGTGACGGTGTTATGATAGGTCTCAAGGGCTTCGTAAGCCTTGTCAACAGCCTCGGGGATCTTTCCTTTGACATTGTATTTTTTCAGAGCCTGTCCCATGACCCTTATCACGTTCTTTTTCACGTTGAGGTCAAGGTAGGGGTGTATGAAGTTATCATCATTGAGCCTCGGGTTGTTGGCTTTGAGAAGCTCGGGATAATAGGCGACCACAGGGCAGTTGAAGTGGTTGTCGCTGCCGCCCTCGTCGAGGTTGTAGCTCATGCAGGGGTAGAAGATGAAATCGACGCCCTTGTCGAGGAGGTTCTCGATATGTCCGTGAGTGAGCTTTGCAGGGTAGCAGACAGTATCCGAGGGTATGGTGTGCTGTCCGAGGTAGTACATATCACGGGAGCTCTCGTCGGAAATAACTGTCCTGAAGCCCAGTGTCGTGAACAGCATATGCCAGAAGGGGAGCTGCTCATAGAAGCCGAGAGCAAGGGGAAGTCCCACAGTGCCGCGGTAACGCTTTGGCTGATGCGTCTTTACGGTGTTGAGTATGCTGTCGTATTTGAACTCATAAAGATTGGGAACGGTATTCCTGTTGGCTGAGCCGCTTCCCTTTTCGCAGCGGTTGCCCGATATGAAGCGCCTGCCCTGTCCGAAGCTGATTATGTTCAGCTGACAGTGTGCCGTACAGCCGCCGCAGTTTGCGGAACGTGAGGTGTATGTGAAGCTTTCCAGTTCCTCTGCGGAGATGAGCTTCGAGGGCCCGCCGTTTGCGCGTTCCCTTGCGTAGAGAGCACAGCCGAAGGCTCCCATAAGTCCCGATATGGCAGGACGGATGACGTTTCTTCCGAGCTCTTTCTCAAAGGAGCGGAGAACTGCGTCGTTAAGGAAGGTTCCGCCCTGAACTACGATATTCTTTCCAAGGTCGTCGGGAGAATTTGCACGTATTACCTTGTAAATGGCGTTCTTGATTATGGACGAGGAAAGTCCCGCGGAAATATCCTCCACGGTCGCACCGTCCTTCTGCGCCTGCTTTACGGAGCTGTTCATGAATACGGTACAGCGCGAGCCGAGGTCAAC
Source organism: uncultured Ruminococcus sp. (assembly GCF_946415235.1). Taxonomy (GTDB): domain Bacteria; phylum Bacillota; class Clostridia; order Oscillospirales; family Ruminococcaceae; genus Ruminococcus. Next base: position 6,923 of record NZ_CAMKRR010000053.1, on the reverse strand, counting down.
GGGGTGCTCCGCAAAGAGACCGAGCCGTGAGAACTCCGCGATATCGTACCCGAGAGCCATTGCAAAGGTCTGTATGAAAGAGCCGCAGCCCGAGGAACAAGCCTCGTTGAGCATTATGCTGTCTATGCTCCTGTTCTTTATCCTGAAGCACTTGATGTCCTGTCCGCCGATGTCTATGATGAAGTCAACATCGGGACAGAAGTAAGCCGCCGCCTTGAAGTGCGCCACTGTTTCAACTATTCCGTGGTCAACGGCAAGTCCTGCCTTTATGAGGTCCTCGCCGTAGCCCGTTACTGCCGAGCCCTTTATGGTGATGCCCTCGTTCATCTCAGCGTAGATGCGCTTTAACTGGTCGGATATCTTGTCGAGGGGCTGTCCCTGATTTGAGGAGTAGTGATTGTAGAGCATACGTCCGTCCTCGGTTATGAGCACCAGCTTCGTAGTGGTAGAGCCAGCGTCTATTCCGAGGTATGCGCCGCCCTTGTAGGTATGTATATCCGCGTATTTCAGATCGAACTTCCTGTGGCGGTCGATGAAGCCCTCATACTCTGCCTGCGAGCGGAAAAGAGGCTCTCCCGTTACGATATTGTCCGAGGTCTGAGCGTTCTGTATCTTGTCGATTATATCATCTATGGCAAATCCTTCCTCGGCTGCGGCGGCATATATGGCACAGCCGTATGCCACGAACACGGGAGCTTCGGGCGGGAAAACGGCGTGTTTGTCGTCAAGTCCGAGAGTTTTCACGAAAGCCTTTTTAAGTCCCCGCAGGAAGAAGAGAGGTCCCCCGAGAAAAAGCACCTTTCCCTCGATAGTACGTCCCTGTGCAAGTCCCGAAACGGTCTGGTCGACAACTGCCTGAAAGATACTTGCGGCAACGTCCTCGCGCCTTGCTCCCTGATTGAGAAGGGGCTGTATGTCGGATTTTGCGAATACTCCGCAGCGTGAAGCTATGGGGTATACCTTCTGTGCGCGGAGAGAGAGCTCGTCCAGTTCGTCGGCGGTGATGCCGAGAAGGGTAGCCATCTGGTCTATGAAAGCTCCCGTGCCGCCTGCACAGGTTCCGTTCATTCGCTGTTCAACGCCCCCTGTGAGGAATATTATCTTGGCGTCCTCGCCGCCCAGCTCTATGACTGCGTCGGCGTCGGGCTGCTTCTCCTTTACAGCAAGAAAAGCCGCGTGTACCTCCTGTACGAAGGGTATGCCTGCGGAATTGGCAAGTCCGAGACCTGCCGAGCCTGTGATACATACCGTGAACTCCTCGTCGGGGTAGTCTGCCTGTATTATTTTGAGCTGGTCTGTGACAGTTTCCTTTACCTTTGAAAGGTGGCGCTGATACTTGGAGTAGAGTATATCTCCGTCAGCGTCGGTTATTACCGTTTTTACAGTGGTAGAGCCTACATCTATGCCCAGTGAATACTTGTTTGCCATTATGCACCTCAGTAACAGAAGTAATTATGCGGCGGCTGCCGATATCTGCTGCCGCTATCTTCTTATTATAACATACTTTATATGTAAAAGTAAAGCGAATATTTTTCTTTCCTGTAATTTCCTGCCTTACGCATAAACTATAAATGACAATGTGCGCCCCTACATGGGTTCATGTTATTTGTTTCGTGAGGCGCGGAACGGCGGGGGTGACTCCCTGTAGTACAGGGAGATGTCCGCAGGACAGAGGGTCGCGGCGCCTGTTGGGCGGCGTTCCCTACAAATTGTCATTCATAATTCATGGGTTATTGACGGACGCCCAAAGGGCGCCCCTACACACAATACCTCTATCTCTCTATACCACTAAAGCGTTAAAGCAATGTGCTTTATCAATTTAAACCATTACTGGGATAGAGGGATAGGGAGATATTTTTATTTATCCCACTTGCCAGTGCCAAACATTGTCAAACTTGATAGATTTTACTCCAAGGCTCTCTTTGCTTTTCTTTAATGTTTCAAAGCCAATGCCTATCTGTGCCGCCTTTTCCGTAAGGAGCTTAACGGGCTTTGCTTCGCCGCCGCCAAGCTCAGACATGAGGAACTGCCTTGCAAGGTCGGTCTGCTTCGGCTGCACAGGAGCTCCCACACCCATGAGGATATTTTCGGGGTCAGCCTCGCACTCCCCCTCGTATGTGAAGCTGTTGTTATCGCCGAGCCTGAACGCCACGGGCTTTCCCTCCTTCGCAAGGGAGCTCTTTATCTGCATGACTATGCGCCTGTCTGCGTCGTGCCTGTCCCTCGCAACGAGAAGAACACTTCGTGCGGCGGCGGTCATGTCGATAGAGCCGAGGCCGCGGTATGCCGCCTTTGTACCCACGTTCTTGTTCATGTGACCGATAAGGACTATGGCCGCTCCGTACTGCTCCGCAAGATTTGAGAGATAAGCCATGACGGGACGTATCTCGTTGGCTCTGTGCATATCCACGTCAGCTCCGAGATAAGCCTGCAAAGGGTCAAGTATGACGAGCCTCGCATTGGTGAGCTTCATGACCTCTTCAAGTCTGCCGTCCGTGATAGTCATGGGGTAAACGCTCTCGTCAACTCCGCTTATGTAGCCGCAGTCGGCGTCTGCCGCAAGAAGTCTCGGCTTTATGGTGTCCGCGAGACCGTCCTCCGCAGTCTGAAAGACCACAGGCATGGGGAAAAGCTCCTCACCCGTGAGTGCGTCCTTTGTCTCTCCCGTGACAGTTCTTCCCCTTGTGAGAGCGGCGGCAATATTCAGTGCAAGAGTGGTCTTGCCCTCTCCGGGGTCGCCCTGAATGATAGTCACCTTACCGTAGGGAATGTACGGATACCACAGCCATTCGGTCTTTGTCTCCTTTATGTGAGCCATGTTGTAAATGCCTGTTTTTTTCTCCATGTGAAGTTACCTCCTGAAATATTATTTTCACAATAGGGTCTCAACAGGCTCTTTTTAAACGGAAAACCGTTTAATTTCAAATATTTTATACCTCAGGTGGACTTTTTAAGCGGAGAGTAACAAATGGAACGCCGAGGGCGGCGTTCCCTACAGATATTCTCATGTTACATAATTGTATATCACGGACGAACACTGTGCGCCCCTGCAAAATAAATGTTGACATAAAATAGCGCAAGTGATATAATAAATTATATATGTATATTTGCGGCTGTATGCCGTATATCATATAGAAACAATATTTTATCGGAGATAATAGAATTGGTAAAAACAGTTAATGGTTTGAAGATAAACTACGAGGAAAAGGGCGAGGGCGACCTCATCGTACTGCTCCACGGCTGGGGCAGCAATATCACCCTTTTCGCCAATATGATTGAGCTCCTCTCGAAGAAGTACAGGGTAGTGGCTATGGATATGCCGGGCTTTGGAAAGAGCGACGAGCCCAAGGAAGTATGGGACGTAAGCTCCTATGTGCAGTTCGTCATCGACTTCCTCAGGGACTACGATACAAAAGAGGTAATGCTCCTCGGTCACAGCTTCGGCGGACGAGTAATAATCAAAATGCACAGCCGCGGCGACCTGCCCTTCAAGGTCACAAAGGTCATACTCGTGGACAGCGCAGGCATAATGCCGCCAAAGTCAAACAAAAAGACATGGCGCACTCGCTATTACAAAATGGGAAAGACCGTCCTCTCATGGGGCATAGTAAAGAAGCTCTTCCCCGACGCGCTGGAGAACTTCCGAAAGAAAATGGGAAGCGCGGATTACGCCGCCGCTTCGCCCATGATGAGACAGGTCATGGTAAAGGTAGTCAACGAGGACTTGGAGCCCTACCTGCCGAATATCAAAGCTCCCACACTGCTCATATGGGGCGTGAACGATACAGCTACTCCCCTCTCCGACGGCGAGAAAATGGAGAAGCTCATACCCGATGCAGGTCTTGTGAAGCTTGAAAACGCAGGACATTATTCCTTCCTCGAACAGCAGTTCACATTCAACCGCGTAATGTGCTCGTTCCTCAAAATAAGTGAGTAGATTTAAAATCCGTCCGCGCAAGCGGACACCACAACGACTCACTACTCACTGAATTAAAGGAGATAAGTATGAATTTGGTTTTATGGATAATCTATGCGGTCATTACGCTGGCTGCTATTGTTTTTCTCGGACTGAGGGAGTTCCATATGCTCCAGCTCAACGGCTACAAGACCCCCGAGCACTCACGCTGGATGAAGAAGAACAAAAAGAGGTATATACTCCCTGCGGTGCTGTTCTGTGCACAGTTCCTGCTGCTTGCGTTCAGACCTGCGATAGGTGGCTGCGGATTGCCGTATATCGTCAAAAAAGGCAACATTGTGATATTTACGATAATCGTTATCGTGCTTGCGCTGATGAATATTATAATCGCCCTGCTGAACAAGCCGGGGAAGAAGTTCAAGAAGCCCCTTGTGTACACAGCCCGTATGAAGCGGATGATGATAACCTTCGGCATACTTGTGGCGATATTCTATGTAATTGCCATAATCAACACAAAGTCATTTATACCCAAGGGCTATTTCTCACGCGATGCGAGAGAAGTCCCGACCATGACAGCATCGGTCTTTATATACTCACAGGCAATCAGAAAGACAACAATGGCTCTGTCGTATATACTTGTGGGCTCTGCGCTGTATCTCACTCCCATACTCGTACCCCTTTCCAACCTCATAAACAAGCCAATAGAAAAGGCAGTCCAGAATTGGTACATCAACGACGCAAAGCGCATACTCTCGGAGTGCCCCACACTTCATAAGGTAGGTATCACGGGAAGCTACGGCAAAACAAGCATGAAGTTCTACCTTGACGAGCTCCTCAACTCACAGTACAATACGCTGAAAACTCCCGAGAGCTTCAATACTCCTATGGGAGTTACCATAACAATTCGCCGCGACTTAAAGCCCACTCACGAATACTTCATCTGCGAAATGGGCGCGAGACGAGTTCACGAGATAAAGGAGCTCTGCGGCATTGCAGACCCACACGACGGCATAATCACTTCCGTGGGACCTCAGCACCTTGAGACCTTCGGCTCTATAGAGAATGTGGTCAATACCAAGTTTGAGCTTGCCGACCACGTAAAGGCTAAGGGCGGTAAGATTTACCTCAACGGCGACAACGAGCTTATCCGCAGGAAGGCTCCCGAGTACCCCAATGCAGTCCTCTACGGACTTCAGGAGGGCAATCACTACCGCGCAACGGATATATCCGTTTCCGACAGAGGCACGGAGTTCACGGTGACGGCTCCCGACGGCGAAACACAGCGCTTCTCCATGAAGCTCCTCGGTGAGCATAACGTGCAGAACGTACTCGGCGCTATAGCCTACGCTCACGGCACGGGCATAGCCCTTGACAAGCTGACGCTCCCCGTAAAGCGCATCGCCGCAGTTCCCCACAGATTGCAGCTTCTCGACAAGGGCGGCAACATGACCTATATCGACGACGCCTACAACTCAAATCCCAGCGGCTGCCGTGCGGCACTGAATGTCCTCGGACTTTTCGACGCCTGCCGTATACTGGTAACTCCGGGCATGGTTGAGCTTGGCGCAAAGCAGGAGGAGCTCAACTTCGAGTTCGGTCAGGAAGCCGCAAGAGCCTGCGACCATATAGTTCTCGTGGGCAAGGCTCAGACAGTTCCCATATATAACGGCATAAAGGACGCAGGCTATGATATGGACAATGTTTTCGTTGCGGACAGTCTTAACGAGGCTCTCGCACACGTAACCGCATATCAGACCGATAAGAAGAAGATAGTTCTTCTTGAAAACGACCTGCCCGACAACTACTGAATAATGCGTAATGCGTAATTATTGTGTCCGCCTGCGCGGACAAATTATGAATGACACTGTAGGGGCGGATATCATCCGCCCGCCAATACCACACAAATTGTAAATGACAAACTGTCGGGCGGCGGAACGCCGCCCCTACACCAGATTATAAGGAGAATAAACAATGAAAATCAATCTTGCAGTTCTTTTCGGCGGAAGAAGCGTTGAACACGAGGTATCAGTCATCTCGGCAGTTCAGGCTATGGCAAGCATAAACAAGGAAAAGTACAACATTATCCCTGTGTATATGACAAAAAAGAGCGAGTTCTGGACAGGCGAGAAGCTCATGGATATCAACAGCTTCAAGGATATCCCCGCCCTCCTCAAAGAGTGTACCGAGTGCGTATTTGTACGCAGCGAGGGCAAGGTGCAGCTCATCCGTCAGAAGATGAAGAAATTCGGCTCAAATGTCATTTCCGACATCGACGTGGCTTTCCCCATAGTTCACGGCACCAACGTGGAGGACGGAGCTTTGCAGGGCTATTTGCAGACCCTCGACCTGCCCTATGTAGGCTGTGATGTACTGGCTTCCGCAATCGGTATGGATAAATTCGTCATGAAGATACTCCTTAAGGACGCAGGCTTCCCCGTACTGGACTGCTGCCGCTTCTCCTCCTACGAGATAAACGACATGGACAGAATGGTGGAGACAGTCGAGAAGAAGTTCGGCTATCCCGTTATTGTAAAGCCCATAAACCTCGGCTCCAGCGTGGGCATCTCCAAGGGCAAGGACAGGGACAGCCTTATAAAGTCCATAGAAGAGGCTTTCGAGTTTGCTGACCGTATCCTCATCGAGCCCTGCGTTGTACAGCTCAAGGAGATAAACTGCGCCGTAGCAGGCGACAGCGAGTCCGCAGAGGCTTCCGTTTGTGAGGAGCCCGTACAGGCAAGCGGCGACGATATCCTCAGCTACGACCAGAAGTACGTAGGCGGCGGCAAGGGCGGCAGCAAGGGAATGGCTACCCTGAAAAGAAAGATACCTGCGGATATAACTCCCGAGCAGGACGAATTCATCAGAAAGACCGCTGTTGACGCATTCCGTTATCTCGGTCTCAACGGCGTCACACGTATCGACTTCATGATAGATATGGCAACAGACAAGGTCTACATCAACGAGATAAACACTATCCCCGGCTCTCTCGCATTCTATCTCTGGGAGC
>NZ_CAMKRR010000052.1 GCF_946415235.1 uncultured Ruminococcus sp. | reverse complement strand
CATCGAGATGCTCCAGGATCTCATCATCAGCGCTGTAAATGAGGCTGTTAACAACGTCGAGTCCACCACTGAGGACGAGATGAGCAAGATCACAGGCGGAGTTTCTCTCCCCGGCCTTTTCTGATAGCCAATGGCTGACCACAACGCACTGCCGCTGGTGATACTGGCGGAGAAGTTCGCTTCTCTTCCGGGTATCGGCATGAAATCGGCGCAGAGACTTGCTTACCATGTCATGTCCATGGATACGGAGGCTGTTGAGGACTTCGCAAAGGCTCTCATCGACGCAAAGAAAAACGTACACTGCTGCAAATGCTGCCAGAACCTGACGGAACGGGATATCTGCCCTATATGCGACGATCCCGAGCGCGACAGGAGCGTTATATGCGTTGTCGAGAACCCAAAGGACGTCACTGCCTTTGAACGTACAAGAGAGTACGGCGGCGTATACCATGTGCTTCACGGACTTCTCTCGCCTATGGACGGCATAACTCCCGACAAGCTCCGCGTAAAGGAGCTCCTTGCAAGGATAGCCGAGGGCGGCGTGAATGAGGTCATAATGGCGACCAATCCCACCGTAGAGGGCGATGCTACCGCAATGTACATAGCGGGGCTCCTCAAGCCAATGGGAATAAAGGTCACACGCCTTGCATTCGGTCTCCCTGTGGGCGGTATCCTTGAATACGCCGACGAGGTGACGCTGTTCAAGGCGCTCGAAAACAGGAATGATATGTAAAAACGGGCATTAAGCCCGTTTTTTCGTAAAGTATTATATCGCTCCCAAAGCGGAGCGTTACATCGGAGGAATATATTTGAAAAGCAGATTTTTACGGGGAATGTCCCACGGTATCCCTATATTTTTAGGATATCTCTCGGTCTCTTTCGGATTTGGCATCCTTGCGGTAAACAAGGCGGGACTTTCCGTATTTCAGGCTTCGGTAATATCCGCTTCAAACCTTACTTCCGCAGGACAGAAGGCAGGTCTTGACGTTATCGCTGCGGGCGGAGCTATCATAGAAATGATACTCTTGCAGCTGACTATAAATATCCGCTACTCACTTATGGCGCTGTCACTTTCACAGAAGCTGGACAAGAGCTTCACGACTCCCCACAGGCTTTTCGCCTCATTCGGCATAACCGACGAGATATTTGCGGTGTGCTCGGCTCAGAAAGAGCCCATTACCCCTGCGTATATGTACGGTATGATATTCATTGCCGCTGTAGGCTGGGTGACGGGTACGGCTCTCGGAGCGGCGGCAGGCGAGCTTCTCCCCCCGTCGGTGAGCGCGGCTATGGAGATAGTCCTGTACGGAATGTTCATAGCCATAGTCATACCTCCTGCGAAAAAGCAGCACGGAGTGCTCTTTGCGGCAGTTATCGCCGCAGCTCTCAGTGTCATTTTCAGATACGCCCTGCCTGTGGTCAGTGAGGGCTTTGCCATAATTATTTCCGCTATAGCGGCTTCCGTGCTCGCAGCACTTATATTCCCCGTAAAGGACGAAGAGGAGGGAGCTGCCTCATGAGCTTAGCCGTATATATTGCAGTCATGGCAGGCGTGACCTACCTCATAAGGATGATACCCTTTACCTTCTTCCGAAGGAAGATAAAGTCCCGCTTTTTCAGGAGCTTTCTGTATTATATCCCCTATGCGGTGCTGTCCGCAATGACTATCCCCGCTATTTTCTATACCACCCATAATATGTGGACTGCTGCGGCAGGCACGGCAGTCGCCCTGCTGCTGGCATTCTTTGAGATGCCGCTGATAGTTGTGGCGCTTGCGGCTTCGGGCGCGGCATTCCTTCTCAGTCTTTTTATTTGAAAGGAGCGATACTATGCTGAAAAAGATACTCAGCAGCGAGGCCTGCGCGAAATGCAGGCTGTGCTGTATCTTCGACCGCTACGATGTATGGGAAACTCCCGTATTTACCGCGGAGCTCTGCGAAAAAATAAAAGCCGCCCGTCCCGATGTGCAGTTCGTTTCCAAGGACGGCGGCTATATATTCAGAGTGGGCGAGCTCAGGGGCGACGAGCTCTTCTCATGCCCCGCCCTCACCGAAAAGGGCTGTATGCTGGGCGACGAAAAGCCTTTCGACTGCCGCATATGGCCTTACCGAATAATGGAAGTCGGCGGCAGACGCGCCATAACCTTTGCTTCCATATGTGACGAGCTCTATCACCGCCCCCTCTCACAGCTTATAGGACTGCTGAAGGAGGGGCTTGCAGACGTCATATTCGCCTATGCGGACCAGCACCCCGAGATAGTAAAGCCCTACTACGAGGGATATCCCGTGCTTATGTTCGAGAGGAAGCCGCTGTAAAAGGCTTTTCGGCTTACACATGAAGCAAGCCGAGAGTGCAGAAACTCTCAGCTTTTTTCAGGTCTTGTCCTGATTTACGGAAAAGATATCAGCTACTTCTGTAAGGGTTATATAGGCGAGAGGGTCTATTTTCTGCACTATGTCCTTCATTTTCATGACTTGGAAGCGGTTCACCACGAAATAGAGGACGGTACGCTCCTCTCCCGAATATCCGCCCATTGCCTTTATGAGCGTCATTCCGCAGCCGAACTGCGCCATAAGCTCTTTTTTTATATCGTCGGGACGGGCAGTTATTATCATAGCTGCCTTTTCACGCTGGAGTCCGTCTACTATGTAGTCCACGGTCTTAAGAGCCGCTCCGTATGTAACGATGGAGTAAAGGGGCAGTATCCAGCTGTGTATGACAGCTCCGCATATGATATAAAGTATGACGTTGTAGACCATGACGAATGAGCCCACGGACAGTCCGAGGCGCTTTGCAAATATTACCGCCATGACCTCTATTCCGTCCATAGCTCCGCCGAAGCGTATGGCGAGACCGCTGCCGATACCCGATATTACGCCGCCGAACAGAGCGCAGAGCAGAAGATCCGTACCCGCAAGGGGCGAGGCTATGCTGACATCTATGGGCAGAACGTCCGTAATGAGCCACGACATGACGGAATATACGGCTACGGTGTATATAGCCGACAGAGTAAAGCTGCTGCCCTGCTTTTTCAGTCCGTACAGAAAAAGCGGTATATTGAGCAGTATCAGGAACACCGACAGAGAAAGCGCATGGGGCGTGACCTGAGCCAGCAGCATGGAGGTTCCCGAGATACCGCTGTCATACAGCTTTACAGGCATGAGGAAAACAGTTATGCCGAAAGCGTTCACTATTCCTGCCAGTGTCAGCATAAGAAAGCGGAAAGGGCTTATCTCCCTCGCAGCCTGAAGTATTTTCTTCATTTATGCTCTCCTTTCTGCGGTTTTTTACAAAAAAGGAGCACTTTCGCTCTGAAAATGCCCCTTTGCATCATCACTTCTTGAACTTATCGACGATGTCCTCGACCTTGTCCTTGACCTTTTCGATGTTCTCCTTGGTAGCCACCTTGCTGACCATGTCCTTTGCCTTTTCGATATTTTCTTTAGTCGCTACTTTGGAAACTGTCTTTTCGATCTTCTCATCGGGGAGGTCGATGCCTGTTTTTTTCTCAACTAATTCTACTGCTTTTTTGATCTCCATAGGGGATACCTTCTTTCGATAAAATTTATATATTTATTGTAGCATACTTTTTTTATAAATGCAATATTCTGATATGATTTTTTTGGCTGCAACTGCGAATTGTCCGAAAAACAGCCGTTTGCAACCGGCGATTGACAAATTGTAAAGCGTGGTTGCTTGTATGTAACTGCCTGAAATGTTAGAATAAGGCTAAGGAAGACGGAAGCGCTTCCGCAGAAAAATCTCAACGGAGGATATAAATATGATACTTGCAGACAAGATAATCGAACTCAGAAAAAAGGCAGGTATGTCTCAGGAAGAGCTTGCCGAGAAGCTCGGTGTGAGCCGCCAGTCAATATCAAAATGGGAGGGCGCCCAGTCAACTCCCGACCTCAACCGTATATTGCAGCTTGCCGAGATATTCAATGTGAGCACGGATACTTTACTTAAAGACAGTATCGAGCTCACGGAAGCTCCTGCCGCAGCCGCCGAAGCTGCCGTAGAGACCGAGCCCCCTCTCCGCAAGGTATCAATGGAAGAAGCAAATACATTCCTTGAAGTGAACGAAAAGCGTTCATTACGCACTCCCATAGGAGTTGCTCTGTGCATATGCTGCGCTCTGCCTGTGATACTTCTTGATATTTCCGAGCCCTTTATAGGCGCAGAAGGTATTATCGGCGTACCGCTCATGTTTATAATGATAGCCATTGCAGTGGGCCTGTTCATCACCTCGGGCAAGCAGATAAAGCGTTACGAATACCTCGAAAAGGAGGGTATCGACACCGAATACGGCGTTTCGGGCATGGTAAACGAGAAAAAGGCAAAATTCGAGCCAACGCATACCCTTTTTCTTATCATCGGCGTTATCCTTTTCATAATCTCATTCATACCCGTGATAGTTTTAGCCGAGGTATTTCCCGACAGCAGTTTCTGCGAAGCGCTCTCGCTGGTTATAATGTTCGGAGCCATCGCTGCAGGCGTGGGACTTATAGTCCATGCGTCCATAAAAATGGGGGGATACAAGCGACTTCTTGAGGAGGATGACTTCTCAAGGCAGAAAAAAGAGCGCACTAACAGGACATCTGGACCTGTTTCCGTATACTGGTGCATAATCGTTGCATTATATCTTGCTTACAGCTTTATTACCAACGACTGGGGCAGATCGTGGATAATATGGCCTGTAGCGGCAGTCCTCACACCTGTTGTCATGGCAATTGCGGACAAGGTAAGAAAATAAGAAAACAGCATCACCTCAACATGATATAGCAATATAAAAGAGCCGAAGCACTGATGTACTTCGGCTCTGTAGTATTTTACCGTTATTTACAGCTCTGCGGGGGGCTGATCGGCAGGGGGAAGTGCGGGCGGCTCGGAAGTGCCTACAGTTTTCTGTGCGTTCTTGGACTCAAGGAAGCAGGCTGCGGCAGTCGCCAGCATCATCAGTATACACAGCAATAGTCCGAATTTTGTTTTGACCTTTATGTACTTGGCATACTCGCTGGGGAAATCATAATAGCTGCGGAAGGTCATTCTGAACAGTATAAGAACGAGTGCGGAAATACCGCTTATTATAGCAGCGAGCTTTATATTCTTCTTGCGGAAGATGATAACAGCAGCTGCAGCTCCGCCTGCGAAAGCTGCAATGAGGAATACATTGGGCTTTGGATCACTTTCGGAATTGCTTGCAACGGAGTCGTCCTTCTTCTCTATGCTGAGCATAAGACGGAATCCCGAATAGCTTTCCTTTACAGACTTGTCCTGAGTACATGATACCGATATAAAGGGCAGGAAAAATGCTACAAGCGCAATAAGTACGCATACCTTTGCAATGAGCGCAAGGGGGAGTCCTGCTGTCTTTTCGACAGCGATACCTGTAAATGTGTCTGCAAGCTCCTTGACAGCAGCACCTGCATTTGCATTGTTTGCTGCCTGTGAAGCTCCCGCGGGAGCGGCAGAGTTAGTCAGAGCACCTCCGCATGACGGACAGGTCTCTGAACCGTCGGGGATCTGAGTTCCGCAATGTTTACAAAACATAATTTTTACCTCCTTAGTTTTCACAACAAATTATTTATGTCATATTTTAACACATTTTCACATTCCTGTCAATAAGAATTCACAAAAAAATCACATGGAATTATGATTTCAGTAGGGGCGGGCGTTCTCGGCCGCCCATGCCTTACACAACAAACAAGCCCCGAGGCTGTGCCTCGGGGCTGAACTGATCCTATACCTTGTAATCAGAGCTTTTTCTTCTCTTCCTCGATCATCTTGATGAGGTCGTCTACCGACATATTTGACGGAGACTTCTTCTTTTCGTTGCGCTCGCTCTTGTCGATGATATCAGAGATATCGGGCGTACTGCTCTTCTTTGGCTTTGGAGCTGCTGTCGAAGGAGCTGACTGGCTCCTGAGCGGAGTTGTCTTGGGAACATCGTTCCTTGACATTTCCGCAAGCTGGCTCTTTGAAAGGATACCCGTATTATCGGTTATGGGCTCGGAAACAGCAGGCCTCTGAGCTGTATTTGATGCTTCAGCAGCCGCTGCTGCCGCTTTTACACTGAATGAGCCTGTACGCTCTGCCTCGGCTGTCTTTCTGAGCATTTCCTCTCTCAGAGCGTCAGCTGTGGGAGCTGTAGACGAAGAACCGCCCAAATTCTTTGCGGCAAATGTGCTCTCGGCACTGCGCTGTGCCTTGAACTGCATAGTGCGCTCCTTTTCCTTCTGATAAGGAGAATCGGGATTTACCTTCTTCTGGCTGAAATTCTCGGCAATTGACATCTTCTTGCGTTCAAACTCGTTGCTGGGCTGTATCTCCTGAGATGGTTCAAAGAGAGGGTTGGCGCTCTTGTCGTGGAGATTTTTTCTGCTCTCCGAAGCAGCTCTCTCCTTTTCCTTTTCGTCGTACTCGTAGAAACCGAATTCTTCGTCGTCATCGTCCTTTGAGGAAGCGATCTTTGCTATGAAGAATATCACAAGAAGTACGCAGGGAAGCACAAGAAGGGCAAGTATTCCCTTGATGCCCGAAGCGAAGCTGATGAATGAGCCTATGCCGAGGCTCTGATTGTAGCCTGTGCATTTAGCGAGGATCTTGTCCTTGGTTATGGACTCTTCACTTCCTATCTTTGATGCGTCGGCGGTAACATATTTCTGAGTACCGTCCTCGGCGCTGACGATATCGAAGATACTGAGCACCTTGAGGGTATCGGGAGCGTCTGCGGGATAGCAGAGCACGATATCTCCCTTTGAGATAGTCTCGTCCTTTGCGTCGGCGGCAAGAAGAGCCGCGCCCTCGGTAACGCTTTCGCCCATATTGTCGGTCTCCTTGACCACATAGACGTATCTGCCGAAGAGCTTGGGAGTCTTTCCTCCCGAGAACGCAATATTGATAAAGATCGATAACACGATCAGGATTATACTAAGCGCGATAAGAACAAATTTAAGTATTGAGAAGCGTTTTTCCTTTTCCATTTTACATCACCTTTACATTTTCTTTTGTTGTCTTTTTGTTTCTACACTATATTTGCGGTCATATTTTTTTAACCACTTTTCTATTATATCACATATTTATACTAATTTCAAACTTTTTTTGAATATTTCTAAGTTTTATTTTTTAAATATATACAAATGACCGCTCCGCCTGTTTTTTCGTACTATATGTGCATATCATATATGGTGCGGACTTCGGTTTGCACAAATTGCACAATCAAATATCCTCGTGTATCCGCATATACAACTTTCTGCTCCTGCGTTATCCGCAATATATAAATTTCGTTGACAAATATTTGTTGAAATATGCACTTGAAATAAATCTTTTTTCATAGTATAATTGAAGTGTATACTGCTCGTAGAGTGATTTTCCGCGGTTTTCCGAAAGCAGGTAGTAAAAATCGAAACAATTATACAAGCAGTAATAACGCCGTTCTGCGGCAGAATGGAGATAATTTATGGCTACTAAAAAAGCAAATCCTCTAATGGACAAGATCAAGGAAGAGTTTCCGAGAAAGCTCCAGCTTTTGTACAGCGTTTCTCCCGAGGAAGCTTCAGACAAACAGGTTTACCATGTTCTCTCCTCGATAATCGTTGAGATACTTGGGGCAAAGAGGCAGAGTTTCATAAACCATACCAGCTCCGTAGGCGGCAAGCAGATCTATTACCTTTCTATGGAGTTCCTTATGGGCCGCTCCCTCAAAACCAGCATATACAACCTTGAACTGGCGGACGGCATAAAGGAAATGCTCAAGCCATATGATATAAACCTCGATAAGATATACGAAATGGAGCCCGATGCAGGACTCGGAAACGGCGGTCTCGGCAGACTTGCCGCCTGTTATCTTGACGGTCTCGCAACTATGGCTTTCCCTGCGATGGGATATTCCATATGCTACGAGTACGGAATCTTCCAACAGAAGCTGGAGGACGGCTGGCAGACAGAGCTCCCCGACAACTGGCTCCCCGGCGGCTCGGTATGGCTGGTCCCGAAGCCCGAGCTTTCAATAGACGTTCACTTTGAGGGCGACCTCAACGAATACTGGGACGACCAGTACCACTATATTTCCCATGTGAACTACAACACAGTCGTTGCTACTCCCTACGACCTCTATGTTTCGGGCTACGGCTCGGAGGGCGTTTCCGTTCTCCGTCTGTGGTCGGCAAAAGCCCCCAACTTCAACATGGAGATGTTCAACAGCGGAAACTATGAGGCTGCTCTTGCTCAGAACTCTGTGGCAAACGCAATATCAAAGGTACTATATCCGAATGATAACCACCTTGAAGGAAAGAGCCTCCGTCTCCGTCAGCAGTACTTCCTCTGCGCGGCTTCCATAGGCGATATCGTAAGCTCGCATATGGCTGTATACGGCACTCTTGAAAACCTTGCCGACAAGGTCGCCATACACATAAACGATACTCATCCTACCCTTGCTATCCCCGAGCTCATGAGGATACTCCTTGACGACTGCGGCTACAGCTGGGAAAAATCATGGGATATCGTCACAAGGACATTCGCTTACACAAACCATACGGTTATGGCGGAAGCTCTCGAAAAATGGGACGTTAACCTTGTAAAGCAGATAATCCCGAGAATTTTCTCCATAATCATAGAGATAAACAACCGCTACTGCCAGTCTCTCGCAGAATGGAACGGCGACGACTGCGCCAAGACCTCGCGTATGTCGATCGTCAAGGACAACCAGATACACATGGCAACTCTCTGCGTTGCGGCTTCACACAGCGTAAACGGCGTATCTAAGCTCCATTCGGAGATAATCAAGCAGTCTGTTTTCCATGAGGAATTCGAGCATACTCCCGAAAAGTTCAAGAACGTCACTAACGGCATAGCCTACAGAAGATGGCTGTATCAGTCAAATCCTGCCCTCACAAATCTCCTTACGGAGACTATCGGTCCGAAGTTCATCAAGGACGGAGCAGAGCTGGAGAATTTCAGAAAGTTCCAGGACGACAAAGAGGTACTTGAGAAGCTCATGGCTGTCAAGAAGGAGAACAAGGAAGCTTTTGCGAAGTACGTCAAGGCGGAGTCGGGCATCGAGCTCAACACTAACAGCATCTTCGATGTGCAGGTAAAGCGTCTTCACGAATACAAGAGACAGCACCTCAATGTCATGAATATCCTCACGGACTATGCTTATCTGCTCAACGACCCCGACGCGCCCTTCATACCAAAGACTTATATCTTCGCGGCAAAGGCTGCTCCCGGATACTATCTCGCAAAGCAGATAATCAAGATGATATGGGCTATCTCCGAGGAGATAAGGCACAACCCGAGAATAAGCGAGAAGCTTTCGGTAGTATTCCTTGAGAACTACTGCGTAACGCTTTCCGAGCACCTCATGCCCGCTTCGGACGTTTCCGAGCAGATATCACTTGCGGGAACAGAGGCTTCGGGTACGGGCAATATGAAGCTCATGCTCAACGGAGCTGTCACCCTCGGTACTCTTGACGGCGCGAATATCGAGATCAAGGAAGCCTGCGGCGACGAAAATATCGTTATCTTCGGCATGACCACACCGCAGGTCAACGAGCTCAGATACAGAGGCTATCATCCTATCGACTGCTATAACTTCGACCCGCGCATACGCGATGCTATCGACCGTATGTATCACGGAATAAACGGCTGCACCTTCAATGATGTGGCAAATTCACTGAAAAACAGCGACCCGTATATGGTGCTTGCAGACTTCGACAGCTACAGAAAGGCTCAGCATTATATAGGACAGTGCTACAGCGACAAGCTCAAATGGGCGAAAATGTCCCTCAACAATATCGCAGGCGCAGGTATTTTCTCCGCAGACCGTGCTGTTACGGAGTATGCGGAAAATATCTGGTACCTCAGATAAAACAGTACACCAAAATACCGAAAACGGAGTGTTTTTAAGATGAAACCATTATACGATACATGGGATCCGATGTACAAATCAATATTCGGCGCAGTAAGACAGTACGAGACCTGCCGCTTTACCATAAGGCTGCCGAAAAATGTGCGTCCCGACTATTCGCCTGTGCTGGTGCTCTTCCGAACAGGCTTCAAGGAGCGCTTTATCACTATGAACTCAGTTGAGGAGGAAGAGGACTGCGTTGCATACTCTGCCGAATACAATGCAAGATATACCGACGTCCATTTCTATTACTTCTCATATACCGAGGGCGGCACACGCCACTATATCAAGAGGATAAATATACACGAGGGCGGACTTGACGCAGGAGAGATGTTCCAGCTGACGGTATACAACAGCACTTACGAGACTCCTGATTTCCTCAAGGGGGGCGTTATGTACCAGATATTCCCCGACCGCTTCTGCAGCAGCGGCAAGCCCAAGGAGAATATCCCCGAGGGACGAATCCTCCGCGACGACTGGGGCGGTACTCCGCTTTACAAGCCCGATGAGAACGGTCACGTATGGAACAACGACTATTTCGGCGGCGATTTCGAGGGCATAAAGTCAAAGCTCCCTTACCTCAAGGGTCTCGGAGTTACCTGTATCTACCTCAATCCTATATTCGAGGCTCATGAGAACCACCGCTACAATACTGCGAACTATATGAAAGCAGACCCCCTTCTCGGTACGAACGAGGAGTTCGAGGAGCTCTGCAAGGCTGCCGAGGGCTACGGCATATCCATAGTTCTCGACGGAGTATTCTCACATACGGGCGCTGACAGCGTTTACTTTAACAAGTACGGACGCTATCCCGGGCTTGGTGCTTATCAGTCAAAGGAAAGCCCGTACTACGAGTGGTACAGCTTTATAGATTATCCCGATGTATACGAAGCATGGTGGGGAATAGATACCCTCCCCAATGTATTCGAGAACAACGAGGACTATACAGAGTATATATGCGGCGACGAGGGCGTTCTCCGCTACTGGCTCGACAGAGGCGCCGCAGGCTACCGTCTTGACGTTGCGGACGAGCTCCCCGACAAATTCCTCGGTAATCTGAGAAAATGCGTCAAGGATTACGACGCGGACAAGCTCATTATCGGTGAGGTATGGGAGGACGCGACAAATAAGGAGAGCTACGGCATAAAGCGCCGCTATCTCCTCGGCGACCAGCTTGACTCGGTAATGAACTACCCATTCCGCGAAGCTATCATGAACTTCATCAAGGGCGGCAAGCCCATAGATTTCATAAACACGGTCATGACAATAGTCGAGCACTATCCCAAGCCGACTATCGACGTACTTATGAACTTTGTATCCACTCACGATATCGAACGCGCTATCAACCGCCTCAGCGGCGACGACTGCGAGGGTCAGAGCAAGGAGTGGATGGCGGAGCGCTACCTCACTCCCGAGCAGTACGAGCACGGCAAGGAAATGCTCAAGGCAGCTATGGCTATACAGTTCTTTCTTCCCGGAGTTCCGAGCATATACTACGGCGACGAAGCAGGACTTCAGGGCTATAAGGACCCATTCAACCGCCGCTGCTTCCCGTGGGGAAATGAGGATACGGAGCTTATTGATTACGTTTCCGAGCTCAGCCGTGTAAGAAAGTCCATACCCTGTATGCGCGACGGAATGATTTCCTTCGTCATAAACGAGAAAGAGACCCACGACAGCCGTCTTATCGGCTTTACACGTAAGGGTCATAAACAGGAATACATATTCTTCGTGAACAGGAGCGGCGATACCGTACAGCTCGGCAACATAAGCGGCATCCTCTCCAGATATACCGATATACAGCCGTTCTACGGCGAATTCATGGACGATACCATTACGGTGAAGCCCTACGGATATACTATAATAAAGGCTAATTTTGTAAGATAACGTGTACTTTATAAAACCGAGAGAGGTGAACGCAATGAGATTATGCATTGCTGAAGCTCCATGCAAGGTCTGAGGGAACTGCATGGAGAATAAAAGCTGACTATCCCTCTGGCTTTGCATTTTTGACATGATATATCAAAAAGGAGCAAAGTCAAATGAAAAACGGAATAAAACAACTCAGATCGTATCTTTTACTATGGAGCACACAGTCGCTTTCGGCGCTTGGAAGCTCCATGACAGGCTATGCGCTGGGACTGTGGCTCTACAGCAGCACGGGCTCGGCGCTGAGAACAGCACTGCTGTCGGTATGCTCTTACGCACCTTACGTCATGATGAGCATATTTGCAGGCGCACTAAGCAACAGGTGGAACAAAAAATGCACTATGCTCGTCTGCGACCTTCTTGCGGCGTGTACCACTGCTGCGGCATTTCTGCTGATAACGGTGAATGTCCTCAGACCGTGGCATCTGTACCTCATAAATGCCCTTAACGGGCTTATGAACACAGTGCAGCAGCCTGCAAGCGAGGTAGCGGCAACTCAGCTCATACCAAAGAAGTATTACCAGCAGACAGGGGCGCTGCGCTCGTTTTCGCAGTCCATGAATACTATCCTTACCCCTGTACTGGCAACTATGCTGTTCGCATTCGGCGGTTTGCCGACGGTCATTTACGTTGACCTTATCACATTTGCGGCAGCATTCGTGTCACTGCTGCTGTTCATTCGCATACCCGAACCGAAAACAGCGGAAAAGGTCGGGGAGTCCGTTATTTCCTCGGCAAAGGAAGGTCTATCATGGCTGAAAGGAAACCCGCTGATACTAAAGCTGATATTCTTTTTGGCAGGAATAAACCTCATAGCTTCGGCAAACGGTGCAGCTGTAAGTCCTATGATACTCTCAAGGGCGGCAGGCGGCAAAGCCGTTCTCGGCAGCGTTAATTTCTGTATCGGCATCGCCACACTGGCGGGAACATTTATTGCTTCGTCCACTCCTGCGCCAAAAAACCGCATAAAAGCTATATGCCTTTCCCTGTTCTTTTCAATGAGCACGGAGAACTTCATTCTTGCATTCAGCGATTCACCTGTGATATGGTGCGGGGGTGCAGTATTGGGCTGGCTTTTCATACCCTATATGGGCGCAAATCTGGACGTCATACTCAGGAGCTCGATACCTGCTGAGATGCAGGGGCGTGTGTATGCCTGCCGCAACTCACTGCAGTTTTTCACCATACCCATAGGCGGCATTGCAGGCGGAGCCCTCATTGACAGATACTTCGAGCCGCTTATGTCGCGTCAGACAGGCGGGAGCAGCCTTATTTCCCTTTTCGGGAGCGAAAAAGGCTCGGGAGCTGCCATGTTCTTTGCATTTCTCGGATTTGCGGGAGTCGCGGTATGTGTGGTTTTCACCATTCTCCTGCGTAAGGAGCTGCGATCAGATGTATAAATAAACATTTTTACGGATATGCGGAGAAAAACTCCGCATATCTTTACTCTTTGACTGTCCGTCAGCGACGTACAAGCGTATTCACCAAAAATACAGTTGGCCGCTTGCCTAATTTTGGCTTTCTGTCAATTGATTTCAGGGACAAAAAGGCATATAATAGATATTGCTATAAAATTATCAATGCTGTGAAGGAATGATATATATGAATAATAAAGTCGTTAAATTCGGCGGAAGCTCCCTTGCAGACGCCAATCAGTTCAGAAAGGTAGCCGCTATAATAAAGAGCGACGACAAGCGCAGATACGTTGTTCCGTCAGCTCCCGGAAAGCGCTTTTCAGACGATATAAAGATAACCGATATGCTCTATAAGTGCAGCGAGCTTGCAGGAAGCGGCATGGACTTCTCAAAGGATTTTCAGGTAATCAAAGACCGCTATAACGGCATTATTTCCGAGCTTGGCATGGATATGTCCCTTGAGGAGGAGTTCGGCGCTATCGCGAAGGAGCTCAGGGACCGCCCTGCAAAGGACTTTGCAGCAAGCCGCGGCGAGTACCTCAACGGCAAAGTTCTTGCAAATTACCTCGGCTTCAACTTTGTTGACGCTGCTGACGTTATTATATTCGATATAAACGGAGTCCTTCTCCTTGACGAGACCGTAAAGGCTGTACGCGAAAGGCTCAAAGGACTTGAAAACGCTGTTATCCCGGGATTTTACGGAAGGACCACAGAGGGCTTCATAAAGACATTTTCACGCGGCGGCTCGGATGTTACTGGCTCTATCATCGCAAATGCGGTAAAGGCTGAGATATACGAGAACTGGACAGACGTTTCGGGCTTCCTTGTTGCAGACCCGAGGATAGTTGACAAGCCCGATGTTATTGATGTAATCACTTATCGTGAGCTCCGAGAGCTGGCTTACATGGGAGCTTCCGTGCTCCACGAGGACGCTATATTCCCCGTGCGCTCGGCAGATATTCCGATAAATATAAGAAATACCAATGCTCCAGAGGACGCAGGTACTATGATAGTAGGCAATGATTTCGATTTCAGCAGAGAGAGCGTTAAGCATACTATCACAGGTATCGCAGGCAAGAAGGGCTTCAGCACTATCAATATCGAAAAGGCTATGATGAACAACGAGACAGGCTTCGGTATGAAGGTATTGAAGGTACTCTGCGACAACGGACTTTCCTTCGAGCATATGCCTTCGGGTATCGACACCATGAGCATTACGGTCAGCACTGAGAAGCTCGCACCTGTACGTGATAAGGTGCTTGCAGACCTCCGCAGGGCTGTTGATCCCGACCATCTCGAAATAGAGGACGGTATCGCTCTCCTTGCAGTCGTAGGACGCAGAATGAAGAACACAAGGGGTACAGTTGCACGTATCTTTGCTTCTATGGCTCATGCCCGCATCAACGTAAAGATGATAGATCAGGGCTCCAGCGAGCTCAATGTTATCATCGGCGTAAGCGAGAACGACCTCCCCGAGGCTATCCGCAGGATATACGATATGTTCATCAACTCCGAGAAGAAGTGATAAAAAACCCGTGAACGATCTGAGCGTTCACGGGTTTTTCAGTCTGTAGGGGCGGATAATATCTGCCACTACTGCTAAAGGTTTTATTGACATATCCATTACTCTGTGATATACTTTTATTGTTGTTATTACGAAATGTGACACTTTTCGGGCGGATACTGTCCGCCCTGCATAAGATCGACAGGAAAGGAATAATCATGGACTCTCCGGAAATATTATATATGGTAGTTCCGTGCTATAATGAGCATGAGGTGCTCAGGCAGACTGCGGAACAGCTGAAAAACAAATACACCGCTCTTATCTCGGATAAGCTGATCTCCGCGGAAAGCCGCATAGTCTTTGTGAATGACGGCTCTTCCGACGAGACATGGAGCATCATAAAGGAGCTCCACGAGGCCTGTCCGAATCTCTTCTCGGGTATAGACCTTGCCCACAACAGCGGCCATCAGAACGCCGTACTCGCAGGTCTTATGACCGTTAAGGATATGTGCGATATGTGCATAACCATGGACGCAGACCTTCAGGACGATATCAATACCATTGACGAAATGGTAAAGAAGTACTACGAGGGCAATCAAGTGGTATACGGCGTGAGAAGCGCAAGAGATACCGATACCTTCTTCAAGAAGTTCACAGCTGAGGGCTTCTATAAGTTCATGAAGGTAATGGGCGTGGACGTAGTCTATAATCATGCGGATTTCCGCCTCATGAGCAAAAGAGTACTTCAGGAGCTCGCCAATTTCAGGGAAGTGAACCTGTTCCTCCGCGGAATGGTCCCACTTGTCGGCTTTCAGAACTGCAAGGTGTACTACGAGCGCCACGAAAGAGCCGCAGGCGAGAGCAAGTATCCGCTGAAAAAAATGCTTTCCTTTGCCGTAAACGGCATAACCTCTTTCAGCACAAAGCCGCTGAAGCTCATAACCACTCTAGGATTTATAATGTCTGTTGCCAGCATACTTGCCTTTATATGGGCGTTTATCGCTAAAATAGGCGGTTTTTCCGAGCACGGCTGGTCGAGTACCATGTGCTCGATATGGCTCATAGGCGGTCTGCAGCTCTTCTGTCTCGGCATCATAGGCGAGTACATAGGCAAGATATACGCAGAGGTAAAACAGCGTCCGAGGTACATAATCGCGGAGTTTCTCAGCGATACGGATAAAAAAGACGAAAAATAACTTTTTCCCATAAGGAGGGGCAGAAAATGGACTCTATAATTGATACCGCAACAGGATTTATCTCGCAATACTGGGCTGTTATCCTGTTCATTGCCGTGCTGATAATACTGATAAAGATCAAGCACAAGATAAAAAAGGCGATCTTCTTTGCAATTCTTGCAGGAGCTGCCCTGTTCGCTTCGGGCGTGACCTTTTTCAATTTTCAGTAGCAAAAACAGCGCAGGTCGACCTGCGCTGTTTTTGCTCATATTCAGCTTTATATATTTGTCTTTTTTTGTATCATCATTACGGCTGACAAAAGCAGCAGGGCGACCGATATCCATATAGTCCTTATGCCGAACATTGATGAAACGACTCCGCCGAAGCCCGCCCCCACAGCGAAAAACAGTATTATTCCGAAGAAATGCAGGGACTTGAACAATGCGTCCCTGTTTTTTTCACGCAGGTACTGAGAAAAGCTCTCCGTACCGCTTCTGAGGTTGCCGATGCACATGGTGCTTGCGTAGCCGTAGCCCCTGACAGTCCTGAAGGTCTGCACCTGCATGGCACAGGCAAAGGATACCAGCATATTTGCAGGCATATCAAGCTCTGACGGCATGAGCCCCACTGCGGCAAGGACTATCATTTCAATGATTATTATGATCTGTCTCCAGTGCATGGACCTGATATCCTTGTATCTGTTCTCTATCCTTTCGGCGATGAATATACCCAGCGCAAATGCTGCAAGAGGGCACATATAATGCAGTCCCTTGGCTGTTTCGCCCAGCATGAAGCTCTGGCTCATAAGGACAACATTGCCCGTCTGAGCGTTGGCAAAGACCTTTCCCCTTATATTATAGGTATATGCGTCCTGTAGGCCGCCCGAAAAGGACAAAAGCGCACTTAATGCGAAGCTTTCCGATGTCTGCATATATCTCTCCTTACAAATAAGCCATAGCACCTGAGGTGCTATGGCTTTTGGTTTTGTATTATTTTCAGAATACCATTTTAGCCTCGAGGTAAGCTACAAGGTCGTTGATATTTACTCTTTCCTGCTGCATTGTGTCACGGTCGCGGACAGTTACGCAGTTGTCCTTTTCGAGAGTATCGAAGTCGTATGTGATGCAGAAGGGAGTACCGATCTCGTCCTGACGGCGGTATCTCTTGCCGATAGTACCTGCCTCGTCGAAGTCCACCATGAACTTCTTGGAAAGCATATCGTATACTTCCTCAGCCTTTGGCGAGAGCTTCTTGACGAGAGGAAGCACAGCAGCCTTGAAGGGAGCAAGTGCAGGGTGGAAGTGCATAACGGTTCTTGTTTCCTTCTTCTCATTGCCGTCCTTGTCTGTGGAAACTATCTCTTCCTCGTCGTAAGCCTCTGTAACTACCGAGAGGAACAGTCTCTCTACGCCCAGTGAAGGCTCGATAACGTAGGGGATGTACTTCTCGTTGGTCTCGGGGTCGAAGTATTCAAGGGACTTTCCGCTTGTATTGATATGCTGAGTGAGGTCGTAGTCTGTTCTGTCAGCAACGCCCCAGAGCTCGCCCCAGCCGAATGGGAAGAGGTACTCGAAGTCTGTTGTTGCCTTTGAGTAGAAGCAGAGCTCCTCCTTGTCATGGTCGCGGAGACGGAGATTCTCCTCCTTGAGACCCAGTGAGAGAAGGAAGTTCTTGCAGTAGCTTCTCCAGTAATCGAACCATTCAAGGTCTGTACCGGGCTTGCAGAAGAATTCAAGCTCCATCTGCTCGAACTCACGTACACGGAAGATGAAGTTGCCGGGAGTGATCTCGTTACGGAACGATTTACCTACCTGTGCAACGCCGAAAGGTACCTTTTTACGAGTGGTTCTCTGTATATTTGCGAAGTTTACGAATATGCCCTGTGCAGTCTCGGGACGGAGATAAAGCTCGGACTTGCTGTCCTCGGTAACGCCCTGAAAGGTCTTGAACATAAGGTTGAACTGGCGGATATCAGTGAAGTTCTGCTTGCCGCAGTTAGGGCAGGTAATGCCTTTTTCCTTTATGTAGTTCATCATCTGCTCGTTTGACCAGCCTGCAACATTGGTACCGTCGAAGTCCTCGATGAGGTTGTCGGCACGGTGACGTGTCTTACACTCCTTACAGTCCATGAGAGGATCGGAGAAGCCGCCGATATGTCCCGAAGCCACCCATGTCTGCGGGTTCATGAGTATAGCGGAGTCAAGACCTACGTTGTACTTGTTCTCCTGCACGAATTTCTTCATCCACGCTCTCTTGATGTTGTTCTTGAGCTCAACGCCGAGAGGGCCGTAATCCCATGTATTTGCAAGACCGCCGTAAATTTCCGAGCCGGGGTAAACAAAGCCCTTGGATTTACAAAGGTCAACGATCTTATCCATTACTTTTTCATTGTTTTTAAGCATAATAAGCAACCTCGCTTTTAATTATTAATAGTCACATAATATTGTAACTCAAACGAGCAAAAATGTCAAGTGTTTGTCGGCTGCGGCTACATACCGAGGTATTCCTCGATAACGTCGAGATCGCCGAAGGTACGCAGAAGGGTATATCCCGTATTTTCGAGTACAGCGTTCACAAAGTCGTCCCTTTCGATGCGGTCGGGACGGGAATGGGAGGTATCGTCAAGCTCTATGAGCGCAACTATCGCCGTTTCTTCGTCTGCAAGGGCAAAGTCGATATGCTTTGCCTTTATTTTATTGAAGCATTCCATCCAGTATGGATTTTCCGCCTTCGGCTTCGGCTCGATAAGGTCTGCGAGCCTCACCTTTGTGTATATGCTCAGTCCGTACTCGTCGGCAAGGGGCTTTAGCCGCTTGTAAAACTCATACTCTCTGTCCGTAAGGATGGTCTTTGCGGTAAAAAGCTTTGTTATATCGGGTCTGTGGGTCCTCCTGTAGAGCCATACCGCAAATACCGCCATACATAGCAGAAAAAGCAGAGTCAGTATATCGTTTCCGTTCATATCACCTGTACGGGCGTATCATTATCCGAACAGGCTGCTGTAAGGGGCGCCCCGTGGAGCGCTCCCACAGCGGCTGCTGAAATACGCATATCCATCAGTCAAATCTCTCGTCGATGACACGTGCGGTCTTCTTCATGCTTCTTGGGAGAACGCCGACCTCAACTACCTTTACGATAGGTGTGAAGCCTATCCTGCTCTTTACCTTTTCGGCTATCTTTTTGCTGAGCGCAGCAAAGTCAACATCGCCTGTGGATTCAACGTAGATACGCATAGTGTCCTTGCCGTCAAGGTGAGAGATGCGTATCTGGTACTCGCTGGAGATCTCGCTGAATTCGCCGAGAACCTCCTCTATCTGGCTCGGGAATACGTTTACGCCCTTTATTTTCATCATATCGTCGGTGCGTCCCATGATAACGTCTATTCTCGGGTAGCAGCGTCCGCACTTGCACTTGCCGG
>NZ_CAMKRR010000051.1 GCF_946415235.1 uncultured Ruminococcus sp. | reverse complement strand
CTGTATCGAGCAGGAGCTTTTTCAGACCGTCGTTCTGGGAGAACTTCGCATACAGTCCTTTTAAGGCAATGAGCTGTCTTCTGCCGCTCCATACACTGTCGATATAGCCCTGTGCTTTTCTGCCGAGGGACTTCTGCATAGCTGTGTCGTCCGTGGAAAGTATATCCTTTGCGGTTATGCTGTCGCCGAAGCACAGGCATTTACTGTACATGATGTACTGCTCCATGGAAGTGAACTTTATGCCGTCAACGGTGAAATCCGAAAGATACCAGTTGCTGAGGAAGCCGAAGGGTTCGTTCGCGTTGTGGAAGAAATACGCATCAAAGGACTGATCGCCTATTTTCAGCTTGTACTGTGTGGGGCCGCACTCGCTCTCCTGAGATACGCTGAGCTTTTTCAGTATATCGCTGCCCATTTCGTAGGTCTCATCGCGCAGCACCGAGAAAACCACATCTATATCATATTTTTCGTCTCTCTGGAAGTCCATGCACGCGGAAATGGCGGTCTCCCATGCCGCTTTCTGAGGGTAGCCGTAAATTCCCGCAGAAACAAGGGGGAAAGCTATGGAACGGCAGCTGTTGTCCTTTGCGACCTTCAGTGACTGGTAATAGGTGCTGTAGAGCAGCTTTTCCTCGTCCTGATCGCCGCCGCGCCAGATAGGGCCTACAGCGTGGATGACATATTTTGATTTAAGGTCAAAGCCCGGAGTTATAACAGCCGAGCCTGTATTACAGAAGCCGATCCTGTCGCAGGCTTGTTTCAGCTCGGCATAGCCCGCTGCCGAGAAAATAGCTCCGCACACGCCTCCGCCTGCTGAAAGGTGATTGTTTGCTGCATTAACGATAGCGTCTGTATCGAGGCTTGTGATATCGGCTTTTACGATCGAGATATTCTTCACTGTATTCCCTCGCTCTCTGCACATATAATAAAAAAATTAAAGAGATGAACGCCGAATGCGTTCATCGGGTACATTCTTATTATAGCATCAGCACGGAAGAAAATCAATAGGCAGAGTGCAGTTGGTTCAAAAAAGTTGTTATATAAACATAAGACAACATGAAAGGTACACAAAAAACAGGACTGTACCGCTGCCTGTTATTAAATTATCAATCATGACTTTTTGCGGCGTAAGAACCATGATAATATAATGACTTGCAGGTGAGTAAGATT
The DNA here is from genome assembly GCF_946415235.1 of uncultured Ruminococcus sp. Classification (GTDB taxonomy): domain Bacteria; phylum Bacillota; class Clostridia; order Oscillospirales; family Ruminococcaceae; genus Ruminococcus. Next base: position 18,195 of record NZ_CAMKRR010000051.1, on the reverse strand, counting down.
TAAAAGGGCCATTCAGAATTTGCGTTCCGGCATAAATGTGAATAAATAAACAGTCAGTATATGAAATTTATATATCCGATTTTTGATATAAAAGTCCGCTCACAGATAACACACCGTTTTTTCACGAGTTATCCATATTTATTAGCTTTTTAAACTGTAGCTTTTTGACTGAAAATCTAAATTCTTTAAGCAACTTTTGAACAAAATGCATAATCAGCGCAAATTTTGACTTGTTATTAAAAAATGACAAGTGTATAATTACAATCAGATAAATAAACGGGGCAATAGGCCCATCGGGGATTACTGAAATCATAAATTTGCTTTTCAAAAAACAAAGGAGTGATTGAAGTGAAACTTTCAAAAATCAAAAAGGTCATCAGCGGAACCGTATCTGCATTGATGATCGCATCAAGCATCCCGTACACAGCTTCTGCAGCTGATCAGCAGACCAGAGGCAATATAGGCGGCTATGACTACGAGATGTGGAACCAGAACGGACAGGGTCAGGCTTCGATGAACCCGTCGGCAGGTTCTTTCACCTGCTCATGGAGCAATATCGAGAACTTCCTTGCACGTATGGGCAAAAACTTTGACAGTCAGAAGAAAACCTATAAACAGATAGGCGATATCGTTCTGACATACGATGTAGAGTATACACCTAAGGGCAACTCTTATATGTGTGTATACGGCTGGACAAGAAATCCTCTCATGGAATACTACATCGTTGAAGGCTGGGGCGACTGGAGACCACCCGGAAATGACGGCGAGAACAAGGGTTCCGTTACTCTCAACGGAAACAAGTATGATATCCGCAAGTCAATGCGTTACAATCAGCCTTCTCTCGACGGAACCGCAACATTCCCACAGTACTGGAGCGTTCGTCAGACAAGCGGTTCACAGAATAATACAACAAACTATATGAAGGGCACTATCGACGTATCCAAGCACTTTGACGCATGGTCACAGGCAGGTCTCGATATGTCAGGTACTCTTTATGAGGTATCCCTTAACATAGAGGGCTACAGATCAAACGGTTCGGCTAACGTAAAGAGCGTAACTGTTGTTACCGATGGTTCGGGCGCAGGTGCAGGAAGCACTTCCGATGCAGGCGGAAACACAGGCGGCGGCCAGCAGGGCGGTTTTGATATGAGCCAGTTCGGCGGTCAGCAGGGCGGTTTTGACATGAGCCAGTTCGGCGGCCAGCAGGGCGGTTTTGACATGAGCCAGTTCGGCGGACAGCAGGGCGGTTTTGATATGAGCCAGTTTGGCGGTCAGCAGGGAGGCTTCGATATGAGCCAGTTCGGCGGTCAGCAGGGAGGCTTCGATATGAGCCAGTTCGGCGGTCAGCAGGGCGGCTTTGATATGAGTCAGTTCGGCGGACAGCAGGGCGGCGGCGGTATGGACTGGAGCGGCTTCGCAGGCGGCTTCAACGGCGGCGGCGCTAACATCGGTTCCGATGCAGGCAGCGGCGGAAATGCCAAGTCAGGCCTCAACGCTCAGATCAAGGGCGATATGCCTACAACAGTTCCAAGCGGAGTTGAGAAGAGCAGTCAGTGTAAGGTCGAGAAGAAGACCTATATGTGTAAATATACAGGAAAGCAGAAGACCTGTAATGTAATTCTGCCTCCTAACTATGACCCGAGCAAGAAGTATCCTGTAATGTTTATCCTCCACGGCATCATGGGCAGTGAAAACGACATGGTAAGCGGTATGGGCGTTCAGGAGCTCATGACAGGCCTTATGACAAGCGGCAAGGCTGAGGAGTTCATTGCTGTAACTCCGAATATGTTCACAAGTAAGACAATGAGCGGTCCGAGCGGTATCAACCAGCAGACCTGCGCTGAGTATGATAACTTCCTCTATGATGTTACAGAGAGCCTTCTCCCCTTCATCAAGGAGAACTATTCTGTAGCAGAAGGCAGAGAGAATACAGCTATCACTGGCTTCTCAATGGGCGGCCGTGAGGCTATCTACTGCGGAATCATGCGTCCTGACGTATTCGGTTACGTAGGCGGCGCTTGCCCTGCACCCGGTATCACACCTGGTACAGATTCATTCATGTCTCACCCCGGCTGTATGCAGGAGAGTGAGTTCAAGTTCAGAAACGTAGGTCCCGAGCCTGAGGTATTCATGATCACAGGCGGTACAAACGACTCTGTTGTTGGTACTTTCCCGTCACAGTACAGCAGTATCCTTACAAAGAACGGCGTAGAGCACGTTTACCAGTCCATCCCAGGCGGCGGACACGGTGCTGAGTCTGTAAAGCCTCACCTCTACACATTCTTCAGATATGCTTTCAAGGCTAACGAGGGCGGTTCAACAGGCGGCAATACAGTTACAACAACTACTACAACTACTGCAAAGCCCACAACTACAACGACTACAACTACTGCAAAGCAGGTCGATGCTAAGGAAGAGCTCAATGCTAAGGTTTCAAAGTGGGGCGATGCTAACGGCGACGGTACAGTAGATATGGCTGATGCTGTAGCTATCATGCAGGCACTCGCTAACCCCAACAAATATAAGCTTTCAGATCAGGGCAAGTTCAATGCAGACGTTTATGAGGCTGGCGACGGCGTTACATCAAACGATGCAGCTGCTATCCAGAAGTACCTCTTAGGTCTTGTAAAGTCACTTCCCGAGAGCTATTCATCAAACATAAATACAGTCAAGACTACAACAACTACTAAGGCTACAACAACTACTGCAAAGCCCACAACTACAACAACTGTTGCTGTTAATAACGGCGGTCAGCAGGGTGGCTTCGATATGAGCCAGTTCGGCGGACAGCAGGGCGGTTTTGACATGAGCCAGTTCGGCGGTCAGCAGGGCGGTTTTGACATGAGCCAGTTCGGCGGTCAGCAGGGCGGCTTCGACATGAGCCAGTTCGGCGGTCAGCAGGGCGGCTTCGACATGAGCCAGTTCGGCGGTCAGCAGGGCGGCTTCGATATGAGCCAGTTCGGCGGCCAGCAGGGCGGCTTCGATATGAGCCAGTTCGGCGGTCAGCAGGGCGGCAACAACGGCGGTCAGCAGACAGGCGGCAACGGCGGCGCTCAGGTACAGGCAGGCAAGAAGCTCTGCGCTATCTCATTCGATGACGGCGCTTCAGCTCAGAGCAAGTCTGATCCCGCATACAGGATCATCGACGCTCTCATCAAGAACAACATGACAGCTACATTCTTCATCGTAGGCGACTGGATCAAGACCAACGACCAGATCAAGTACGAGTACCAGAACGGTATGGAGGTAGCTAACCATACTCAGTCACATCCACACCTTGGTCAGCTTGGTTCTTCACAGATCAGAAGTGAGTGGGAGAACTGCAACAGCAAGCTCAAGGGCATCATCGGCACTGAGCCTTCACACCTCATGAGATTACCTTATCTCGAGAGCAACGGAACAGTTCAGTCCGCACTCTATGATATCCCGCTTATCAGCTGTGCAATAGATACTCAGGACTGGAACAACGCTTCCAAGGATCAGATAGTAAATACTATCAAGCAGGCTGCACAGAACGGTTCACTTGAGGGTGCTATAGTGCTTTGTCACGAGAATTATGCTACAACAGCTGCTGCTATGGAAGAAGTACTTCCATGGCTCGCACAGAATGGTTACCAGAACGTAAACATCTCTGATATGGCAGCTGCAAAGGGCAAGACTCTTGCAGGCGGTCAGGTACACACACGCGTTTGATCGCAGGCAGTTATTTAACACTGAAACGTGCCGGTCACTGTATCGGTGACCGGCACACTTATTAAGATTTCTCCAAATTTTAATATCCCCTGAAAGGCAGTCGGCAATGATCGGCTGTCTTTTCATTTTTGCACGGATATATGTTATAGGAGCGGAGTCTCCGCGGGCAGTTCAACGGTACGGATAACAAATTCGACGACTATTATTTTGCATGTTGCCGACTATTATTTCGCACCTGTTGCTTTTTCGGATATTATGTGTTATAATAGAGTGTAATACTGTGACATTTGATACGGACTAAGAAAGAAAATGGATAAAAAGAGAGGTAAATCTTTATGAACATGAATTTTAAGTGCAAGCTGCCGATCCCTGCTGAGGTAAAGAGCGAGTTCCCCGTTTCCGAGGAGCTTGAAAAGGTCATCGCCGCAAGAAATGCTCAGATCGCGGATATAATCAGCAGCAAGGACGACAGGATCATGCTTGTCATCGGTCCCTGCTCGGCAGACCATGAGGACAGCGTTATGGACTACATCTGCCGTCTGCGCGATGTTCAGGAAAAGGTAAGCGAAAAAATACTTATCGTTCCGAGAATTTATACAAACAAGCCGAGGACTACGGGAAAGGGCTACAAGGGTATGCTCCACCAGCCAGACCCCGATCAGAAGCCGGATATGTACAAGGGCATAGTTGCTATCCGTAAGCTGCATCTCCGCGCTATCAAGGAGACAGGCTTTACCTGCGCCGATGAGATGCTCTACCCCGAGAACCACCGTTATCTCAACGACCTTCTCGGATATGTGGCAGTGGGCGCGCGTTCAGTTGAAAATCAGCAGCACAGACTTACCGCAAGCGGACTCAATGTCCCGGTAGGCCTCAAGAACCCTGTAAGCGGAAGTATGCCAGTACTTATGAACTCCATAGAAGCAGCTCAGTCGGGACACACGTTCCTGTACAGAGGCTGGGAGGTATCCACTAACGGCAATCCGCTGGCTCATGCGATCCTCAGAGGCTTTGAGAACAACCACAGCCAGTGTATGCCGAATTATCACTATGAGGACCTTGAGCTCCTGCATGAGTTCTATGTCAAGAAGGGCTTTGCAAATCCTGCTGCCATTATTGATACGAACCACTGCAATTCTGGCAAGCACCCCTTTGAGCAGCCCCGTATAGTAAAGGAGGTCCTCAGCAGCCGCAGATATAACGAGGATATCCGCAGGCTCGTAAAGGGCTTCATGATAGAGAGCTACATTGAGGACGGTTCGCAGAAGATAGAAGAGCATATCTACGGAAAGTCCATAACCGATCCTTGTCTCGGCTGGGAAAAGACCGAAAAGCTTATCCTCGAGATCGCTGACAGAGTCTGAAATGGCTTTTTATTAAACTTAAATATACATATTAAGGGCGGCGCTGTGCCGCTCTTTTCATGTTTTGTGAAAAGATGCTTGTAATGGGATAAAATATATATGCGAAATGTTCAAATCATGCGAAATACAGGAGAATTATCTTGACTTTGGATAGGAAGTATGATACAATTGTTAAGACAATGGGAAGTTTTCATTAATAAAAACAATTAACGATGAAAATGAATTTTTGTGTTATCAGAGAAAATGTGTAAAGGAAGTAATAGGGATGAATAAGTTAACTATCAAGGATTTTTTAAAGCTTTTGATGGGAAAGATCTGGCTCATTTTGTTTTTCATGATACTCGGAGGCGCGGCAGCGTTCTGCTATTCAAAGTTCATGCTCCCGCTTCAGTATGAATCGCATATCACCATGTATGTACAGAGCTATACGGGCGTCAGCGAGAATGTCAGCAATACCAACAATATCACGAATTCAAAGCAGCTCGTAAATACTTATATGGAAGTCCTCAAGGACGACGCTGTTATGGACGCACTTGGCGAGCGCCTTGTGGATATGTTCGATCAGCCGACGCTTGCAAACAACTTTACTATCTCAAACAGAAAGCTGGTCCCTTCATCTATAAGAAAGACCATAACTATTCTTTCAGTCCCTGATACATCTGCTCTCAAGGTCTCTGTAACAACAAAGAACCCGAATGTTTCGGCTGCGGTATGCAACGCTCTTACCATTATAGCTCCGAAGTATGTATCTGACGCTGTAGGCGTAGGATCCATAAATACCATCGACAAGGCAAGAGTTTACAATAACCCTGTTGGCCCTAACGTCAGGAAAAATACTATCCTTGGTGCGGCAGCAGCATTCTTCTTTATAGTATTCCTCATTTTTCTCTTTGATTTCTTTGATAATACGGTCAAGGAAGCCGATACCCTCAGCAGCAAGTACAAGAAGGCTATCCTCGGCGAGATAAACAGATTTGACGAGGCAAAGAAGCATAAGGGCAGCAGAAAGGACTCAGAGGTAAGATTCCTTATCTCAGACCCTGCGATACCTTTCAATGTTGCCGAGAGCTACAAGTCCATACGTACCAATGTAATGTTCGCAATGGGTACTTCCGATAAGAAGATAGTTGCTGTATCAAGCCCTAATCCAAGTGACGGAAAGTCCACAACGGCTGCAAATGTGGCTATCGCATTTGCTCAGACAGACAGCAAGGTGCTCCTTATCGACGCTGACATGAGAAAGCCTGTACAGCACAAGACCTTCAAGGTAAAGAACTCTGAGGGTCTCTCAACTCTCATAATCAAGAAGTCCACACCTTCAAAGTCCATCAAGCAGAATGTTATAAAGGGTCTCGACCTTCTTCCTTCGGGTCCTACCCCTCCGAACCCCTCAGAGCTTCTTGCTTCCGAGCAGTTCGCGTATCTCCTTGAACAGTTTGCAATTGCATATGACTACATAATAATTGATACACCGCCTATCAACGTAGTAAGTGACGCGCTGGTAATGAAGGAGTCCATAAACGGTGTCCTTGTAGTGCTCAAGCACGGTAAAACTACATTTGACGAGGTTGAGAACTGCATGAAGCAGCTCAATATCGCACAGGCAAATATGCTCGGATTTGTAATGAACGAGATCGAGCCCAACCGCCATTCTTCGTATTACAGATCAAAGTATTCAAGCTATGACTACGGCTATAAAGAAACGGGAAGCAAGGAAAAGAAAGGCGAAAGAGTAAATGCTGACTGATCATCATTGTCATATACTTCCCAATATCGACGACGGTTCAGACAGCGTCGATACATCGCTGCAAATGATAAAAACAATGAAAGATCAGGGAGTTGAGCGCATTGTTGCCACTTCGCATTTCTATGCACACCGCGAAAAAAGTGTAAGTTCTTTCATTGAAAAGAGAAAGAACGCATACGACAAGCTGGTTCAGGCAGACCCTGCAAATTCGGAGATACTTCTCGGGGCAGAGGTGGCTGTTGAACACGGCATAAGCAGGCTGGAGGGCATTGAGAAGCTTTGTATCGCTGATACGAAGTATATCCTCCTTGAATTCCAGTACGCAAAGTTTTCTCCGTGGATGCTGGAGGAGATAAACGATATCGCTTATGACTACGGACTTACTCCCGTACTGGCGCATATCCACAGATACCTCGAGTATTACAGCAGATCGGAGATAGAGGAAGTACTCAAAACAGAAGCGGTATTGCAGTTCAATAACGAAGCCTTTGAGAGCTTCAAGGAAAAAAGATTTGTAAAATCGCTTATAAAGGAAGGATATCCTTACGTTTTCGGCAGCGATTCTCATAATATGAAAAGCAGAAAGCCGAACTGGGACGTCCTTCAGAAAAAAGCAAAGCCCGACATCATTGACGGTGCTGAGGATCTATTTGAATAATATCAAGGAAGCTGAAAGGCTTCCTTTTTGTTTTGTGTAGACAAAATGGGCTGTTAAAAGATGTGCATATCTCCGAAAGCAAAAAAGTTATCGTCTTTTTGCTGCTTCAGAAAGCACTTATGTACAGAACTGAGTGTTCAGAAAGAAACGGAGGAATGATAATGCTAAGGATTACAGCAGCAGTTCTTTCAATTGCTTTATTAATGAGTACAGCTTCATGCAGCTCATTAAGCAGTGACGGCAGCAATACATCATCACAGAAAGCAGCGGCAGCAAGTCTCACGAACCACATGAGCGACAATGAAAGAAGCAGAGCAACAGTGGGGAAGCTCACGGTTTTCGAGCATGAGCAGAGCAATAACGGGATAGTGTCTTCGGACGGGGTATACCTTGAACTGTGGGACGGAGAGGATTATGAGGATTATTATGAGCACTTCAACGAAAACAATCCCTATTATCCGCTGACAGATGAGGAGATAGCCGAGAGCCTCGAAAGTACAAGGGATATCAGGGATGAAATAAAATATGCTTTTGTTGACGGAGACGTGGTGGTGCAAACACTGGATATGCTCGATAAGGATTACGACGGCGGAAAAATTACGGTCTACGCCCTCGAACCTGTTATGATGTGTACGGACGGACAAGGGAACATGGGGTATACAGACAGTGACGGCAATAAGCTTACCGAAGAGGAAGCTGATGAGATCTTGAAGAAGTTCTATGAGCAGGACCCGACGATAGAATTTTCGGATTTTGAGGAGCTCAAGCCATTCCTTCATGAGTCGATCGAGTACTACTACTCGGGGCTTGATATACCTTCTGCCGAGATAGAGCATGATTATGAGTCGGCAGTAAAGGTATGGGAAGCCGTAATAAACAAGACATATAAAACTGTCCCTTACGGCACGGCGGATAAGTGGGTGAAAGCGAGAAACAGCGACTCTGAGGAGTCCTGCGTCTGGGAGATAGACCACGACAGGATAAAGGGGATAGAGCCCTATGTACGCGAATACAATATCTACGACGATCAGCTTGACACGAATTTTGTCGTTCATGTGACGCTCCCGCCCGATTTTCGTGAGGACAGGAGCTATCCCGCGTATGTGCTCACCGACGGAGTATGGCGCTTCAATAATTGTGCCGACCTTCGTGAAGCTATGGAAGAGGGAAGAGCGGACGATGTGCTGCTTGTCAGCATTGGCTATGATTATGGGATAAACGGCATGGATGACACGAACCGCATAAAGTTCTTCTGCGACCGCTGTGAAGAATTCCTGACATTCATCACCGATGATCTTATGCCCTACCTTGGGGAAGAATACAGCATAGACTATGAGAATTCCACGCTTTTCGGACATTCTCTCGGGGGAACATTTGCACATTATGCGGTATTCAATTCGGATAAATACGAAAATCAGCCTTTCGGGAATTATATAATAGGAAGCCCGGCGTTCTGGTCGCCCGGATTTCTGCCATATACAGACGGTGACGAGTTCAAAAGGGAATACGGTTACTTTGACAGGAACAAGACCATCAATAAGCGTATTTTCATCTGCGGAGGCGAAAACGAGGATCCCGTATACGATGCGTACTACGGTGAGAACGACTCCACTCTTGAGGGAATAAAGCATCTTATGGAGCGCCTTGAGGGCTATGGCGTCACAACTGCGGAGAGCAAGATATATCCAGATTCCGAGCATTATCAGTACATACCCGAAATGCTCACGGAAATGCTTGAAAAATACTATCCAGCAGCCAAATAACTCTCGGAAAAACAGCCGCAAGGGAAAGCAATTGCTCCCTGCGGCTGTTTTTGCAGCTTTCATATAAAGGTGCAACGCAATATTCGATAATGTGACCGCAAAAAATGACTTGTAAAATATTTTGTTTATGATACAATTTAAAGTAGCATATTATTGCCTGTTAATTAATATGAAAGTGAGGTCACAGACCGGATGTTAAAAGGTTTTTTGAAAAAATTATCAGTATTGACAGCAGCTTGTATGCTTGCGGTGTCAGCAGGCTGCAGCAGTTCGGAAAGCAGCAGCGATAACAGCGGTAATAATCCCAAAAAGGCAGAAAAAGCAGAGCCGCAGGTGTTCACTGAGAACATAACAGGTACTGCCGATGATTACGATTACGAGCTATGGAAGGACAACGGAGATACTACTTTCACTGTTGAGCCGGGAGGCGGCTGCTTCTCATGCGAATGGGACAATATCAACAATGCCCTCTTCCGCCGCGGAAAGAAGTACGACTGTACTCTTACATATGAGGAAATGGGCAATATCTCCATTGATTACGGTGTTGACTATCAGCCCGACGGCAATTCATATATGTGTGTTTACGGCTGGACAAGAGAACCCCTTATCGAGTACTATATAGTTGAATCATGGGGCACATGGAGACCGCCCGGGGCTCCTATGGCACTCGGCACTGTCGAGGTGGACGGAGCTGTATACGATATCTACAAGACAACAAGATATGAGCAGCCGTCTATTGACGATACCCAGACCTTTGACCAGTACTGGAGCGTAAGACAGGAGAAGCCTGTTCCCAGCGGTACAAAGATCGAGGGAACTATATCGGTCTCCAAGCACTTTGACGCATGGAAGCAGTGCGGACTTGAGCTGGGTAAGATGTATGAGGTAGCACTCAATATCGAGGGATACCAGTCCAAGGGCAAGGCAACTATCTACAAGAATGACCTCAAGGTCGAGGGTACATATGCGGAAGCTGACGATATAAAGGTAACGGTGGACAACGACGCTATCGAAAAGCTTTCGGGAGCCGAAACGGGTACTCCCGAGGAAGTCGGCTTCTTCGATATCGGCTTTGAAAAGGGCGTAGAGGGCTGGATCACAAGAGGCGGCCCGCTGGTAACTGTTGACAAGGAAAATGCCTGTGAGGGCAGTCAGTGCCTGTTTGTCAGCGGAAGAACAGATAACTGGAACGGTGCGACCATACTCCTCAGCAGCGATACCTACAAGCCGGGAGAGGCATACAGCTTCAAGGCAAAGGTAATGCAGAAGAGCGGCAAGGATGTCACCATGAAGATGACCATGCAGTACAATATGGACGGCGAGAAGTATGACGAGGTAGCTCTTGCAACAGCTCCGAGCGGCGAGTGGATAACACTTGAAAACCCTTCATACGTTATCCCCGACGGTGCTGAAAATCTTCAGCTTTACGTTGAGTCTCCCGACAGCCTCACTGATTTCTATGTTGACGAGGTCTCAGGCGGAGAAAAATCCTGATAAAATAAATAAGCAGTCCGAAGCATAAGTTTCGGACTGTTTTTTATGCGGCTGAAACATCGGCGATACTATATTTGTTGACTTTTTATACTTAATATGATATGATTAAATAATAATTTATAGTGTAAGGAGAACAGTTATGAAGAAACACAGCATTTCCGACATAAAAAGCTTCAGTCTGCTTGCTCCGGATGAAAACGACGTGACATTCAGACTGAGCAGCAATACGGCAAATGATCTTTCGGTGGATTTTATAGCTGAAAATATCTCGGGCAACTCCTCGGAGGAGGCTGCGCTGAAAAGCATACTTCTTGAAATGCCCGTGAGCGAAAAAGTCATAAATTACCGCAGAGCTGTTTATTCCGAGCTCAGGGATAATGAGGAGCTCTGTCAGAAGCTCTATGATATTTTTGACGCCATGCGTTTTTATTCAAACGACAGACCTGCACAGATAGGCGGAAGCTCCACACTGATGGAATTTCTCATGCGGCTCAGGGCTCTTGAGGGATATATCAGCTCCGTTATGAGCATAAAGGAAACTATCGAAGGTCATGAGTTCAGATCGGAGGGCATGAGAAAATTTGCGGAGTACATAAACGATATCTGCGACAACAGCGGTTTTGAGGAGCTTGCAAAGGATATTTCGGCAGTGGGAGACGATGTGAACAACATTAAAAGCATAACTGTCGGCATCAATCTCGACCATGAGTTCTATCCGAGGGAAACAGGCATACTTTCGCTTAATAAGTTTTATTTTGACCGTCAGAGCGCACTCAGGCGCTTCGTGAAGTTTCACCTGAAGGATCAGGTCAATGACAAGGACCTTATGCCGTTTTCAATGGAGGTGCACGATAACGACCTCCGCTGGATACATCAGAAGTACAACGGTCTGCCGTCACCGACAAACCGCGCGACCGACACGCCGCTCATGAATAATCTCAATACCATTATGGAGCGCATGCTGCCCTCCATGACATCAAAGCTGAAAAAAATACTCAACAGATATGTTGATGTGAGTGGAAAGGCTCTTGCGAAGCTTGCTGACGAGTTTTTGTTTTATCTGCGCTTTATAGGCCTTGAAAAGAAGCTTTCGGAATACGGTATACCATGCTGCTGCGGAGAGGTATCCGACGGTGATACCGTGCTGAAGGATTTCTACAATGTCAAGCTTGCAATATGCCGCATAAAGGGTATCGTGGAAGAGGATATAGTCTGCAACGATATGGAGTTCACAAAGGACAGGACAGTGCATATCCTTACAGGACCGAACCGCGGCGGAAAGACAGTTCTCACGCAGGGACTTGGACTTGTGTTCCTGCTGTATCAGAGTGGAGTTTTCGTGCCTGCCGCTTCCGCGGGGATACGTCCCTGTGACGGCATATACACTCATTTCCCCGTTGAGGAGGAAAAGACCGTATCTCTCGGACGTCTTGGTGAGGAAGCCGAGAGGTTCAACGAGATATGCAGGACGGCAGGAAGTGAAAGCCTGCTGCTTTTCAACGAGTCCTTTGCAACTACCAGCCATACGGAATCCTTGTATATCGCTGAGGACGTGCTGAAATACCTTTGCTCTATCGGCGCCCGCACCTGTTTCAATACCCATATGCACGAGCTTGCGGAAAACGCTGACAGGATAAGCGATGGGGCAGCTTCGCAGTTCAGAGCGGTCAGCGTCGTTATGGAAAATGACAACGGAAAGCGTTCATACAAAATAAGCTACAAAAAGCCCGACGGAAAGAGCTATGCTCATGAGATAGCCTACAAATACGGCATAACCTTTGAGCAGCTTTGCGAAAAAACGAATAATTGAAGATAAAAGCGCTCACCCTGTATAATACAGAGATGAGCGCTTTCGGCATATATAGGTTCTGACTTAAAGTCCTTTGAACTGTATTTTTGTGTACTTGGGAAGCCTTTCCGCAACAGCCTGACGCTTGTTTGGATCCATAAAGAAACCTCCCTGTACATCGGCGATCTCGTCGCAGTGGACTCCGCGTCCTTCCTCGGTGGTACGGTCACGTTCAAGGCCGTTTTCTGCGATAACGAACTTCCATTTGCCGTCCTCGGTCTTTACGAGGTCTCCGCCTGCGCCGCATACGGTACACTCGATAGGATATCTCAGTCCGCCCCACTGTGTATCGCCGAGGCAAAGGCTGTTGCTGTGGCAGTTGGGACACCAGCCCGTATCGGGATCGCCCAGCCATTTACGCTCGGCAGGCGGTGTGTTCAGAGCCTTCATTACGTTTTCGCCTATCTCTCTTGCACGTGCCAGCTTTTCCTCGAAGAGCAGCACCTGAGCGGGTGCGGGAACTCCTGTAGCCATATACATATCAACTACCTTGAAGCTGTTGGTAACTGTGGTTATCTGCATACACTCAAGGCTGAGAGACTGCCATGAACGTGTAGAGCCGCCGACTGCTATGAGAGCGCCTACGCGGTCATGAGGCTTTATTGCGCCTATTTTGGTGAGAAATGCGGTCTCGTATGCCAGATTCCTGTGCATGAATTTAAGGAACAATGATGATGGCATCAGAGCATATGTAGGTGCTGAGAAAATGACTGCGTCCTGATCGAGCATGACCTGCATTATCCTGTCCTTGTCGTCTTTTTCTGCAAGAACACAGCCTGTATTCTTGCCGAGTGACATACCCATAGTACAGGATGTGCAGCCTGTGCAGTCGATAAGGTTAAAATCTCTCAGATTGATCATTGTTACTTCTGCGCCCTGTTCCTGACACACAAGTAAAGCTTCTTTCAATAAAATTTCGCTGTTGCTGTTTTTGCGGCCTGCGGTTATGCCCATTACTTTAAAACTCATAATAAACTCCTTTTGGTATTGAATACTGTATGATACAGTATTCGTGGCGGGAAATGATACATATGATCCTTATAATGATTATCAGTCCGATGATCCTTGAATGTAACGATCACGAGCCGTACAGGTATAAGGCTTCCGTAAATGATATGAGAAAACCATGGAGATCATACTGATAAAAATAAGAAATATGTCTGGTTAATTGCTTAAAAAATCATGCCTCAAAAAATAAAAAAAGTTGTGTGATAAAAATAATGAAAAGATGTGTGTAAAATTAAAAAAATCCCATTTCTCCTTGTTGATGTTGAATTTACTATGCTTTGCCATAAAATGAGGATCTCCGCCCCCTCCTTAATAAAGCGTCCGCTGATCTTCCACTGTCGGTTATGTCCCCCTGTATGTAATTGTTTTTCAGGAAACAGTGGTTATTATGTCCGTAAAGTTCAAATTGAGAATAAACTGCCTATTTTTATTCATTTACTTAATTATACCCTATTTTTAGGAAAAAATCAATCGCTAAATAGTACAATAATAAACTCAAAAAATTGTAAAGGTTGAACTTGAAAAGTTCATATTTTTATGATAAAATTATTTTGCAGTGCGACTTTGACAAAATATCACATATCTTTTTGTATCGGTTCCACAGTTTGAAAAAGCAGCCGTAGGGAAGGGCGTTCTGCTCCCTTAGGGCTGCCTTGCTGCTTTTATACATTTTTTTGACTTTCAGATCGGACTGTGGTATAATGAAAAAAATAATGCCGTAGAATAAACAGGGGGGTGACGATATGTCAGCAAAGGGTGCGGCAAAGGAACGTACCGACAGCAGGCTCAAGGAGCCGAAGCAATACAATGTTATAATGATAAACGACGATTTCACAACTATGGAGTTTGTTGTGGAGGTGCTTGTTGACGTATTCCACAAGGACGAGCTGACGGCTCAGGCCCTGATGATAAACGTGCATAAGAACGGACAAGCTGTTGTGGGAAAGTACCCCTATGACATTGCGGTCACAAAGGTCAGGATAGCCCTTGACAAAGCAAAGGAACAGGGCTTTCCGTTCAGAATGACTGTGGAGGAGGCTTGAAATGGAGCTGTCTAAGGAAGCGCTTGATATACTTTATCAGGCTATGGAATATGCGAAAAAGAGAAACTATGAATATGTTACTCCCGAGCTCGTGCTCCTTATGATGCTCAGAGACAGGACCTTTACCGAAGCCTTTGAGGAGTGCGGCGGCAACGCAGGTATGCTGGAGGACTATCTCAAGGAATATGCCGAGGAATATATGGACAAGGCTGAGGTGGAAAAGCCCGAGCTTTCGGACGGAGTCAATATGCTCATGAATTACGCCGCAAAAAGCGCATACAGCAGCGGAAGTCAGAAGGTGCATCTCAGGCATATCATTCACGGACTGTGGAACCTCGATAACTGCTACGCCATATACTTCATGGAAAAGCAGGGGATAGCAGAAGCCGACCTTTTGCAGGAAATGGCTGAAATAGAAGAAAATGAGGCAGTCTACGGCTCGACGGACGGCAGGTTCGGTGAAGCGGAGGAAAGTCAGAGCGGCTGGAAACTCTATGCGCCGTGTCTGAATGAAACTCTCAGGGACGCAAATCCCCTCATAGGCAGAGAAGCCGAGCTGGACAGGACCATTCAGATACTCTGCCGCAAGGAAAAGAACAATCCGCTCCATATCGGAGAATCGGGCGTGGGCAAGACTGCCATAACCTACGGACTTGTGCAGCTCATACGTGACGGAATGGTACCCGAGCCGCTTGCGGGCGCAAAAATATTTGCCCTCGACCTTGGCGGTATGCTTGCGGGAACGCAGTACAGAGGCGATTTTGAAAAGCGCTTCAAGAGGGTGCTCACGGAGATAGGCAAAGAGGAAAAGCCCATAATCTATATCGACGAGATACATAATCTTTCGGGTGCGGGAGCAGTCGGAGAGGGCTCATTTGACGCTTCAAATATGCTGAAGCCCTATCTTGCCGACGGACGCATACGCTTTATCGGAGCTACTACCTTTGAGGAGTACAAGAAGTACTTTGAGAAGAACAAGAGCCTTGTGCGGCGTTTTCAGAATGTTGAGATAAAAGAGCCCACAGAAGAGGAAGCTGTGAAGATACTCGACGGGCTCAAGCAGAAATACGAGAAATACCACGGTGTAAGGTACGGAAAGGACATAATGAGATATGCCGTGCATATGAGTGCCAAGTATATCAACGAGAGGTTCCTGCCAGACAAAGCTATAGACCTTATTGACGAGGCGGGAGCTTATATAAAGCTCCACCCCACGGACAGAAAGATACAGCTTGTGGACAAAACAGTGATAAATCAGGTGCTTACGACTATATGCCGTGTGCCTGTGGAAACTGTTGCTGCGGACGATACGACAGGTCTTTCGGAGCTTGAGGGCAAGCTGAAAAACAAGATATTCGGTCAGGATGAAGCAGTTGCACAGGTGGTAAATGCTGTGAAGTTCTCGAAGGCGGGACTGCTTGAAGAGAACAAGCCTCTGGCGAGCCTGCTGTTCGTAGGACCTACGGGCGTGGGAAAGACCGAGATAGCAAAGAGGCTCGCGGAAGAGCTGGGCGTTAAGCTCATACGCTTTGATATGAGCGAATACGGCGAAAAACACGCAGTCGCAAAGCTCATAGGCTCTCCTGCGGGATACGTTGGCTACGAGGACGGCGGACTCCTTACGGAAGCCGTAAGGAAAACTCCCTCGGCGGTGCTGCTCCTTGACGAGATAGAAAAGGCTCATGCTGATATATACAATGTGCTGCTTCAGGTCATGGATTATGCTACTCTTACGGATAATCAGGGCAGAAAAGCCGATTTCAGGAACATAATCCTGATAATGACTTCAAACGCAGGTGCTAATCGCATAGGAAAGAGCACTATAGGCTTTCAGAGCGAGAGCATGAATAACAGCGTTATAACCGAGGCTGTAAAGCAGACATTCCAGCCGGAATTCAGGAACAGGCTCCATAAGATAGTCGTTTTCAACAGCATGGACGATGAAATGGCGGCTATGGTGGTTGATAAGAAGCTCAGCGAGCTTGCTTCGCAGCTTGCGGCGAAGAAGATCGACTTTACCGCAGAGCAGAGCGCAAAGGAGCTCGTTAAGAAAAAGGGCGTAAGTCAGGAGTTCGGCGCAAGAGAGGTAGACCGTGTAATAAGAAACGAGATAAAGCCTCTGTTTGTGGACGAAATACTGTTCGGAAAGCTCAAAAGCGGCGGCAGTATCACTCTTTCTGCCGAAAATGAGGAATTCAGCGTGGCTGCTGAAAAAAGAGGAAATACAAAGTCGGGCCGCTGATACGGCTTTCATATCGGAAAAGCATAAATGCTCCCTTTACCGAAAAGGTATGGGGAGCATTTTTATATTAAATAAGAGAACTGAAAAGCATAAAATTACTATTTTTTTGAAAAAATTTATCATTTTTTGCGCTTGCTCGAAATGTATCAAAAATTGCGCTTTTTGTAAGGTGATGCGTTGTTTTGGCCTGTTTACAGGCAACTACATTTAGTATAATATCGCAATATCTGACCTATTTGTATATCAAGAGCAATAATTGGCTTGATTATATTCACCAAAAATTATATAATAATATCAGAAATATATAACGAGCTCGTTTT
The DNA here is from genome assembly GCF_946415235.1 of uncultured Ruminococcus sp. Taxonomy (GTDB): domain Bacteria; phylum Bacillota; class Clostridia; order Oscillospirales; family Ruminococcaceae; genus Ruminococcus. The sequence goes on along the minus strand of NZ_CAMKRR010000051.1, from coordinate 1,014 downwards.
GAAGGGATTACTCAATCATTATTTTTAATTATATATTAAAAGGAGTGATCAAAGTGAAGCTGAAAAAATTCAAGAAGATCATCAGCGGTACAGTATCAGCAATGATGATCGCGGCAAGTATACCCGCAGTTGCTTCTGCTGCCGATCAGCAGGACAGAGGTAATATCGGCGGATACGACTACGAAATGTGGAACCAGAACGGTCAGGGTCAGGTATCAATGAACCCGGGTGCAGGCTCGTTCACCTGCTCATGGAGCAATATCGAAAACTTCCTTGCTCGTATGGGTAAGAATTTCGACAGCCAGAAGCAGAACTACAAAGCTTTTGGAAATATTGTGCTTACTTATGATGTAGAGTACACACCAAGAGGAAACTCGTATATGTGCGTATACGGTTGGACAAGAAATCCTCTTATGGAATATTATATCGTTGAGGGCTGGGGCGACTGGCGTCCACCCGGAGACGGAGCTGAGAGAAAGGGCACTGTAAGCCTCAACGGCAATACATACGATATCTGCAAGACAATGCGTTACAATCAGCCTTCTCTCGATGGTACATCAACATTCCCGCAGTACTGGAGCATCCGTCAGCAGAGCGGTTCCGCAAACAACCAGACAAACTACATGAAGGGCACTATCGACGTATCAAAGCACTTTGATGCATGGTCACAGGCTGGTCTTGATATGTCAGGTACTCTCTATGAAGTATCTCTCAATATCGAAGGCTACAGATCAAACGGTCAGGCTAACGTAAAGAGCGTTACCGTGTCCACAGGCGGCGCTGACAGCGGAAATGCAGGCGGCGGCTTTGATATGGGCGGCGGCAACGACTGGAATCAGGGCGGACAGGACTGGAACAACTGGAACCAGGGCGGCAACGACTGGAATCAGGGAGGTCAGGACTGGAATAACTGGAACCAGGGCGGCAACGACTGGAATCAGGGCGGACAGGACTGGAACAACTGGAACCAGGGCGGCAACGACTGGAATCAGGGCGGACAGGACTGGAATAACT
>NZ_CAMKRR010000050.1 GCF_946415235.1 uncultured Ruminococcus sp. | reverse complement strand
TTTGGAATCCCTTCCTTTTGGGTTGGCGTAATCAATGCGTAAATTTTGATTTATCGTTATAGTATCTGCAAAAATAATTAAGCGGACATTCTTCGCATTTCGGCTTTCGGGCATTGCATATATCCCGTCCGAATTCAACCGTCCTGTGGCAGAAATCCGAGGACACCTCAGGCGGTATGAGCTTCACAAGATCCTTTTCCACCTTTGCGGGCTCCTTGTTTTTGGTAAGTCCAAGCCTGCCCGTGATTCGGATACAGTGAGTATCGGTTACCATTGCGGGCTTCCCGAAAACGTCGCCCAGCATAAGGTTGGCGGTCTTTCTGCCTATTCCCGAAAGCTTCAGAAGATCGTCCATATTGTCGGGGACCTCTCCGCCGAAGTCGTTTATCAGCTGCGAAGCCATTTCCTTAAGGCTCTTTGCCTTGTTATGATAGAAGCCGCAGGGCTTTACGTCCTGTTCGAGCTCGGATATATCCGCGTTTGCAAAGGCTTCAAGGCTGGGGTACTTTTTGAAGAGCGTCTCCGTAACGATGTTCACTCTTGCGTCGGTGCACTGCGCTGCGAGCCGAGCCGCAAACATCAGCTCATAGGGCTTTGTATAGTTAAGTGTGCAGGAGGCGTCGGGGTAGAGCTTTTCAAGCTCCTGCACCGCAAGCTTTGCTATTTCCTTTTTTGTCATTCTGAGTCCGTCCTGAATTTTCTCTGCTTTTCGAGGATGCTGTCATATACCTTGTACATCTTCTGCACCGTATTTTCAAGGAAATAGTAGTGCTTTATGTAGAATATGAGAAGAACGAGTATTATCGTCACAAGCAGGAGCGACGGTATATTCGGCGTGAAAATAAGCACCGCGATAAAAACCGTCAGTACTATCGAAAACAGCATGGTAACAAGGAAATGTACTATCCTTTCGTGCTGCATGAACTTTATCTTATCAAGATGTTCGGCAAGTACCTCGTCGACCTCCGATGAAGTACTGCACTTTTCAAGCTTATCCTCTATGTATTTCATGTAATTTGTAAGATATTCGGTCATTCATATCACCATCCCATGCACAAAGTAAACGAAACTCCAATGAAATTATACACCTTTTTAGCAAAATTGTCAACATTTTTTGCCGCAGATCTGCAATATTAAAACACCGGTGCTTCAATGTGATAATTTAAGTATAATTTAATACACAGTTGGAGCAATTGCTTAAAAAAGCGGCTTCCGATTGTGCGTGTATACGAAAATAATTAATGATATGAAAACATTCCGAACTTATTATTGATTTTTACTGAAATTATTGTATAATTAAAGTAACATATGCTTTCAAACCAAGATCTTCACTTCTTTCAGGAGGGTATTAAAATATGGGAACATCATTGTTCAGAAAAGCAGGTGCTGCGGCAATGTCTGCGGCGATGCTGCTAAACTGCACTGTATACAGCACTTCGGCTGTAACAGCTGCAAGCGAACCGCTGAAGTTCGAGTTCGAGGACGCTGAGATCACAGGTGACGTTACAGTGGAAAAGGACTCGAATGCAAGCGGCGGTTCCGCGCTCAAAATGACGGACAGCGGTACTATCACGCTGAACGTCACAGTTGAGGAGGGCGGCCCTTACAGGCTGACGTTCTATGCTTTCGGTATCGGTACGGACAAGCAGCAAAATCTCAGCGTAAACGGCTCGTCACAGGGTGCTGTTGGTATACCGCAGGGCGACGACTATCAGGCTGTCGAGCTTACTGCCATACCGCTTAAAGCAGGAAAGAATTCAATAGTCATCGAAAAGTCATGGGGCTGGTCGCAGTTCGACTACCTCACGGCTGAGCCTATGTCCGACGCTAAGATAGAAGCTAAGCAGGTGACCCCCTGCGATCAGCTGGCTACAGTGGAGACACAGAGCCTTATGTCTTACCTTGCCGAAAATTACGGCAGTCATATAATCTCAGGTCAGCAGGAGATATACAGCGGCGGCCCTCACGGTCTCGAGACCGAATTCGAGTACCTCAAGGACACCACGGGACATTATCCTGCTATCAGAGGCTTTGATTACGGTAATTTCTGCTGCCCTCTCTACGGCAGTGACGACGGTTCTACGGACCGTATCATCGACTGGGTAAAGAACAAGGGCGGTATCGCTACCGCTTCCTATCACATCAACGTGCCGAAGGATTTCGCAAACTATACTATCGGTACCAAGATGGACTGGTCGGCATCGACCTACACAGCAAAGGACACAGATTTTTCACCCTCAAAGGCTGCGACGGCAGGCACTAAGGAAAACGAGTACTACCTCTCAACTCTCAAGACCCTTGCAAAGGAGTTCAACAAGCTCGAGGCGGAAGGTATCCCTGTAATATGGAGACCTCTTCACGAAGCCGAGGGCGGCGGCGGTGAGAACGGTTCATGGTTCTGGTGGGGCAGGGAAGGCTCTGCCGCTTATAAGAAGCTGTGGATATACACCTACGAGACTCTCACCAACGAGCTGAACTGCCATAACCTAATATGGGAGTGGAACAGCTACAACTTCGCAACTTCCAAGGACTGGTACCCCGGTGACGCTTATGTTGATATCATAGGCTATGACAAGTACAGCTGTACGGACTGGTCAACAGGAAGTGCAAGGTACTATCACAATGACAGCCCCTTCTCGTCTACATTCTACGGTATAATGGAAAAGTACGACAGTGCGAAAATGATATCCCTTGCAGAGAATGACTGCTTCTCGACTCCCGACAAGATGCAGGAGGAAAAAGCAGGCTGGCTCTACTTCTGTACATGGTATGACGGCGGAAGCGATGATAACAACTTCCTGTCAAATCCTACCTTCAATACAAAGGAAGATACTATCGCCATGTATCAGAGCGATTACTGCATAACTCTTGATGAGCTCCCCAAGGATCTCTACAAGAAGGACGGCGTCACTCCCCCCGATCCGTCCAAAACTACCACGAGCACCACAACGACTACGGTTACAACTACTTCCGACCCGAATGCAACTACGACCACTACAGCGTATAAGTTCGAGATACAGAAGAAGTCGGTAACTATACCCGATGTACCGAAGCTTGCTGTGGGAATGGAGATGCAGATAGACCTTACGGGTGCTCCAAATGCTTCCATAGGCGGAGCTGTCGGCTTCGGAACTACTGCGGACGACTGGAAGAACATCGAGTGGAAAGGCAATGCGGACAAGGACGGTAAGCTCACAGTTCATGTTGACCTCAATGAAATGATGGGCGCTTTCAAGACCTGCGAGGTGCAGGTATGGTGGTCCAATGTCTGGAACTCTGTAACCGAAAAGGCTGTTGACCAGCCCTACACTATCGACAGCTGCGAGTTGCACTACTTCATGGGAGGTGCTCTTGAGCCGCCGATGTACGGCGACGCAAACTGCGACGATACAGTTGATATGAGCGATGCGGTGCTTATAATGCAGTCTCTGGCAAATCCAAACAAGTACGGAATAAAGGGCACGGACGAGCGCCATATCACAGAGGAGGGCGAATACCTTGCGGACGTTGACAAGACGAGCGAGGGTATTACCTCAAACGACGCGCTCAGGATACAGGAGTTCCTGCTCAATAAGATAACGACGCTTAATCCGAATTTATAAAAGAAAAGCTGCACATAAAGTGCAGCTTTTTATTTTCAGTGGCTTTTTATTCTTCGGTTATCCTTGACTTCACATACTGCTCAAGTGTGTCGATAGTTCTGTCGATACCGAGGCGTGAACTGTTGATGCTGAGGTCGTAAAGCCTTGAGTCGCCCCAGTGGCCTTCACAGTGATAGTTGTGATAACGCTTTCTCTTGCGGTCCTTCTTGTCGATAAGAGCCTTTGCCTTATCCTCCGAAAGCTCGTAAACATTCATTACGCGCTTTATTTTTTCGCTCATGTCACCCAGTATGAACAGTGATATAAGGCACTTGAAATCGCGGAGCTTTGTTTCCGAGCATCTTCCCACAACTACAAAGGATTCGCCGCTGGCAGCCTTTTCTCTCAGGAAGTTGAACTGCATTTCAGCTATGTTGTCCTCGATGGAGTTGCTGAAGCCGTTTACTCTGCGGGAAAGCAGATGATTCTTCGGTTTTTCGTTGTACTTTTCGATCTCTTCGGGAGTAAGTCCTGTTTTTGCAGCGATCTCCGTGATGAGGTGACGGTCGTAGAGCGGTATATTGAAGCGCTTTGCGAGCTCCTCGGCGATATGACGTCCGCCGCTTCCGAATTCACGACCTACTGAAATGATAAACTGTGACATGAGTATTCCTCCTTTTTATAATATCCGTTTTATGTTATCAAAGGTATCTTACGAAAAGATATACCGTTGATATGCCAAGTACTATTACTGTTGCGGGAGCAAGACGCTTGCAGTATCTTCCCCAGCCTATAGGGTAGCCGTTTTTCTGTGCAACGGAGGTTCCCACGACGTTTGCGGAAGCTCCGATAGGTGTAGCGCTGCCGCCGATATCCGTACCCATAGCCAGTGCCCATGCGAGAGTGGAGATAGGAACTCCCGAGGACTCTGCAAGACTCTGTATGATAGGCACCATAGTTGCGGCAAAGGGGATATTGTCCACGAAAGCGCTGGCGATAGCTGATACCCAGAGTATGATAGCTATCATGAGCATTACGTTGCCGTCGCTGATATTGCCGATGAAGTCTGCGATCTTTTTAAGTATGCCTGTTTCTTCAAGTCCGCTGACAACAACGAAAAGACCGATGAAGAACAGAAGGGTCTTGTAATCTACTTTCTTTATGAGCTCGCGGGCGTGTTTGCCGAAAGCGATAAGGGTAACTGCTGCTATGAAAAGACCAATGGTCGCAACCGTGAGGTGAGTTGTTGCATGAGTTACAAGGAGCAGCACGGCAAGTCCGAAGATGATGCTGCTTATTATGAAGTCCCTTTTGTTTGTGATAGCCTCCGAGGGCTTGGGGAACTTGCTCATATCAACTGCCTCGCCTTTGCCCCCTGTTATTTCCTTGCGGAATGCGAAATAGAGGAAGATGACCGAGACCGCAAGTGAGATCGCGGCGCAAAGTCCTGTATTTGTAAGGAAGTCAAAGAACGAAAAGCCCAGTGAAGTACCGATTATGATATTCGGCGGGTCTCCGCACATTGTTGCCGAACCGCCTAAGTTCGCGCAGAATATCTCAGAGAGTATCATAGGTACGGGATTGAATTTGAGAAGTGACGCAAGCTCGATAGTAACGGCTGCAAGGAACATGATAACGGTGATGCTGTCGATGAACATTGAGAGTACGGCTGACATTATCATGAATGTGATGAAGATAGGGACCGTTTTACACTTTACAAGGTAGGCTATCTTCATGCAGAGCCATCGGAAAAAGCCCGCCTTGGCCATTCCCTCTACCATGACCATCATACCTGCGATGAATATTATCGTCGCCCAGTTTATGCCCTTGCTCTCGCTTTCAGTGACCTGATACCAGAATTCCTTGGTGGCAAAGTCTTTTAGCGCAAGGGTATCCATGATGGCTGTACCGCTTCGCATACAAATTCCGAAAACGACAACAAGAGTGAGCAAACCGCTGCCGAGGGTGACGTAGTGCCGCTCTATCTTGTCGAGAACGATCATGATGAACATTCCCACGAAGATTATCACGGCGAAGATCTGTGCTGCTGACATATAAACCTCCGAAAAAATAGCGGATAAGACCGCCAAAATAAATTTCCTGAGCTTACAGGAAATAAAATACATATATTATATTTCTTTCTGCCGAAGCATTTAAGGTCATTCGGTCAACACGAATTATAGCACAATTAATGATGTAATTCAAGGCAATTCTTGTTTTTTTTGGCAACAATCTCATTTTTGGAGAAATATTGCCTATTTGTCAAATATAACGATTTTTTTTGTTAAGTCTGTCGATAGGTATTGCAATAAGTAAAAATATGTGGTATAATAAGATAAGCAGTTACGGAGCAAAAGAGCTTGTAACGAGTTCTTATGAACCTTTTCTAAACCATGACTGCTGTTAGGAGACCTGTAATGCTTAAATATATCTTGCTGGTCGGCGGCTTTGTCCTGCTGATAAAGGGCGCTGACTTTTTCGTGGACGGAAGCTCGGCTGTGGCGAAACGGCTGAGAGTACCGTCGCTTATCATAGGAATGACCATAGTCGCTATGGGGACAAGCCTCCCCGAGACTTCTGTAAGCGTCAGCGCTTCGGTGCTGGGGAAAAACGATCTCGCCATAAGCAATGCCGTGGGATCGAACATCTTCAACCTCATGGTGGTCTGCGGAGTCTGTGCGGTGCTGTGCCCTATGGCAATAGGCAGGGACACCCTGAAAAAAGACCTGCCATTTTCGGTAATAGTCGCGGGAGTTCTCCTTGCGCTTGGCGCAGTAACGGGAACAGTTCAGCGCTGGGGCGGTATCCTGCTGCTCGCACTGTTTGCGGTGTTCCTGTACATGATGATAAGCTCTGCGAAAAAAGCCCGTGACGCAGGTAACGGTGCCGACGAGGAAGAGTATAAGATAATGCCCGTGTGGAAGTGCCTGCTGTGCATAGCCGGCGGCGGTGCGGCTATTGCGGCCGGCGGCAAAATGGTCGTCGAGGGAGCTTCCGATATCGCCCGTGCCTTCGGAATGTCCGATAACCTCATAGGTATGACTATCGTAGCCCTCGGAACGAGCCTTCCCGAGCTTGTGACCTCTATAGTTGCGGCACGTAAGGGAGAGGTGGATATGGCTCTCGGAAATGTTGTGGGCTCAAATATATTCAATATCCTTTTCGTACTGGGTATCGCTTCGACCATATCGCCTATCGCGTTTACACTGCAGAATACCATTGATACAACAGTTCTCATTGCTATGAGCCTGCTTGTGCTTCTGCTCTGTGCGCCGAAAAAGAAGCTCGTCCGTTGGCACGGAGCTCTAATGCTTGCGGTGTACGCAGGATATACGGCATATTTATTCGTAAGATAAAGGAGGGAGCATTATGTACTGTACAAAATGCGGTTCAATGTTCGATGACAGGCAGCCCTGCTGTCCTTTCTGCAAAGCACCAAATCCTGCTGTACAGCCGAAAACGCAGTTTCACGGACAAATCCCGCCTCCGTATTTCTATAATAATGTGCCGCCCTATTATTTCGATCCGTCCGTGCAGCCTCCCGAGACCGCGCTTGTGGTACTCTCGGCCATCATACCGATCGCAGGGCTCATAATCGGCTTGATATGTCTCGGAAATAATGAAAAAAGAGCAGGAAGAGCTTATCTTATCGCAGCTGCCATAAGCTTTGGCATAAGCCTGATCCTGTTTATGATTTTTATGCTTATCCCTTTATTATTTGTGGTAATGATATCGTGATCATGTTTTGAAAGGTGGAGATTAAATGACCTGTCCTCATTGTGCAGCTTCAATATCCGAAAAAGAAGAAAGATGTCCGTACTGTGATTCTTACATAGAACACATGATCCCGAAAGTAAGCCCTCCTGTGCAGAACAGACAGCTTCTTAATCAGGGGGAAGATAAGACAGAGCTTTTGCTGATAATATTGTCGTTCATTATACCAATGGCAGGTATTATATTGGGGGCGATACAGTTAAGTACAGGCAAAGCGAAAAGCGGAAAGATCTATCTGGTGTTGGGTATAATATCGTTTTTCGTTCTTCCATGCAGCTTCTCTGTTTTACCGATAATGTTTTCGCTGCTCTTTAATATGAAAGCATAAAGTAAAAATCAAGCCCCGAGGCTTAGCCTCGGGGCTTTGGTATTGATAGTATCAGAATGTGAGTTCGTCGGTGATCTCGAGCGTATCTATATCCGCTGCTACGAACTTCTTGGAAGAGAGCGTGTAAACATAGTCGCCTATATATACTGCGCGGTTGAAACTGTTTATATTGCCGTAATCCCAGCCGTTATAGACTTCTGTGATATCGCCCTTCCTTACAAGCCTGCCGTCCTCAACGCCGAAGAATACATACTGATATGTTTCAACGCTGTTGCTGTCCCAGCCGCCGTATTCACCCTGACGCTCTCCGTAGGTCACCTTGCTGTGATCTATCGGTATGCCTATGATATTTTTCTCCGGAGCTATGAGCAGAGCCTTTCTTTCCCATAATGCTATCGAGGTGAAGTATTCGTAGCTCTTGCCTGTGAGGTCTGTCCAGAAGGTGTCGTCATTCCTGGGAAAGCTCCATGTATACGTATCTGCTGCCTTAAGATCATTGGGATCGGAGTTGTCGAAAAGTGTGAGCTTTATGCCTGTGATGCTGCCGTCGTCGTCTGCGTCCTGACCGAAGCCGATAAGCAGTCCGTCGTCCCACTGCTGCATATAAGTGCTGAAACCGTTTATTTTCAGCTCGTCAAGAAGTACGGGATTTGCGGGATCACTGAGATCAACTGCGTACAGCGGGTCTGTCTGCCGGAAGGTCACAACGTAAGCCATATTTCCGCTGAAGCTTGCGGATTTGAGCTCCTCGCCCTCGCCGAGACCTTCTATTTTGCCTACCATGTTCATATCCATATCAAGGACATAAACACGGGTATCCTTTTTGATCGTTTCGTAGGTATAATAGCCTGCGTCACTGTCATCTGCGTATGTGTGATATACCTCGCTGAACTGATTGTATGTTGCTGCAACACGGAAGCAGCCTCCGTACTCGCTCATGGAGAACTGATCCTTTACATAGCCTTCTATGTTGGTGCCTGCCATGGGGACTATATCTCCGCCGCTTATGGATATGCGCGTGATATCCGTGGTGTTTTTATCGCTCATCGCAGCTGTATAGAGATTGTCTGCCGAGCAGTAGATGCTGCCTGCATAGCCTGCGAGAGTCTTTCTGTCCTTTTCCGCGGGAGCTCCCGTATTATTGAGGTCAAGGCTGCCGATAACGGAATACGAAAGGATATTTGTGCTTCCGAAGCCCTCGGCAGGGAGAAGTATATCCTCGGGCGGTATCATTTTATAGTTTTCAGCAAAGCCGCAGCAGGGGATATAATTTCCTGTGTCCTTGCTTCCGTCGATATTTCCGAAGTATGCGGTGGTATATGTCGAGGTAAGGAGCATATATCCGTCGGGAGATATCCTTACGTCGTTGTAGTAGCCGTCCTGCTTGTATACGTCTATGAGCTGGGGCTCGTCGCCTGTGGTGTAGAACGCTGCGAATGTGAACGGTGTTTCGCTCTCATAGGCACGGCTGTCGATGCCGCAGTAGAAATTGGAGTTGTTGTTATTGCCGATTATGGCTATCATGTCGTTGTAGATGAACATATCAACAGCGCTGACATTGTAGCCGTTGTCCTCGAAGCCTGCGGTATCGCATATATTTATGGAAGTGCTGCCCGTGAACCTTCCGTCCTTTGCATTTACAGTACGCAGAACGGGAGCCGATGAATAGTTTTCACCCATTTCGTTGCCGAGGTAGTAGATATGCTTTCCGTCTGTCTTGACGATATCGGCTTCGAGAACATCCTGTTCCTGATAGTAGGTCTCGGAGTGCTCGGGGGAGTCCTCACTTGCAGACTCTGTTGTAGCTTCCTTCTTTGCATCATCGGGAGCTTCCGCAGTATCCTCTTTTTTTTCTGTTACGGGAGTTTCGTGAAGCTCCTCTCCGCCGCCGCCGATACCGTAAGAAGTCTCTGCTCCTGAATTCATGCCATCGTCGGAAGAAGCGGCAGATGTTGCGGGCTCGGCATCAACGGCAGCTTCAAACACGCGCTCTTCTTCATCGTATCCGTATATGTTCGCGTTGGCAGCTGCTTCCTCGGAAGCCTTCTTGAACATGGTATATACCTGTCTGTAGCTCTTTGCTCCGCTCATGTAGCTTGCAAGCTTTTTGACCTCCGTGCCGTCCTCTGTGGTTTTGAGCTCTGTGGTCGGAACTGTGACTGATGTGGGCTTGTTGCAGTGAGCAGAGGTATTGTTCTTGTCAAGCTTATCATTTATCTTTCGGTTGTTCATTGTATATACGGCAGTTCCGCCTATTACCGCGCAGGCTGCCGCTGCGGCAGCTATACGGCCCGCCATGGAAATGCCGCTTCTCTTTTTCCTTGAAGCTTCATTATCGAGCATTATCTTTATATTTTCGGGTCTGAGCTCGTCGGGAACGGGCGCTGACTTCATCTGCTCTCTGAGCTTGTCGTCGTTGTTCATAAACATTCTCCTTTCATGGGTCATATTTCAGGTGTCAGCTCAAGGCGCAGCTTCTGCTTTATCCTTGACAGCTTTGAACGGACAGTAGTGGGCTTTATACCGCACAGTGACGATATCTCGTCGCTTGTGTAGCCGCCAAGCACCGACATGGAGAGCAGCAGCTTCGATTCGTCGTCCAGCTTTCCCACAGCTTCGCGGAGCTCTACTGAGTCATAGCTGAAGCTGTCGGAAAGCTGAGGTATGTCCTCTATGTTGTCCGCAGGCTCAAAGTATGTACGCTGCTTTCGCTTTATCTTTGCAGCGAGTATAGTCATTATCCAGCTGCGGAACTTTTCGGGGCTGCGGAGCTTCTTTATGCTCCTGAAGGCGTCAAGGACGGTGTCGCTCACTGCGTCTGCTGCGTCATGTGTATTTCTGAGACTGTAAAGCGCTATATGATAAAGGTCTTCGTAAACGGTGGAATAGAGCCGTGAAAAGGCTTCGGTGTCTCCTTCACCTGCGAGCCTGACATCTTCTGAAAGATCGTTCATAGAGATACCTCCTTTGAATTCGAATTCATAACATATGTGTCATGTAGGAGCTGTTTTGCTGCATGGGAAAAATAAAAAAGTCACTTTATACAAAAAATGATGATTTCGATTGTTCAGAATGACACTGATCCTTGCCGCAACCCATAAAAATACCCTACAGGTGGAAAAAATGCGGAAAACTTCATTGACAATTCTTAATAAATAATGTATAATTATGGTAACTTCTTATATATTGTCTGGACCCAAACCGATAGATAAGGATCAAGGAGTGGGAATTTTGGTAAGAAAAAAGAGAATGATGATCGGCATTGTGACGGCTGAGGCGAACAGCATAGAGCAGCGTCAGATCATCAAGGGAATTGCAAGATTCAACCAGTGCGTGGGGGTCGATACCATTGTCTTTTCCAATAACTATAACCCTAATATCCGTGAAAAGGAGCTTTTCTGCGAGAACAAGGTCTATGACCTGATACTTTCCGACGAGCTCGACGGTCTTATCGTTATATCAGAATCATTTGTCAATGAGGATCTCAAAAAGCTGATAGCAGATCTCCTTATGCGAAAGAGCGTCCCGATCGTAATTGTGGGAACTCATGTGAAGGAGCTCGACTTCCCTCAGTGTACCTTTATCAATACAAGCGATGAGAATGACATAGAGGACCTGACGGATCATCTTGTGGAAAAGCACGGCTTCAAGGAGATAGACATACTCACGGGCTACGATTTTATAGAAGCATCGGGGATGAGAGTGAACGGCTACAGGAAGTCTCTGGAAAAGCACGGTATAGAGTACGACGAAAAGCGCGTACACTACGGCAACTATTGGATGAATTCGGGCGCCGAGCTTGCAGAGCGCTATTACAGCGGAGAGCTCAGGCTGCCGCAGGCGATAGTCTGTGCCAATGACTATATGGCTTACGGACTTATCGACAAGTTCGACGAGCTGGAGATAAAGGTCCCCGAGGACGTTACCGTTGTCGGATATGAATATGTGGGCGACAGGTTCATGCATACTCCTGTGCTTACAACATATAAAAGGAACCGCGAAACTATAGGCGAGGACGCGGCGAATATGGTCTACAGCCGCATAAAGAACAGAGAGTTCCTCTTTGCGCCTCCTAAGGGCGAGATAATATGCGGCACCAGCTGTACCTGCGGAGCTGACCGAAGATTTTATGCGGGTGAGCTTAAAAACGCAAGAGCCAAAAAGGATTACGATAACTGGAACCTCTTCAATCCTCTGGATCAGAAGCTGACGGAGTGCCGTACCCTCAGCGAATTCACGGATATATGCGGCACGTTCCACTGGCAGGTGCGCGGCATACAGAGCTTTTATCTCTGCCTTTACAAGAACTGGTACGACTCCGATGCGGAGCTGAGCGATATACTCTCATGTCAGAGCATGGTCAACTGGGAGGACAGGACTCCCTTTGATATGCAGAGGTATAACTTTTCCGCACTTCTTGCAAGGAATTATGAGCCTGCAATATACTATTTCAATCCGCTTTTCTTCAATGACAGGCTTTTCGGATATCTCGTGCTGAAGTATCACGATCCCGATACCTATGACGATATCTACAGGAACTGGCTGAAATCCGTCTCAAACGGACTTGAGTTCCTGCGTATGAAAAACGATATCCAGTACCTTACACAGTGCCAGAACCTTTCCGACCTGCGCGATACCCTAACGGGTATGTACAATGAAACGGGCATGAGAAAGGCTTATCATACACTTGATATCACAAAGCAGGAGTTTACTCTTGTAATGATGAGGATAGGCATATCCAATGCGGGATTTTACGAGCTCAACGGCAAGATACCTGCTATTATGGACGCCGCGGAGGCTGTAAAGCAGTTCTGCGGCAGCAACGATATTTGCGGCAGAGTCAATGACAACACCTTTGCCTGTCTGATACAGGGCGAAATGGATATCGGGCTCCTTGAAAACAGACTCAGCTCCATAATGCTCCAGCATAATGTGTACTTGGAGCAGTACGGGCTTGACTCCTTCGTTATAGCTGCGCTGAAATGTACGGAAAAGTCATATACGCGCACCATAGGCACCTGCTCGGATATACTTGCCCAGCGCCAGTGCGAGCAGATGGAGATGCGTATGAGACCTCACTATGAGGATATGCTCAGCATAAGGAGCTATATCTACAGCAACCCTCAGGACAGCTTTGAGTCGGATAAGCTCCAGAAGCTCTATCCCTACAGCGCGGGACATCTCCGTGAGGTGTACAAGAAATGCTTCGGCGTCAGCATACACAAGGACTGCATAAACGCACGAATGGCAAAGGCGACCTACTGTCTTATGGTAACTCCGCTGAGTATGACTGAGATAGCCGAGCAGTGCGGCTACGTTGACAGCAAGTACTTCCTGCGCCAGTTCCTTGCAACGGTGGGAGTAACGCCCAATCAGTACCGCAATATGACCAAATAAAAGTGAGTAGCAGGGACGCACAGTGTGCGCCCGTACAGAAATACACACATAAACCATAAAAGCCCGAAAACTGAATGCTTTCGGGCTTTTTGTCATATCAGCGGCTGTATTCTGCGCTGAAAGCTGCAGCTTTTTCCAGAAATGCTTCTCTTTCTTCTTTCGTGAGTGAAAAAAGGGGACTTATCTGAAGCTTGTCGTCGCCGTATAAGAGCTGTATCTCAGCGCCGCCGAGCATACTGTATATCAGAGTGCTGTGTCCCTCAAAAAGAGGAGTTATGGTATACATTTCCTTATCATTCAGCACAAAAGGCTTGTTATTGCGTATATCCGAAAGCTTTTCGATAATTCTCCTGCATAGTCTTGTCACATTTTCCGCGCCGAGCTTTATAGTGCCCGAATCGTTTTTGAATGATACCGTGCACCAGTTGAGCTCATTCACGACCTCAAAGATAAGGATACTGCCGTTTTTGTTCAGTTCGAGCCTTTTTGCGTTATCCATACATTACCTGCCTTTTCTTTTTCGTATATCACCATTGCGGTCACCTGCGTTTTTGAAATGTCTTAGTTACATTATAAATCCGCAGAGCCGATTTGTCAACAAAAAAGCCATAGCACAGTAAATGCTATGGCTTCTTTCAATGTGTTGTCAGCGGGCGGCGGAACGCCGCCCCTACTTAGCTCTTAGCTCTGAGTTCTATTACTTAGCCTTGCCGAGGAAGGCTGCTCCGATTATGCCTGCGTCGTTGCCCAGCTTGGCAATAACGATCTCGCAGTTCTTCTCGGAATTGCGGGTATATACTTCCTTTGCAACGAGCTCCTTCATAGGCAGGAGCAGGGGATCTCCCTCATTGCACACGCCGCCGCCGATACAGAGTATATCGGGCTGGAAGATATTGATGGTATTTGTGATGCCTGCTGCAAGGTACTTGATGTACTTGTCAACAACAGCCTTTGCGTACTTGTCGCCTGCCCTCATGCAGTCAAAGGAGGTACGTGCTGTTACCTTGCCCTTTTCCTTTTCGGACTGAGCCATGATACAGTCGGGATGCTCTGCGATAGCTTCCCTTGTCATGCGGATAAGTCCCGTAGCAGATGAATAAGCTTCAAAGCAGCCCTTTCTGCCGCATGAGCACTGTGCTCCGTCTACCTCGATAACTGTATGGCCAATCTCGGCGCCTGCGAAGTTTGAGCCCGAGTATATCTTTCCGTCAATGATTATTCCGCCGCCTACGCCTGTTCCGAGAGTGATGCATACTGCGTTCCTTGCTCCCTTTGCTGCGCCTGCAACGAATTCGCCGTATGCGGCTGCATTGGCGTCATTCTCGATGAATACTGGCTTGTCGATAGTCTCCTGTATGTACTTCACCATTGGAGTATTCTTAAAGCCGAGGTTGTTGGAGTACTCGATGATACCCTTTTCGCTGTTGGCGATACCCGGAGTGCCAACGCCTATCCACTCGATCTGATCCATGGTAAGGTCTGCATTTTTAACAGCTTCTATCGCCATTCTTGCCATATCGTCCGCGATCTCCTTTTCGGGGCGGGGACAGTTTGTCTTTGTGCTTGCCTTTGCGATGATGTTGTATTTCTCATCAACTACGCCTGCAACGATATTTGTACCGCCCAGGTCGATTCCTACGTAATATTTCATTTTTATATCCTCCTTACGGAATTGTGGTGATTATTACGTCACAATTTCCTTTTATAGCAAATGCGCCTGTTCCTGCGGGAACGAAAACGCTTGTGCCCATTTTCAGTTCGAGCTTATAGTTGTCGGCGACAAGCTCTCCGCCGCTTCCGCCTATAATAAGGATATGAGCAAAGGAGCTTTTGTCAGCTGCGAATTCGGCTTCCTTTATTATCCTGTGGCGGTTTACGATAAAGTAATTGCAGTCTGCAAGGAGCTGAGTTACTACTCCGTCAAGCTCCATACCATAGACAGGTCTGCGGTGGTCGGCAGGCTCGGTATTTGTTACCTCAAGGGCTTTTTCCACATGGAGCTGTCTCGGCTTGCCGTCGGCTCCGACTCTGCCGTAGTCGTATACACGGTAGGTCACGTTTGAGCTCTGCTGTATCTCGGCTATGAGTATGCCCTTGCCGATAGCGTGGAGAGTGCCCGGCTCTATGAAGAAAACGTCGCCCTGCTTTACAGGAACGCGGTTCACCTTGTCCATGAGGGCGTTGTCCTCAACAGCGCGGCGGAATTCCTCCTTTGTTATCCTGTCCTTGAAGCCGTATACCAGCTCAGCTCCCTGATCTGCGGAAATGATATACCACATCTCGGTCTTGCCGTTGTCGTTTTCGTATTTGTGAGCGTACTCGTCGTTTGGGTGTACCTGTACGGAGAGGTCGTTCTTTGCGTCGATGAGCTTTACAAGAACGGGGAAGCTGTCCCCGCTTTTAAAGCTGCTGCTGACAGCCTCGGGGTGAGCGGATACGAACTCGCTGAGCTTCATTCCGTCAAACTCGCCGCCGTCTATGATACACTCGCCGTCGGGGTGACAGCTGAGCTCCCAGCTCTCGGCGAGGCGTTCAAGTCCGCTTTCCTTTCCGAAAATCTCACGGAGCTTTGTACCGCCCCAGATATAGTCTTTTATAGGTGCTTTCAGTAAAAATGGTCTCATTATTCTGCCTTTCCTTGGGAAATATCCGCTTTTTCGCGTGATACTGAGAATTCCCTGTTAAAATCCTCGAAAGAGCCGTTATATACGTTCAGGTCTATATGCTCTTCATCGCCGATATAGCCTGTGAGTGTGCCCTTGTCGCTGTACTGCCAGAACTTCCAGTCAATGAGGTCGGGTTCGCAGTTCACGCATCTTATCCACAGAGGATAGTCCGCGAAGCTCCCTCTGATATACCTGTAATAAACAGGCAGGGTGGTATATATCATAGGCTTTACGCCGTAATATTCCTCCAGCCTTTTCAGGAGCGGACTGAGTATGTTCTCTGTTTCCTCCCTTGAGGGCTTGTTCCTGCGCTTGTCGGCGTAGTACTCTATATCTATGACGGGCGGCATATCTATCTCGCTTCGGTCAACTGCGGAAATGAAGTTATCCGCCTGAGTTTCGCCTGCGCTGTCAAAGCTGAAGAAGTGGTAAGCCGATACCTTTATATTTGTTGACGCAGCTCTATCAAGATTGCGGCGGACAGATTCATCGGTGTGGCCGCTGCCCTCTGTCGCCTTTATAAAGGCAAAGGAGACATTCTGCGCTTCAAGCTCGTTCCAGTCGATATCGCCCTGATAGTTTGATACATCGACGCCGAAAACAGGGTATTTCGCAGTATTTACCTTAGCCGAGGAGAAAAACAGAGCTGCTGCCGCAGCGGCTGCCGTAAGGATGCCGCCTGTGAGCGTGCAGAGGATATTGCGTTTTATCGTATGCATATTATAGGAAACAACTCCCGTGGACCGCTTTCACGTATTACGTAGCGGTAAAACTTGATTTCCGCTGTACGGAAAGTCATACAATAATATAATAAACTAAAATCCCGAAATAGTCAACAGTTTTTTTACAGAAGAGATATTTTTTTCAGTCTTGAAAAAAATATCTGCTTGTGCTACAATAGTATCTATATGAGCCTGAAAGGAGTTTTTTCAATGAAAAAGATATCATCAATTATTGCAGCTGCCTTGCTTTTATCCGCAGTTCCCACAAATGCTTATGCGGATACGGAAATCACCCCCGAGAAATTTGCTGCCTGCGATGTAAACAGCGATGGCTATGTCGATACATATGACGTTTTCTATATAGCGGCGGTCTCGCAGCCTCAGTACAGCGCTGCGGTCGGCGGGCTTGAAAACTACGGATTTACTGCTGAGATAGAGAATAATGTCCTTGAATACGCAGATCTTGACAAAGATAAGAAAGTCGACAGGGACGAATGTCTTGCCATTTACAATTATATGAAGGCTAATACCGAATGCAGGATAGAATTCAACACCATTACCGATTTAAGAGATGTGGTAAAGACAATGAGCAGCACTGTTCAGGTCGGAGATGCGGATGCTGACGGCATCATAGACGCCGTTGACGCAGGCAATGTGCTGAGATACTATGCACTGACAAGTACGGGAGCTCCTTTTTATACAGCTGTTATGCTTGGTGCCCGTCACAATGGTGACATGAACGGGGACAAAATGGTGGACTCGGCGGATGCCTCGCTTATACTGAAGCAGTATGCTGCCAACTCGGTAGAGAAATAATATACAAGTAGTAAAATGCAGATTGATTTGTACACATTACTCAAAAAATTATCATTTCGTTCATAAAATATAGCAGAAAAAGTAACAGGGATTGAGTTATTATTAAATTACAGAGATTTATGGTTTCTTTTTAGAGATGTATTTTTTGAGGAGGAGTGATTATGAGAAAGGTCATATCTGCATTGTTATCAATGGCATTGGTCCTATGCGCTGTGCCGACAGCTGCTTTTGCAGCTGAAGAAGCTCCCGTAACAGAGGCAAAATATGATGAGCATGATTTTAACGAGGACGGCTATATAGATGCTCTTGACGTAGCTTTTCTCTGTAGGTATTATCTTATCAGCACAACGGATAAGGCTTCGGATGCCATGAATCTTGGCATTACAGACAAGATACTGAAAAAGGTCATTGAGTATGGCGATTTCAACAAGGACGGCAGAGTAAATCTTACTGACGGCACCTTGTTCCTGAAGTATGTTATCAGCTTTACAGACTGCAAGATCGAGAATTTTGAGCCGCAGTACTATTCCGCAATAGTCAGTGAAAGCGTTGAAAAGGGCGATGTGAACGGCGACGGATATATAGACGCAGTTGACGCGAGCAACATACTTTCGTATTATGCTGTTCAGAGCACAGGCTCCGATATCATTACCTCGGGACAGCTGGTATGCCGCTATAAAGGCGATATCAACGGTGACGGCATGGTGGACTCGGTCGACGCTTCAAAGGCACTGAGGATATACGCTCAGAATTCCGCTAAGTGATATGATGAATACAGTTTAAAAAACAAACTATTCCTTACAGTAATAATTCCGTGACAAAGAAAAATTCCCGCAGATCAGGTCTGCGGGAATTTTTTATGTAATTGCAAAAAGCTGCCTGTCATCACGGGGATCGAAGCTGACAAGACCGTTTCCGCCCCTTGTCAGGACAAGTCCCTTGGTGTTGCCGAGTGGGGAAAGCGTAAACAGTCCGCTGCGTCGGTGGGCGGCTCTGAAAACGCTGCCATAGCGGGAATTAACGGTCATACCGTCAAGCATGAAGGTTATCCCGCGTTCCGTAACTTTTATTTCAAGTGCAGGCATATCTGCAAACGGGCGGCAGGTCATGCCGCTTACGGCGCAGTGGCTGCGCTGAGGAGAGACCTGTATATCCCTGTAAAAACGGTAAAGGAGGGCAGCCACGGCGGCTTCCGTATCGTAAAGACGGTGGATAATCTCCTTTTCGGGCGCTGTGAATATCTGCGGTATTTCGCTGCATATGAGCTTTGCATTGTTATTGAGTGCAGAGGAGAAGCTGCTCCGTGAAGCGAAACGGCGGAGCTGCTCGGGAGCTATATGCTGTTCGGGGACGAATTCGGGGTACATGGCGCGGGCAAGGAGCTCATAATTTATATGTATATCGCGCTTTGCGGAAAAATAGGTCATTTTTGCGGCGTGGGGCAGGCAGCACATATCCGAGAGCATATGAACGGCGCGGGCGAGATAGACTGCTCCCTGCGGCTTGAAGCCGCTCTGGTACATGGTCAGCGCCATGGTGTAGTCCTCTTCAAACATAGTACGGGCGCTTTTGGCGAAGAGGTCCTTGCCGTTTTTCAGATAGCCGCGAAAAGGCTTCACTGGAGTGCCGTTTGTGGAACAGCCGCAGTAGTAGTGCCTGCCTGCGCCGTTTTCACGGTCGCCCTTTTTATCGGCTGTTATGGTGTAGGGTAGCATTGTGCCGAGATACGGCTGTATGACCGCTTTTGCTTCGGGAGATACTTCGCCGAGGAGCTTCAGTGCGCGGAGGAGTATGTCCTGATGTATTTCCGAGGGCGGCAGATGTTTTTCTGCCGTGTAGCTGTCTGCGAGCATGTGAAGCTCCGCAGCTGCTTTTTTCCATTTATTCTGCATTTGAACACCTCTCTTAGCAGCCGTTAGCCATTAGCCAATTGTAGGGGCGGATATTATCCGCCCGAAATGTAGGGAACGGCGCCTGTTGGGCGGCGTTCCCTACAAATATAAATTATGATTTACTATAATTATACATTCTCAACTCAGGAATGTCAATCGGATATAACAAAAAGGGCGTTCATACGAACGCCCTTCAATATTGCATATATATCAGCTATTAGCCGAGCTCTGCAAAGTACTTGATCGTTCTTACCATCTGTGATGTGTAAGAATTCTCGTTGTCATACCATGAAACAACCTGTACCTCGTAGAGACCGTCACCGATCTCGGCAACCATTGTCTGTGTTGCATCGAAGAGTGAACCGAATCTCATGCCGATAACGTCAGAAGAAACGATCTGATCCTCGTTGTAGCCGAATGACTCGGAAGCAGCAGCCTTCATAGCAGCATTGATGCCTTCCTTGGTTACGTTTGCACCCTTAACAACAGCTGTAAGGATCGTTGTAGAACCTGTAGGAACAGGAACTCTCTGTGCGCTGCCGATGAGCTTGCCGTTGAGCTCGGGGATAACAAGGCCGATTGCCTTAGCAGCACCTGTGCTGTTAGGAACGATGTTAGCAGCACCTGCTCTTGCTCTTCTGAAATCGCCCTTTCTGTGAGGACCGTCAAGGATCATCTGATCGCCTGTGTAAGCGTGGA
>NZ_CAMKRR010000049.1 GCF_946415235.1 uncultured Ruminococcus sp. | reverse complement strand
TTACAGGAAGCGGTAAGGTAAAGTACCAGCACACCAACAAGAGACACAGACTTACACAGAAGGATACAAAGCGTAAGAGAATCGCTCGTAACGCAGGTGTAGCTGACTGCACAAATGCACCTACAATCAAGAAGCTCGTTCCTTATATGTAATGTGAAGCGGAAGTATCGTTCCGCAAAGTAAGAGCAATTCCCGTAATTTTAATTTTGGAGGTAAAAGACTATGGCACGTATTAAAGGTGCAATGATGACTCGTAAGAGAAGAAACAAGACTTTAAAGCTTGCTAAGGGCTACTGGGGCGCTAAGAGCAAGCACTTCAAGATGGCTAAGCAGGCCGTAATGAAGTCAGGCAACTATGCATACATCGGAAGAAAGCAGAAGAAGAGACAGTTCAGACAGCTTTGGATCACAAGAATCTCAGCTGCTGCAAAGCTCAACGGCATGAACTACTCAACATTCATGAACGGCTGCAAGAAGGCTGGTATCTCTCTCAACAGAAAGATGCTCTCCGAGATCGCTATCACAGATGCAGCAGGTTTCACAGCAATTGCTGACAAGGCAAAGGCTGCTCTTTAATTCAGATAATAAACACGCTTCTTATTAATTTAAGAGCGTGTTTTTGTTAATTCGTAAATTCATAATGCGTAATTGGCAGGCTTCCTGCGGTTACGCATTACGAATAAATACAGGCGGTGTTGTGCTGTTGGAAAACATCATCACTTCAAAAGATAATCCCACTGTCAAGCTGTATCAGAGGCTCTCTTCTTCAAAAAAAGAAAGGCTCCAGTACGGCTTATTCGTGTTGGAGGGGCAGAGAATAGTAGAGGACGCTCTGCGCGAGGAAAGCGGCATAACTCAGCTCATACTTACGCAGAAAGCGCAGGAGCGCTTCGGTGAGGAGCTTTTACAGGCTGATTTGAGGAGCACAAGGACTATTGTCATTTCAAATGAGCTTGGTAACAGGATCGCTTCAACTGACACTACTCAGGGAGTATTTGCCATGTGCAGGATACCCGTTCAGCGCAGAGTGCGTGATATAGTTCACAGCGGAGGCAGATACATTGTACTGTTCGGCTTGCAGGACCCGGGGAATGTCGGTATGATAATAAGGACCGCAGACGCTCTCGGCATAGACGGAGTCATACTCTCGGGATGCTGCGACCTGTACAGTCCGAAGGTCATACGCTCCACTATGGGTTCTGTTTTCAGGATGGATACAGCGATCGAAAACGACGCGGATGCGCTTTTCTCGGAGCTTGACGAAGCAGGCGCCGTTACTTCTGCGGCTGTTATCGACAAGGACGCCGTTCTTGTTACGGAGTGCGGCTTTGAGGGCACTCAGGCGGTATTCATCGGCAATGAGGGCAACGGACTGCCGCAGGATATTGCACAGCGCTGTACAAGAAGGATAACGATACCCATGCATGGGAATATAAACTCTCTCAACGCGGCAATGGCTGCGGGTATTCTCATGTGGGAGCTTAGAAAATAAGTAATGAGTCACTTGCAGGGCAAGCATGGGACTGCAATGAAAAAAGGGGGGCTTTACTGTGGATGAGACAAAATACTGGCTTTGGCTGAATATGGTATTCGGCACGGGAAATCACCGTATATGGGAGATAATGAGCTTTTTTCGAAATGCAGAGAAGGCTTATTATGCACTTACCTCCGACAATTCCGTGGTGAGCCTCAATGAAAATGAAAACAAGAATGTTTTCGGAGTTCCGCTGCATAATGCGGAGACCTTCCTCGAAAACTGCAAAAAACGCGGAATAGGTGTGATATGCTATAGCAGTCAGGAGTATCCCGCACAGCTCAGGCATATCTACAATCCGCCCTCTGTTATATATTACAGGGGCAATATATCCTGCCTTCAGACCGATATTACCGTTACCGCAGTCGGTACGCGAAAAGCTGACAGCTACAGTCTTAAGGCTGCAAAGGAGATATGCTCGGAGCTTTCCGCAAGAGGAGCCGTGATAATAAGCGGCTTTGCTGTGGGAATAGACCTTGCGTGCAGCATGGCTGCCGCAGAGATAGGCAGACCTACTGCCTGTGTTATGGGCTGCGGAGTAGATGTTGACTACCCGAAGCAGAATTTTGCTTACAGGGATACCATACTTGCGGCAGGAGGAGTATTTATATCCGAATTTCCGCCGGGAACTCAGCCCTATGCTCCGAATTTTCCGAAAAGGAACAGGATACTGGCTGCTCTCGGAATGGCTGTGGTGGTATTTCAGGCAGGTGCAAAGAGCGGTTCGGTAATAACCGCAAACCTTGCCGCAGGACAGGGCAGAGAGGTGCTGTGTCTGCCGCCTGCCGATATTTTCAGCGGCGGGTACGCGGGCAATATAAAGCTGCTGCGTGACGGCGCACTGCCAATGTATGACGCTTCCGACGTAATGGACTGCATAACGGGCAGAAAAGAGCAGCTACCGCCTCAGTATATGGCGAGAACGTCAGCTTCGGCGGATATGGCTGAGGATATTTCTGCCGTTAGCGATATGATGTATGAACAGGACAATATCCCAGTGAGACAGGAAAGAACAGTTCGTGAGCAAAGGTATACCGAGCTTCCCGATGACCTGTCCGCACAGCAGAAGCGAATAGCCGAAGCCCTTGAGAACGGGGCGCTCCATGCAGATGAGCTGGCTCAGAGCCTTGAACTCGATCCGTCGGAGCTCATGACCGAGCTTACTGAGCTTGAGATATTCGGCGTAGTCCGTTCGCTTCCGGGGAAAATGTTTGAACTTATAAGGTAAGGGGAAAGACCAATGTCAGATTTAGTTATAGTAGAGTCGCCTGCAAAGGCAAAAACTATTCAGAAATATCTTGGTGCAGGTTATGAGGTCATAGCTTCTATGGGCCATGTCCGCGACCTGCCCAAATCAAAGATGGGTGTCGACAAGGATAACGATTTCAAGCCGCAGTACACCGATATGAAGGGCAAGGAGGACGTTATCAAGGAGCTGAAAAAGCGCGCAAAGAAGTGCGACAAGGTATATCTCGCTACCGACCCCGATCGTGAGGGAGAGGCTATATCATGGCATATAGCTCAGATGCTTAAGCTCGACATGAATGACAACAACAGAGTTGCCTTCAATGAGATCACCAAAACAGGCGTAAAGAACGGCATGAGCAATCCTCATAAGATAGATGTGGATCTTGTCAACGCTCAGCAGGCAAGACGTATCCTTGACAGACTTGTGGGCTATGAGCTCAGTCCGTTCCTGTGGAAAAAGGTAAAAAGAGGCCTTTCGGCAGGACGTGTGCAGTCTGTGGCTGTACGCCTTGTAGTTGACCGTGAAAACGAGATAAGGGCTTTCGTTCCCAAGGAGTACTGGTCTATCGACGCGAAATTCACAGCTCCTTCGTCAAGGAAGGTCTTTGACGCCGCACTTGTTGCAGTTGACGGCGAGAAGCTTGAGATCGCAAATCAGGCGGAAGCCGACGATCTTCTCAAAAGACTTGAAAATTCCGATTACGTTGTAAAGTCTGTGAAAAAGCGCATCACCAAGAAGCAGCCTGCACCGCCGTTCATAACTTCTACTCTCCAGCAGGAGGCTTCACGAAAGCTCAGCTTCAGTGCAAAGCGCACCATGAAAGCAGCACAGGAGCTTTACGAAGGTGTGGACGTACAGGGTGTCGGCGCTGTAGGTCTTATCACATACATGAGAACGGACAGCCTGCGTATATCCGATGAGGCAAAGAAGGCTGCCGCCGAGTATATCGGAACTGTTTACGGCAGTGATTATCTGCCGCCCGAGCCGAGAAGCTTCAAGACCAAGAGCAACGCTCAGGACGCCCATGAAGCTATACGTCCCTCGACTCCCGAGCTCACTCCCGAAAGAGTAAAATCCAGCCTCAGTGCCGATCAGTATAAGCTCTATAAGCTCATATGGGAGCGTTTCATTGCAAGCCAGATGGCAAACGCTCTTCTTGATACGGTATCTGCCGATATAGATGCAAACGGCTGTACATTCAGAGCTTCGGGCTACTCTGTAAAGTTTGACGGATTTATGGCGCTTTATGTTGAGTCCACAGATTCCGAGGACGGAACAAAGAAAATGCTTCCCGAGCTCAGCGAGGACGATAAGCTCAAACTCAAGTCTATCTCGGGAAATCAGCACTTTACACAGCCGCCTCCGCGTTATACGGAAGCTTCGCTGATAAAAGCACTTGAGGAAAACGGCATAGGCAGACCGAGTACTTACGCTCCGACTATTACTACCATCACTGCTCGCCGCTATGTGGAGCATGAGGGCAAGGCTCTCAGACCCACAAACCTCGGTGAAGTCATTACGGAGCTCATGAAGGATCACTTCAAGAAGATAGTAGATGCAAAGTTCACAGCCGAAATGGAAAACAACCTCGATGAAGTCGAGCACGGCGAGAAGAACTGGGTAAGCACTCTCCGCGAGTTCTACGACGACTTTTCAAAGACACTGAAACAGGCTGAGGAAGCTATGGACGGCAAACGCGTGAAGGTACCCGACGAGGAGACCGACGTGGTATGCGAGCTCTGCGGAAGAAATATGGTAATAAAGTACAGCAAGTACGGAAAATTCCTTGCCTGCCCCGGATTCCCCGAGTGCAAGAACACGAAGAAGATAGTTACTGAGGCAGACGGAAGCTGTCCGCGCTGCGGAAAGAAGATGCTGCTGAAAAAGTCAAAGAAGGGCAGGAGCTTCTACGGCTGCGAGGGCTTCCCCGATTGCAGCTTTATGACATGGAACGTCCCTACACCCGAGCTTTGTCCTCAGTGCGGCAAGACACTCTTTATGAAGGGCGGCAAATCAGGAAAGCTCGTCTGTGAGACAGAGGGCTGCGGCTATGAAAGAGAGCTGAAAAAATGAGCGTATGCGTGAATGTTATCGGTGCGGGACTTGCAGGCTGTGAAGCGGCATGGGCTGTCGCCGAGGCAGGGATAAATGTAAGGCTTTACGAAATGAAGCCCGAAAAATACTCTCCTGCACATAAATACAGCGGCTTTGCGGAGCTTGTATGCTCAAATTCGCTGAAAGCGGAAAGGCTTGGATCAGCCGCGGGACTTCTCAAATACGAAATGGAGCTCCTCGGTTCTCTCACAGTTCCCTGTGCAAAGGCTAATTCCGTCGAAGCAGGAGGAGCTCTTGCAGTCGACCGCGAGAAATTCTCCGATGCGGTTACGGAAAAGATAAAGAGCCATCCGATTATTGAAGTCATAGGCGGTGAGGTGACAGAGCTCCCCGAGGGAACGACAATTATCGCCACAGGTCCTCTTACGCAGGGCGCTATGGCTGATATAATAAAGGAACTTTGCGGCGAGGGGCTCAGCTTTTACGACGCTGCCGCTCCTATTGTCACAGCTGAGAGCATAGATATGGAAAGAGCCTTCTTCGCTTCACGCTATGACAGAGGCGATGCGGATTACGTAAACTGCCCCATGAACAAGGAGGAGTACCTTGCCTTCTACAATGCGCTCATTGGAGCGGAGAAAGTTCAGCTCAAGGACTTCGAGACACACCCATTCAGCGTTTACGAGGGCTGTATGCCTATCGAGGAGCTTGCATCACGGGGAGTGGATACCATGCGTTTCGGACCTATGAAGCCTGTAGGCATCGATGATCCGCGCACGGGCAGGAGACCCTATGCGGTGGTTCAGCTAAGGAAAGAGAACCGCGAGGGTACGCTTTTCAATCTTGTGGGATTTCAGACAAACCTGAAATTCGGCGAGCAGAAGCGTGTATTCTCCATGATACCCGGACTTGAAAATGCCGAGTTCATGCGTTACGGCGTTATGCACAGGAATACTTTTATCAACAGTCCCGAGCTTCTCAACAGTGATTTCTCCATGAGAAGCCATCCCGATATATACTTTGCGGGACAGATCACGGGCGTCGAGGGATATATGGAAAGTGCGGCAAGCGGTATCATCGCAGGTACAGCCGCTGCAAGAAAGATAAAGGGACTTGAGCCCGTTCAGCTCCCTGCCGATACCATGACAGGAGCATTATCGCGCTATGTCAGCGACCCGTTCAACAGTGGAAGCTTTCAGCCAATGGGCGCAAATATGGGAATACTTCCCGACATCGGCGTGAGGATCAAGGACAAAAAGGAACGCTACGGCGCATATGCAGAGCGTGCGGTAAGATCGCTGAGAGGAGAGCTGGAGAGAATTGGCTGTAAAGGTAATAGTTGACGCTTTCGGAGGAGACAACGCTCCTCTGGAAGTGATAAAGGGCTGCGAAAGGGCAGTCCGTGAGCTGGGGGTGGATATCATACTCACAGGCAGGGAAAATGAGATAAGGGACTGTGCCGCAAAAAACGGCATAAGCCTTGACGACATGGAGATAGTCCATACCGATGATGTTTTTGATATACATGAAGAACCGAAGGAGATAATCAAGTCGGGGAAGAATTCCTCAATGGCTGTCGGACTCGGGCTTCTTGCCGAGGGCAGGGGCGACGCCTTTGTTTCGGCAGGCAGCACGGGAGCTCTCGTTATGGGAGCTACCTTCATCGTCAAGCGTATCAAAGGCATTAAACGGATAGCGCCGTCACCTGTGATGCCCGCAGACAAGGGCAGCTTCGTGCTTGTTGACGCAGGTGCGAATACAGAGTGCCGCCCCGAGATGCTGGTGCAGTTCGCAGTAATGGGCAGCGCTTATATGGAAAAGGTAATGGGTATAGACAACCCGAAGGTTGCACTGCTCAATATCGGCTCCGAGGAGACAAAGGGCAGAGATCTGGAGATAGAAGCCTACAAGCTCCTTGAAAAGTCGGGGCTGAACTTCGTCGGAAATATCGAAGCAAGAGATATGCCCAAGGGCGAGGTACAGGTAGTCGTTACCGACGGCTTCACGGGAAATATAGCATTGAAGCTCTACGAGGGCATGGGCAGCTTTTTCTCAAAAAAGGTGAAATGGCTCTATTCGGGAGCAGGAAAGATAGGCGCTCTGCTCTCATTGAAAAAAATAAAGACATTCCGCAAACAGATGGACTACAAGGAAGTGGGCGGTTCGGCGCTTTTAGGCGTAAAAAAGCCTGTTATAAAGGCGCACGGAAGCTCGGACGGAACGGCGTTCTTCAATGCC
The DNA here is from genome assembly GCF_946415235.1 of uncultured Ruminococcus sp. Lineage (GTDB taxonomy): Bacteria > Bacillota > Clostridia > Oscillospirales > Ruminococcaceae > Ruminococcus. The sequence goes on along the minus strand of NZ_CAMKRR010000049.1, from coordinate 13,047 downwards.
GTAAGGCAGGCGAAGCGCTGTGTCGAGGGTAATGTCGCAGGAGTGATAGAGAATTACGTATCCCGTATCGGTTCTGCGGACGAGGAGTGATACTATGGAAGAGCTTGAAAGATTTGAAGAAATAATCGGCTATAAATTCAAGGATATACAGCTGCTTAAGCAGGCACTGTCGCATTCGTCATACGCAAACGAGAAGAAACGTCCCAACGGAAGCAATGAAAGGCTTGAGTTCCTCGGTGACAGTGTGCTTTCGATAGTTGTTTCGGACTTTTTATACAAAAACCTTAACGTCGCAGAGGGTGAGCTCACAAAAATGAGAGCTTCACTTGTATGCGAGAAGTCACTGCATATATTTGCACAGCAGATAGAGCTTGGAAAATTCCTACGCCTCGGAAAGGGCGAGGAAAACACAGGCGGCAGGGAGCGGCCTTCCATACTTGCTGACGCCTTTGAAGCGGTCATAGCTGCTATTTACCTTGACGGCGGTATGGTGCCTGCATCAAAGCATATCCTGCGTTTCATGCCAAAGGATATACGTCACGCTAAAAAGCCTGTTTTCAATGATTTCAAAACGGTTCTGCAGGAGGTCGTACAGAAAAACCCAGAGGAAAAGGTTGAATATGTTCTTATCGGTGAGGAGGGCCCCGACCACAACAAGCGTTTTGTGGTAGAGGTTTGCCTTAACGATCAGGTCATAGGCAAGGGCACAGGCAAGAGCAAAAAGGAAGCCGAGCAGCTTGCCGCAAAGGAAGCTCTCGAACTCATGGGCTATGAAGCACAGTAACATATCCATATTCATCCCGCACATCGGATGTCCGCATAAGTGTTCATTCTGCGACCAGAACACCATAAGCGGTGCTCAGCATCTCCCTGACGGCAATGAAGTGAGGGAGATATGCGAAAGGGCAATGACTGAGGTAAAGTCTCCCGAAAATACGGAAATAGCCTTTTTCGGCGGAAGCTTCACGGCTATCCCGCGGGATTATATGACGGAGCTGCTTGAAGCTGCTTATGGATTCGTGGGCGAGGGAAAGTTCAAGGGCATACGCTGTTCTACACGTCCCGACTGCATAGACTTCGAGGTATTGCAGCTCCTGAAGGGCTATGGTGTTACGGCAATAGAGCTGGGAGCGCAGTCAATGGACGATGAAGTGCTTGAACTGAACGAGCGCGGTCATACGGCGGCAGATGTTGAGAATGCCTGTGAGCTCATACGTGCATTCGGTTTTGAACTTGGCTTGCAGATGATGATAGGCCTTTACGGCAGCACTCCGCAGAAGGAGTGGGCTACGGCAGAGAGGATAGCTTCGCTTTGTCCCGATACCGTAAGGATATATCCTGTAGTTGTGCTGAAAAATACCCGTCTCGGGGAGCTCCTTCTCTCGGGCGAGTACGTTCCCTTCAGCTTTGAAAAGGCAGTTGACATAGCCGCTTCGGCTATGACCATGTTTGAGGGCAGCGGCATAAGCGTTATAAAATGCGGACTTCACGCCAGCGAATTCGTAGAGCATGATATGATAGGCGGCTTCTATCACCCTGCTTTCCGTGAGCTGTGCGAAGCCCTTATATACCGTCATAATATGGAATTTGTCCTGAAAAGCGAAAATATCTGCGGCAGCGCCGTTATAGCTGTCAATGACAGATGCATAAGCAAGGCTGCGGGACAGAAGAGATCTAACATCGCCTACTTTGTAGAGCGCGGTGTTGACATAAAGATAGAGGGGGATAAGGATATCCCCAAGTATGAATGTGAACTGAGGAGGTGAGCTATTGTACCTTAAATCACTGGAAATACAGGGCTTCAAGTCCTTCCCGGACAAGATAAGTCTGACCTTTGACAAGGGACTTACCGCCGTTGTCGGACCAAACGGAAGCGGAAAAAGCAATATAGGCGACTCCGTCCGCTGGGTTCTCGGAGAGCAGTCCACAAAGACTCTCCGAGGCAACAAGATGGAGGACGTTATTTTCTCGGGAACAGTTGCGAGAAAGCCTATGGGCTTTGCCGCAGTTACGCTGAATATAGACAACCGTGACAATACCATACCCGATATAGGCGACGAGATAGCCGTTACAAGAAAGCTCTACCGCAGCGGCGAGAGCGAATACCAGATAAACGGCAAGCCGTGCCGTCTCAAGGATATAAACGAGCTGTTCATGGACACAGGTCTCGGACGCGACGGCTACTCCATCATCGGACAGGGACGTATTGCGGAGATAGTGGGAGCGAAAAGCTCCGAGCGCCGCGATATCTTTGAAGAAGCGGCAGGTATCTCGAAATTCAGGTACAAAAAGCTTGAAGCTGAGAGAAAGCTCACCGCAGCACAGGAAAATCTTCTTCGCCTTACGGATATTCTTTCCGAGCTGGAAGGCAGAGTAGAGCCACTGCGTATACAGTCGCAGAAAGCGGAGAAGTTCATCAAGCTTGCGGAAGAGCGCAAAAGGCTGGAAATATCCGTATGGGTGACACGCCTTGACGAGATGAAACTGAAGCTTGACGAGCTTGACGGAAAGATACTCGTCAGCAAGAACGAATATGAGAATATAGAGAATGACATACAGCGCGAGGAGCAGAAGATAGCTGACGGCATAAGGAAAATGCAGGAGAGCACCATGCGCGCCGACGAGCTCCGCAGAAAGATGCTGGAAGAGGAGCAGACCGCTTCCGAAATGAAGTCCGGTATCGCCGTTCTTGAAAACGATATAAAGCACTGCAATGAAGCAGTTGAGGCTGCACAGAGAAATATCGACAATGCCGAGGAAGCAAAAAAGGCTCTTGAGGAAGAGCGCAAGGCTGCACTCAGAGGGCTGGAGGAGCTTGAAGAACAGAAGAAAGCTCTTGAAGCCGAGATAAAGTCGGCGGAGGAGAGCTTTGAAAAGGCAGAGAGCGAAAGCTCGAAGCTTGGCGACTCGGTCGACAAGGCAGGCAGCGAGATAAGCGGTATGTACATCAGACAGAGCGAGTACCGCTTTACAATAGAATCTTCAAAGTCCATGATACAGGAGCAGACCGAGCGTCTGAGCGCTCTCCGCGAGAGCAGCGGCAGTCTCGGCAAAAAGCTGGAGGAGTATGACACGCAGACAGCTTCCGTAAAGGAACAGGCTGAGAAGAATGTTTCAAGGGCTGAGGAGATACGCAACAAGCTCAGCGGACTTGAAAGACTTTACAAATCACGCCGCGAGGGCTTTGAACAGGCGAAGAACGATTTTGAGCGGGCTCTTTACGAGCTTAAAGACAAGCAGCAGCGCCGAAAGATACTCACCGACCTTGAAAACAACATGGAAGGCTTTGCAGGCAGTGTAAAACAGGTGCTGAAGGCTTCAAAGCAGGGACGTATCGGCGGAGTTATGGGAACAGTCGCTCAGAATATCGGAGTTGAGCCCGAGTACGCTGTTGCCATTGAGACAGCTCTCGGCGGTGCTATGCAGAATATCATAGTCGAGAACGAGGATATCGCAAAGCGCTGTATCCGCTTCCTTAAGGAGCAGAAGGGCGGCCGTGCAACTTTCCTGCCCATTACATCGGTAAAGGGCTATGAGCTCCGCGAGCAGGGACTTGAAAACTGCGAGGGCTTTGTTGCCAACGCGAATAAGATCGTTACCTATGACCCGAGGTTCGGCGGCATAATAGCTTCTCTGCTGGGACGTATAGTCATTGCGGAGGATATAGACACTGCTACACTTATTGCAAAGAAATACGGCTACAAGTTCAAGATAGTAACTCTTGACGGTCAGGTCATAAACGCAGGCGGTTCGTTCACCGGCGGTTCGGCGCAGCGTTCGGGCGGTATAATAACCCGAAAGAACGAGATAGAAACTCTTGACGGCGAGATAGCAAAGCTCGAAGCAGAGAGGGATACTCTCCGCGAAAGAGCCGAAAGGCTCCGTGCAGAGGCTGAGAAGCTGCGCTTTGATACGGAAGCTGCCAAGGAAGAGCAGACAGGCTGCGAGGCAGAGAGGGTACGCATAGAAGCAGAGCTCACAAGTCTTGCTTCAATGGCGGAGCAGATACGCATACAGTCAGAGGACTCGGAAAGGCTTATTTCCGAGACGGAACAGCGTATCGAAGCCGCTCGTCAGAATATTACGGATTCCGAGAAGGCTCTTGCCGAGACCGATGCAGAGATAAAGGCTGCCGAGGAGAAGCTTGCCGAGGGTCAGGATATCCGCGAAAAGCTTCGTGTACAGCGTGAGGAGCTGTCCGACAGGCTGTCCGAACTGAAAATAAAGGGCATGGAGCTTGCAAAGGACGTTCAGGCTCAGGAGCTGGAGATCACACGTATAGACAGCAGAGCCGAAGAGCTGAAAAGCGGCGCAAAGCAGTTTGAGGACGAAATATCCCGTCAGAAGGACATAATAGCGCAGAAAGAGTCCGAAATTGAAGGACTGAAGCAGAAGCTTGCCGATTTCAAGGACAATACCGCTGTTTACAATGCCGAGATACAGCGCTGTCACGATACGCATACAGAGCAGAACCGTCTTGTGAACGAGATGCAGAACGGTCTCAAGGCTATAAACGAGACCAAGGAGAAGCTCTCCGCAGACGTTACCCGTCTGGAAGAGCGCAGGGATACTGTATGCCGAGATACGGACAATATCATCAGGCAGCTCATGGAGGTCTACGAGCTTACACGCTCGGAGGCAGTTGCCATTGCCGAGAAGATAGATGATATGAATGCTGCTCAGGCGGAGCTCACAGCTATCAAGAACAAGATACGCGCTCTCGGAAGCGTAAACGTAGATGCTATCGAAGAATACAAGGAAGTTTCCGAGCGCTACCGCTTCATGTCGGAGCAGATAGCAGACGTTCAGAAGTCAAAGACAGAGCTTGAAAAGATAATCACAGACCTCACATCCGAGATGTGCAGGATATTCTCGGAGAGCTTTGCGATCATAAACTCAAACTTCAAGAGCATATTCGTTGAGCTTTTCGGCGGCGGAAAGGCGGAGCTCATACTCACAGACCCCGAAAACGTGCTTGAATCGGGCATAGAGATAAGCGTAGCGCCTCCCGGAAAGGTCATAAAGAACCTTATCTCATTGTCGGGAGGAGAGCAGTCATTCGTAGCTATAGCAATATATTTTGCCATACTCAAGCTCAGACCTGCGCCGTTTTGTATACTTGACGAGATAGATGCGGCACTTGATGAAGTAAACGTAAGAAAGTACGCTCAGTACCTGAAAAAATTCACCGATACGACACAGTTCGTGCTCGTAACTCACAGAAGAAGCGCGATGGAGGAGGCAAATGTGCTCTATGGCGTTACCATGCAGGAGGACGGTATATCCAAGCTCCTGAAAATGGAACAGGTGGATTTCCAGGAGGAAGCTGCGGACGTTCAGTAAAAATATTTGTCACATTTTCGCAGGTCACTGCGATATTATAATTGGAACTTATTTGGAGGGCATACATGGGACTTTTTTCTAAGATATCCAGTGGTCTGAAAAAGACCAAGGAATTCCTTTTCGGCGGAATACAGCGAGTTCTCAACAAGTTTACCGTTATTGACGAGGACCTTTTTGACGAGCTCGAGGAACAGATGATAATGAGCGATATCGGAGTTGAGACCTCCGAGGAGATATGCGACAGGCTCCGTAAGAAGATAAAGGAGCGCGGCATCACCGACCCGAAGGAGATAATGGGACTTATCCACGAGGTCATCGCTGAGATAATGGGCGATGATACGGGACTCGACCTTTCAGTATCTCCCGCAGTTATCATGGTCATCGGCGTCAACGGCGCAGGAAAGACCACGACTATCGGAAAGCTCTGTCATCAGCTGAAGCAGGAGGGCAAGAAGGTCCTTGTTGCGGCTGCTGATACCTTCCGTGCAGCTGCCATAGATCAGCTGGAGGTATGGACCCAGCGGGCAGGTGTTGATATAGTTAAGCACGCCGAGGGCTCAGATCCGGGAGCGGTAGTTTACGACGCTCTTGAAGCCGCAAAGGCAAGGGGCTGCGATGTAGTCGTAATAGATACCGCAGGCCGTCTCCATAACAAGAAGAACCTCATGGAGGAGCTTAAAAAGATAAACCGCATCATCGACACAAAGGCGGGAGAGTGCTCAAGGGAGATACTTCTCGTGCTCGATGCCACAACAGGACAGAATGCCGTAAATCAGGCAAAGCTTTTCAGCGAAACAGCTCCTATCACGGGAATAGTTCTTACAAAGCTGGACGGTACAGCCAAGGGCGGTATCGTAATATCCATAAAGAACGAGCTGGGAATACCAGTAAAGCTCATTGGCGTAGGCGAAAAGATAGACGATCTCCAGCCATTCGACAGCAGTATGTTCGTTGATGCACTCTTTACATTCACGGAAGAGCCCGAGGAGGACGAAGAGGAAGAAGAGACCGAGGCCGAGTCTGAGGACTACACCGAGGATACGGAAGAAGCCGAGGATATCGTTGAGGTCGACGGAGTAAAGGGCTATTATAACGAGTACGGCGCTTTCATTCCGTATGAGGAAGACGAGGCTGAGGAGTACGAGGAAGAGCCTGAGGATAATTCCGAGGAAGAAGAAACAGAAGAAGCTGCCAATGATACCGAAGCAGAAGTACAGGCGTTTACGGAAGCTGATACCGAGGAAGAGGACGAAGAAGCTGAGGACAGCTCTGTAAATGATGAAGATGCAGACGAAGATGAAACAGACGATGAAGCTTCTGACGAGGAAGAGCAGGAAGATGAGGCAGAAGCCGAGCCTGAGCCCGAAAAGAAGAAAAAGAAGGGATTCTTCAGCAGACTTTTCGGCAGAAAGGACGACGAAGATGATAACTAAGCTCGTTATGGCAACAAACAACACAAACAAGCTCCGCGAGGCGAGGGAGATACTCTCACCTCTCGGCATAGAGGTGCTGTCACAGCGTGAAGCGGGTGCGAACTGCGACCCCGAGGAAAACGGCGCCACATTTGCGGAAAATGCCCTTATCAAGGCAAGAGCTGTATACGAAGCTGTAAAGCTCCCTACTATAGCCGATGACAGCGGTCTCTGCGTAGCTGCACTGGACGGACGTCCGGGAGTATACTCCGCAAGGTACGCTCCCGAGGGACAGCACTGTGCAAAGCTCCTTGAAGAAATGAAAGACGTCCCCGAGGATAAGAGGACAGCGTCATTCAATTGCAGTATAGCATATATTGACGATGATGAGGTCAAGGTGGTAGGCGGCGGCTGTATAGGACGAATCGGCTATGAAATGCGCGGCACCAACGGCTTCGGCTACGACCCTGTGTTCATGGTAGGAGAGAAAAGCATGGCGGAGCTGACCGCAGATGAAAAGAACGCAATAAGTCACAGAGGTGCGGCTCTGAGAGGGCTGTACAAGTACCTGAAGGAAAGATTTGGTGAATAATATGCTTACAAGCAAGCAGAGAGCGTACCTGCGCGGTATCGCTTCCACATACGAGACCATATATCAGGTGGGCAAGGGCGGAGTTACCGAAGCTATGTGCAGGGATATCGCAGAAGCCCTCCGCAAGAGAGAGCTCATAAAGCTCAAGGTCCTTGACAATTCGGGCTGGACCGCAAGGGAAGCTGCCGATGCTGTCGCAGAGCAGACAGAGTCCGAGGTAGTACAGGTAATAGGCAATAAATTCGTGCTTTTTAAGCGCAACGAGAAGGAACCCGTAATAGAAAATATCCCCAAGGCTAAGTAACAAAGGTTCTGATAATAAGCAGCAGGTCTTTGAAAATCTGCGGAAATGAATGGAGTGATGATATGATCTTATACAGACCCGTGGGCTCGGCTGAGCTTGATCTCATAGCTGAAAGCGGCTACAGGGCTTTTCCGCCGAGACTTCCCGATCAGCCTATATTCTATCCTGTCCTTAATGAAAGATATGCCGCGGAGATCGCGGAAAAATGGAATGTAAGGTCTAACTCCGAGCATAAGGGCTATATAACGCGCTTTGAGGTAGACGACGAATTCTGCGGGAAATATAAGGTGCAGACTGTCGGAAAAAGCTATCATCAGGAGCTGTGGGTGCCTGCGGAGGAGCTGGAGGAATTCAACAGCCATATCATCGGAAACATCAAGGTCATAAAGGAATACGGAGAAGAATGAGCATATAACAGGTTCGGAGGTGTCAGATGAAAACAGGTATATACGGCGGAAGCTTCAATCCCGTACATAACGGACATATCCACCTTGCGGAAACTGCTGTGAAGGAGCTGGGGCTCGACAGGCTGTATCTGGTGCCGTCAAAGAAGTCGCCCCACCGTTCCATGGCGGAATATGCTCCCGACAGCGACAGGCTTGAAATGCTCAGGCTTGCGGTAAAGGAAAAGGATAAGCTCTTTGTCAGCGATTACGAGATTAAAAGCGACAGAGTGAGTTATACTATATACACAGTCGAGCATTTCCGCAGGGAATTTCCAGAGGACGAGCTGTTTCTGCTGGTAGGCAGCGATATGCTCCTGAGCTTTGACACATGGCATCGTTTTGATGAAATTCTCGGCAGTGTAACTCTCTGTGTGGTGTCACGTGAGAGCGGCGACCTTCCCGCACTGAAAAAAAAGGCTGAAGAGCTCGGAAAATACGGGAAAATCATAGTTTCCGAAGCATCTCCCACAGTGATCTCAAGTACGGAGGTCAGAAAAAAAATTGCAAAAAATGAGGATTTTACTTGCTATCTTGACAAAAATGTAGTACAATATATAAGGTCTCTCGGATTATATTCAGTCAGAGGTGAGGATGTTTTGCAGTATAACCACGAGGATAAAAAGAAGATACTTAAGGCTCGTCTGACCGCAAAGCGCTATACCCATTCCCTTAATGTTGCGGATGAGTGCAGAAAGCTTGCGGAAAAGTATGGAGAGGACCCCGACAAGGCATATTTTGCGGGACTTCTTCATGATATATGTAAAGAGCTCCCCGAGGAAGAGCAGAAGGCTCTTGTCCTTGAGAGCGGATATACTGTCTGCCGGGAGGAAATGGAGACACGTTCGCTCCTTCACGGTATCGCAGGCGCTTATTATGTTAAAAAAGAGTTCGGAGTCGAGGATATAGATATACTCAATTCCATAAGATTTCATACAGTCGGCAGGGCAGGGATGTCCCGCCTTGAGGAGATAGTCTACATCGGCGACCTTGTTTCTGCCGAAAGAGACTATAAGGACGTCGATAAAATGCGTAAGCTCGCATATACCGACCTTAACACCGCAATGCTGGAGGCATTTGCGTTTTCAATGAAGTCTGTTATAAAAAAGGGCGGAGTTATCCCGATATGTACCGTTGAAGGCTACAATTTTTATACGAGACTTCTTAAGGAAGAGAAAAAATAATGGCATTTTGAAAAGAGGATTCAAATGAAACGAGAGGAACTTAATCAGGAGATAAATATAGATATACCTGAAGCTCCGAAGCAGCCAAAGCCGCTTCGCAAGCTTAAGAAAGTAGATCAGAGACCGAGAACGACAGTGGTGCTCAACGAGTACCGCGGACTTCATGAGTCTCCTTCCATAGATATCAGCATAGGCGATGAGGATGAACGTCCGAAGCGCTCACCCGAACAGCAGACCTATCACGGACTTCATGAGAAAAAGGGCGAAAAGCCTTCGGAAAGCGGTAAAAAGCAGGGAAGCGGCAAAAAGAGCAAAAAGGATATCATTGTGAAGATATCCTCTGTAGCGGTCAGTATCGCCGCTATAATCGCGCTTTGCCTGAATATGCCAATACTTTGGTACAAAAAGAGCGGTCAGCCCGATGAGAGAGTTTCAATACTCACATATTTTAAGCGCTGGCAGCCTACTGTTGATATCGAGGGCGAGCTTGAAACTCCTACAATGGAGCTCAATGTCGATACCGAGGTCGTAAACGAGGATTTTACCGACGGACTGGATCTTCCACAGCTCATAGAGGGTCAGTACACGGTGCTTTTCCTCGGATTTGACGAGGATGTGGAGAATACCGATGTTATATGGATATGTCAGTTCGATATCGCAGGCGGAAAGCTCAATATCCTTCAGGTTCCCCGTGACAGCTCGATGCTGTATTACACGAGCAATGAAACGACCAAGATCAACAGTGTATACGCATGGGGCGATCCCGAGGTGAGCAACATCCAGCGAGTTGTAAACTGCGTTCAGGAATGCTTCGGCATACCAATAGACGCATATATCACCACAGCCTGCTTTGATATCAGGGATATCGTAGATCTTGTAGGCGGAATCCCCATGACTATCGACAACGAGATAATGTATGAGGCTGACAAGATAATACCTGCGGGAGATCCGGTCACTCTTACAGGTGAACAGGCAGAGTGGTTCGTCCGCTTCCGTCACGACTGGCTGCAGGGCGATATCGGACGAGTACAGAACCAGCGCCGCTTTATGGTTGCTGCCATGCAGAAGATGCTCAGCATAGTAAAGGACGAGGGAAAGATAAAGCTTTACAGCTACCTCAATACTATATACAAAAATAAGTGGATAGCTACAAATATGAGCGTTGAAGATCTCAGCAAGCTTGCTGATTTTGGCTCGACTCTTACTATGGACAGTGTTATGGTAAATATGGTACCGGGCGAAGATGCGGACTATTATGTAAACAGTAAGGATTTTTACAGTATTTACTCTATCCACAAGAGAGCTACAATAGATATGCTCAACGAGTATTTCAGACCGTATCAGAACCCGATGCTTCTCTCAGAGAGCAATATCGTCGAGTTCGTAGAGGAATACAATTACAGCTATGACACCTATGATGACATGGGCGCTACCTTCAAGGAGCTTGAAAAGGCTACGGAGCCGCCACGTGCCACTGACTATTAATGATCCCAAGGAAAGGTGAAATGAATGACCGAGCAGGAAAAACTTGAACTTATAATAAAAACTCTTGATAACAAAAAAGGCGAGGATATACAGGCGATAAAGATATCCGATCTTACTATACTTGCCGATTACTTCGTTATCGTCAACGGTAACAGCAATACCCACGCAAGGACTCTTGCGGACGAGGTTGAGTTCGTACTTTCGCAGAAGGGCATAGAGCCGCTGCGACGCGAAGCTGATACGGGAAATACATGGATCATACTGGACTATGCTGATATCATAGTCCATGTATTCTACAAGGATACAAGAAACTTCTACAAGCTTGAGGGCTTGTGGGCTGACGGAGAGCAGCTCGACATCAGCAGTCTCATCACAAAGGAGTAAGCAATGCGGACAAATGATACAAAGGGACGTATGCTGTGTATCATTATCGGCGTATACCTTATAGCAAAAGCAGTGCTGAACATGGTCATAGGCGGAGGCTTCAGCTTCAGTGATATGTTCATAGCGGCAGGACTTGCCGTTATGCTGCTGACGGGCTTCAAGTACTTCAATTATATGGCTGCGGCAGTGCTTGCGGTGATAGCGCTGATATATCTTCCGCAGAACATATCGAATATCGGCACCAACTGGTTATATCTCATAGAGGGAATACTTGATATCGGCTGTGCGGTGCTTTTATGCGTACAAAAGAATATCAGGCAGCATTTTACAAAAACTGTAACTATCAATAATTAAATAAAGGAATGATATTAAATGAGCAGATATGATTTCACGTCTGTTGAAGCCAAATGGCAGAAATACTGGGAAGAACACGAGACCTTCAAGACTGATGTATGGGATTTCAGCAAGCCTAAGTTCTATGCGCTTGATATGTTCCCTTATCCGTCGGGAGTAGGTCTCCACGCAGGTCATCCCGAGGGATATACCGCTACGGACATCGTTTCGCGAATGAAGCGTATGCAGGGCTATAATGTCCTTCACCCAATGGGATATGACTCCTTCGGACTTCCTGCCGAGCAGTATGCCGTAAATACGGGAAATCACCCAAATGGCTTTACTCAGGAAAATATCAAGACTTTCTCAAAGCAGCTCAAGGAGCTTGGCTTTGACTACGACTGGTCAAAGATGGTAGCTACGTCCGATCCCGAGTTCTACAAGTGGACTCAGTGGATATTCAAGCAGCTCTACAAGGACGGCTATGCCAAGTATATAGATATGCCCGTAAACTGGTGCGAAGAGCTGGGAACAGTTCTCTCCAACGACGAGGTCATCGACGGCAAGTCCGAGCGCGGCGGCTTCCCTGTAGTCAGAAAGAACATGAAGCAGTGGGTAATCGACCAGCCCGCATTCGCTGAGAAGCTCCTTGAAGGACTCGACGAGATAGACTGGCCCGAGTCCACAAAGGCTATACAGCGAAACTGGATAGGCAAGTCCACAGGCGTCGAGGTAGAATTTGACATCGTTGGCGGCGGAAAGTTCTCTATTTTCACCACCTGTATCGAGACTATCTACGGTATCACATTCATGGTTCTCGCTCCCGACGGAGCTATCACAGAGAGCCTTCTTGACCGTGTTCAGAACAGGGAAGAGGTCGAGGCTTACATTGCAGAGACCAAGAAGAAGAACGACATGGACCGTACAGAGCTCAACAAGACCAAGTCAGGCTGCGAGCTCAAGGGTGTAACCTGTATAAATCCCGTAAACGGCAAGGAAGTCCGTATGTTTATCGGCGACTTCGTACTTGCAAGCTACGGTACAGGCGCAGTTATGGCTGTTCCGAGCCACGACCAGCGTGACTTCGAGTATGCCATTGCACATAATATTGACATGATTCAGGTAATCGACGGCAAGGACGGTCACATCGACGTTTCCGAAGCCGCTATGGAAAAGACCGAGTACCTCGGCAAGGGCTACAAGCTCATCAACTCCGAGGAGTTTACAGGTCTTACCGTTGAGGAAGCCAAGGAAGCTATCACACAGAAGCTTGAAAAAATGGGCAGAGCTAAGCGCACTGTCAACTATCACTTCCGCGAGTGGATATTCGCACGTCAGCGCTACTGGGGCGAGCCTGTTCCGATAGTTCACGGCGAGGACGGCGAGATACACGTTCTTGACGATGAAGAGCTGCCGCTCATTCTTCCCGAGCTTGACGATTACAAGGGCAAGAACGGCAAGGCTCCCCTTGAAAATGCAACAGAGTGGAAGAAGTATGACAAGAACGGCATAAAGGGCACACGCGAGACCTCAACTATGCCCGGAAGCGCAGGTTCGAGCTGGTACT